>CAIWOY010000148.1 GCA_903914415.1 uncultured Phycisphaerales bacterium | reverse complement strand
GGCGCGCCGGCGATCACCGCCATCCTCGCAGCGCGCGCCGCCGACACGGCAAAGCTAATCGACGCCGCGTGAAGAATCTTCCACTCCCGCGAAGAACCTGCTGGATAGCAGTGCAGATTCGGAGATAGGGGGCGTAGGACCAGACCACGAGCAGCCGGCGCCGCCAAACGCCGCGCAGACGGCCCGCTTTCGTTGAAACCGCGCTGTTCTTAGTTTGTGAAACCTGCGGACGCCTCGGCCTTTATGACCCCGGACCAAGGCCCCGTTTTCTCTGTGCCTCTGTACTACAAACAGTCGGGATCTTCGCGCGCCGCGCAGGTCCTCCCGCAGTCTACGGCCGACACGGGGGTCGGGCGCTACATTCACGGGGGTCGGGCGCTACATTCACGGGGGTCGGCCGCTACATTCACGGAGCCGGCGGCCACGGGGAAGCCGACGCTACGTTCTGCGGGAAGCCGACGCTATGCTCTGCGCGAAGCCGACGCTTCATTCTGCGCGAAGCCGACGCTAGGTCTTGGCGCGGCTGCGGGCCAGTGTGCGTGCGCCCCGCGTGCTATTCGCCCTACCCGCCGAGCCCCGGGTTGTTCTTCATCTGCTTGATCACGTTGAGCACGGCCGGGCCGCCAAGAACGACGAACATGGCGGGGAAAATGAACAGGATCAGCGGAATCAGGAGCTTGACCGCGGTCTTCTGGGCGCGCTCCTCGGCCTGCTGCCGCCGTTTCGTACGGAGCGATTCCGCCTGGTTGCGCAACGCCCGGGCGACGCTCGTGCCGAACTTCTCCGCCTGCGTGATCACCGACACCAGGCTGCGGACCTCGTCGACGCCGCTGCGGCGGGCCATGTTCTCGAGCGCTTCGGTGCGGGGCAGGCCCATCTGGCATTCCATCGTCGCGATGCGCAGCTCCTCCGACAGCTCGTGGTGGACGGGGGCCATCTCGTCGCCGACACGCTTGAGGGCCGCATCCAGCGCCAACCCGGACTCGACCGAGACCACCAGCAGGTCGAGCGTGTCGGGCAGCCCGTAGCGGATCTTCGTCTTGCGTCCGTTCGTCATGAGCGACAGCCACAGGTCCGGGAGCATCATGCCGGCGCCGGTGCAGAAGGCTCCCAACCCGAGGGCCAGGGGCAGGGCGAGATGGCTGGCGACACCGGCCGCCAGCGACAGGATCAGGCCGCCCGCGGCGAGGATGGACTTGCTGGCCAGGAAAAGCGTCTGGGCGTGTGGCTGCCGGTAGCCGCCGTTGGCGAGCTTGACGCGGAGATTCGTATGCTCCTGGGTGGACGTGGGCATGATCAGCCGGGAAAGCACCGGGGTGGCCCGGCGAACCAGGTCGTCGGCGGCCGAGGCGCGGGCCGTCTTCGCCAATTCCGCGTCGTCGTCCGTGCCGCGCCGGCCCGACAGGCGGCGCTTGACGGCGTCTTTCTCCTCCCTGGCACGCGGCAGCAGGCTATAAACTATGAGCCCGACCGCGACGACGACGAGCACGACGAGGGTAATCAGGTTCGTTTCCATACTCGGAACTCGCTGGTAGCTTTTCCCGTTGCGTCCCTACACTTTGATGTTCACGATCTTCTTGATCATCACCCAGCCCATGAGCTGCATCACGATCGCCCCGGCCAGCATGAGCTTGCCGGTTGGGTCGGTGAGCAGCAGCATCGCGTAGTCCGAGTTGACCTTCAGCATGGCCAGGAAGACCAGCACGGGCAGCGCCAGCAGCACGTAGCCCGACAGCCGGCCCTCGGCGGTGAGCGCCTGCACGGTGCCGAAGAGCTTGATCCGGTCGCGGATCACCGCGCCGATCTTGTCGAGCACCTCCGCCAGGTCGCCACCAACCTGCCGCTGGATCAGCACGGCGGTCACGAAGAACCGCACGTCGAGCTGGTCGGTGCGGTCGGCCAGGTTCCGCAGCGCGTCCTCGATCTTCATCCCCAGGTTCTGCTCGTGGAAGACGCGCCCAAACTCCGTCCCCGCCGGCTCGGGCAGTTGCTTGGCGATCACCTGCATGCCGCTGGCCAGCGAATGGCCGGCCCGCAGCGCCTGGCCGAGCAGCTCGAATACGTCCGGCAACTGCGCGACCAGCTTCTTCAGGCGTGTGCGGCGGCGGCGAAAGAGATAGACGATCGGCAGGATGAAGACGCCCGCGGCGACGCCAAACGTGATCAGCGGCGACACGCGGAGGGCGAGCAGGCCCGCCAGCAGCGCGCTGGTGATCGCCGTCAGGTTCACCAGCGTCTGGGCCGCCGACCAGGAGATGTTGGCCTGGTCCAGAGCCCGCTGGAAGCGGGCGGTGAAGCTCCATTTGGCGAACGCCTTGGCGAGGAAACCGACTGCCTCGACCGTGCGCTTGCGGAAGTCGGTGAGCGCGAAATCGTCCTCTTTCTCACGCCCGCGCAAGCCCCCTTTCAGCCGGTCGATGACCCGCTTGCGGGCCCCGCGGCGCAGATCGAAGGCGGCGTTGTAGACGCCGTAGGCCAGCAGCAGCGACCCGGCCAGCGGCAGCGCCACGAAGAGCACGGACTTGAGCAGCGCCGGTGTCGCCAGCGCGAATACATGGGGGATCATGACGGCACCTGTTCGACCTCGTCGGTGATCAGATCGCGGGGCGCAAACCAATCGTGATCGATGTTTGCGCCGGCGGACTTCAAACGCTCCAGAAAGCTGGGCCGCACGCCGGTGGAGACGATCCGCCCGTACGCCTCGCCCTGCGCGTTGACCCCGTCCTGCTCGAACTTGAAAATGTCCTGCATCGTGACCACGTCGCCCTCCATGCCCTGCACCTCGGTGATCGCGACGATTTTGCGCGGCCCGCCGGTCAGGCGCGCCGCCTGCACGATCAGGTTGAGGGCGGACGCGAATTGCTGGCGGATCGACCGCACCGGCAGCTCGAAGCCGGCCATCATGACCATCGTCTCCACGCGCTGCACCGCGTCGCGCGTGCTGTTGGCGTGGATCGTGGTCATTGACCCCTCATGCCCGGTGTTCATGGCCTGGAGCATGTCGAGCGTCTCGCCCCCGCGGCATTCGCCGACCACGATGCGGTCTGGACGCATGCGCAACGCGTTGATCAACAGGTCGCGGATCGTGATCCGCCCCTTGCCCTCGATGTTTGCCGGACGGGTCTCGAGGCGGACGACGTGCGGCTGCCGGAGCTGCAACTCCGCCGCGTCTTCGATGGTCACGATCCGCTCGTCGTCCGGGATGAAGCTCGACAGGTTGTTCAGGAGGGTCGTCTTGCCCGAGCCCGTTCCGCCGGCGATCAGGATGTTCAGACCCGCGTGCACGCACGCCCGGAGGAACTCCACCATGTCCGGGGCACACGACCGGAAGCGCACGTAATCGTCCCAGGTGATCGGGTCCTTGCCGAAGCGGCGGATGGACACCGACGGCCCGTCGATCGCCAGCGGCGGAATGATCGCGTTCACGCGGCTGCCGTCCTTCAGACGCGCGTCGACCATGGGGCAGACTTCGTCGCAGCGGCGGCCCAGTGGCGACACGATCTTGTCGATCAAGTGCAGCAGATGCGCGTTGTCCTTGAACTTCACGCCGGTCAACGTGAGCCGGCCCCCCTTTTCGATGTACACTTGCTTGGGGCCGTTGATCAGGATGTCCGAGATCTGCTCGTCCGCCAGCAGCGGCTCCAGCGGCCCCAGCCCGAACGTCTCGTCGAGGATCTCGCGCGCCAGCCGCTGCCGCTCGCTGAAATTCAGCAGCGTGTTCGACTCTTCGCACAAGGCCACCACGATCTGGCGGACTTGCTCGCGAATCTCCTCCGTGACGTTCTGGGCCAGCTTGGTCATGTCGAGCTGCTCGACCAGCTTGCGGTGAATGTCCGTCTTGAGGGTCTGGAACTTCGCGGCCCGCTCGTCCGCCATCGGGTCGCCGCGCGACTTGAGCGGCGACGGCCCACCGGCGGCCGGCGGCGGCGGCGGTGCCGGCCGGACCGGCGCGGCTGACTTTGCCGCGGGCGAAACCTCGCTCTCGGGATGCTCGGCGGCGGGCGGCTTCTCCGCAGCGCCGGGCGCCGGATCGATCACGGCTTCCACGGTTCGGCTCCCCGCCGATTTCTTGGTAAACAAGCCCATCGCTGACTCCCATGGCCCGGGCGCGCGGCGCCCGGTTAACTACTCAGAAACGGCAGCAGTTTCCGCCGCTTCGTCTCGGCGGCACTGACTTTCTCCGGGTCAGGTTGCGCTTCGCCGCAGCCCGCCATCGCCAGGGCCACCTGCTGTAGGGCCGCGCGCAGCCTCGACTTGGGGGCGCTTTCCAGCAGCGGGCTACCGACGTTCACGGCGGTGCTGGCGGTCTTCCAGTCGTCTGGCAGCGTCCAGGCCAGCGGCCGGCCCAGCGTCGTCTCCACGTCCGTCGGCTCCAGGTACCCCGCTTCGCGCCCGCAACGGTTGCACACCAGCCGGACCTGGTCCAGGTTGTACCCGCCCCGGGCCAGCTCCCGGAGCAGGCGGTCCGTATTGCGCACCGGCGGCACCAGGAGCTGCATGACCACCAGGTAAATGTCGGCCATGTCGAAGACGGCGCGCGCCGTCGGATCGAGCCGCACCGGCCCGTCGACCACCACGAAGTCGTAATGTTCCAGCAACGCGGCGAGGACTCCGGCGCACTGCCCGGCGCTGATCCGCTGCGCCTGCTCCATGTCGCTCGGGATCGCCAGCACGTGCACGCCTGAGGGGTGACGGACCATCACGCGCTCAATCATCTGGGCTTCGATGTGCTCGGGCGTGTCACACAGATCCGCGATGGTGTACGTGGGCTGCACGTCGAGGAACATCGCCACCTGCCCGAAGCGGAAATCCAGATCGACGATCGCGGTCTTCAGCTTGTCGTCGCCGCCGGCCCCCGCAAGCTGCGCCAACTCCACTGCCAGGTTGGTCGCGATCGTCGTGGCCCCCATCCCGCCGCAGGCGCCGACCACCGGGATCAGCCGCCCGGCCTGCTGCCGGATCGTCGGGGCTTCCAGGCCGAGGCGGCGGAGAATGTCAGTCAACTGCTCCGGCGGAAACGGCTTCCACAAGAACTCCCGCATCCCGGCCCGCATCGCGCGCACGACCAGCTCCGCGCTGCGATCCTCCGTCATGGCGATCACCGCGAGCTGGTCCTTTTGGCTGGCGATCAGCGGGGCGATGACCTCCATTGTGGCCGCGGGATTCGGGTCCAGATGCAGCAGCAGGACTTCGGCGGGGAATTGCGTCAGCGCGCGGGCCAGTAGGGCGGGCTCGTCGATCTCGGCCACGATCTTGACGCCCGCGACGCTCAGCAGCAGGGCGCGCAGCTCCGGCGCGGCTTCCTCGTCCGCGTTCAGCACGATGACGCGCACGGGCCTGCTCACGGCTGTCGGTCTCCCTTTTCGTCGTCTGCAAGCCCCTGACCGGCCGTAAGTCGGCCAGGGGCGAACGGGCTCGGCCGCAGGACGCCGCCGCGCGGTGCGGTGCGTCGTCCTGCGGCCGACGATACCCGGGGGTCAGCGCGGCGGCTCCCGTCGCGCGGCGGGGAGGGACCCACGCCCGCGCGGGCACCGGCGCCTACTCGATCAACTGCACCGGCCGCCGGCCGCCCAGCGTCCGGAAAATCGCCTCCAACTGATCCGCGTATTCGGCGGGCGTGCCTTCCGCGTGGAAGTGTTCGCCGTGACCGATCGTCGCGAGCGCCGCCATCAGGTCCTGGTCCGAGTCGACTCCGACGCTGACCGTGTACAGGCGCATGTTCCTGTCGGCCGCCTGCTGGGCGATGCTCTTGACCCAGTTGTCAATCGCGGTGCTTCCGCCACTCGTAAAGTGTCCCGACGCATCGATGTTCGGCTTGCCGTCGGACATGAGCATGATGACCTTGGCCGCCGCGGCGCGGGCCCGCGTCGAGCCCAGTTCGGTGAGGGCGGTCTGGAGCCCGCCGCCCATGTTCGTGTTTCCGTTGTAGTGCGCGACCTGCCTCTGGAAGAGCAGGGAGGACACGGCTCCGAGAGTCGCCGTCAGGTCCACTTCGTGGCGGGCCGTCGTGCCGAAGATTTCCAGGGACATCTGATCCCGGCTGTCCAGCCCGGTGATCTCGTCCACCATCGCCTGCACCGCGTCCTTCACGGCTTGCAGCGGCTGCTCCGGGGTCTGCCACAGGATCGACGTTTGGTCATTCTGCGGCTCGTTCTCCAGCAGGAAGTTGACGAACGTCTTCGGGCCGAAACGGTACCGAAACGCCGAGTTAATCGAGTACATCGTGGTGCTGGTCGAGGCGTCGTAATTGATATAGTCGGTCCACGTCCAACCCTGGCACCAGGACGGATAGGCGCTCCACGTGATTTCGTTGTTTTGGACAAGCGCGTCGCCGTTGCCGCCCGGCTTTCCGCCCGGCCGGCCGCTCTTCCACGATGCGAGGCCCAGAATGACCGCCGTGCGGTTGATGTACTGCGGCGGGTTGGACGTGCTGTCCTTGGCCGAGCTGCACAGGGTGGTGATCTCGTCCGCGCTGTAGCCCCGTTGCTGGAGGCTCGTCTTGGCGGCGGCCGCCGTGCAGGTCGAGCTCTTCGGGACGTACCACAGGCCGGCATCGTTCGACGGGTTGTACGTCTCTGGAACAACCGCGCTGCCCCACGTGCTCATCGCCCCGATGGTCGGACCGGTGTCGCCGGCGTACTGCGTCTGGCCCTCGGCACCAGGGACATACGGGTGATTGGGCGCCGGACCATCCAACGCGCACCACACGTCGCGCAGGTTGACCTGGATCCCGTTTCGCCACACGCCGGTTTCGCCGAGGAAGCGCTTGTAGTGCTGCAACTCGCTGTCGTCGCTCATCGAGCCGGAGAGGTCAATCACGACCGCGATGTCGCGCGGCACGAGCACCGCCGACGCGCGGGCTTGCAACTGCTGCTCGGCGACACCGAAGACCTTCGCGAACGCCAACGGCACGGTCAGCAACGGCTTGTCACTCGGTTGGCCCGACGCCATGTGCCGGACCGTCACCCGCACGGCATCCCAGCTCTGGGCGGCGGGCTGGAAATGGAACTTCTGGTAGCCGGCGTCAGGAATGGCCTGGCCGAACTCCACGTCCGCGGCATAGACGCGCGGCGTCACGCCCAGGACCGTGTTCATGGAGGCATACTGGTCGGCCGCCGCCACGGCCGCCGACTGCACGTCGCCGCTGCCGCCGGCCAGTTTTGAAGCCGCGGCCAGCGCCGCCGAATCCGCGGAAACCTGGATCTCGCTCTTCGCCGAATAGAGCATGCCCACATCGATGGCGAGCGCACCCATGCCGAGCATGAGCGTGGACGACACGGCCACCTGCACGAGTACGGCCGCGCGCCGTCGGTACCAACAAGTCTGTCTCACCCAGCGTTGCATCTTCACACCTCCACAATGCCCCAGGCCCTACACTGCGAACACGATGATTTGTCTCCTCGAAGTCCGCGCCGCGCCGCCTCGGGCGGGGGCGGTATGCTCAGCGATCCGCCTGCGGCGGAGCGACCAACCTGTGTGTCTCCACCTGACCACGTGTGCACGTCTATGTGCCCTCGTCCTCGCCGGCGGGGCCGATGGGCCCCCGCAGGCGCACAGCCGTGGATGCCGGTGGGGAAGTCCGCACCGGCCGCACGGCCTGCTGGCTCGCGCTCTCCGCGACCGGCTTGTGGCCCGGTGTGCCTTCGCCATCGAGCTGGCCGAGGAGGAACAGCTCCCAATCGTTGGGGACGACGTAGTCGCCGCCTGGGACGCTGCCGGTCTGCCCCGGATTGAGGGGCTCGACGAGCTCGGGGGTGACGAGGACGACGAGCTCGCTCTCCTCGGACTGATAATCGACGGAGCTGAATAGTGCTCCGAGCACGGGGACGTCACCCAGGGCCGGGATGCGTCCGCTGGTGGCGCGGGTCTTGTCGCTCAGCATGCCGCCGATGGCGAAGGTCTGGCCGGAGCCGAGCTCGACGACGGTTTCGACGCGGCGCTGGATCAGCCCCGGGACGACGAACCCGCCGATGCGGACCGCCGTGCTGAAGTCCGGCTCGCTGACCTCCGGTGCGACCCGCAGGCGGATGGTGTTCTCGTTGACGATGGTGGGCGTGAACACCAGGCGGATGCCGTACTCGCGGTACTCGATGGAGATGGAATCGCGCTGCTGCACCGGGATGGGCAGCTCGCCGCCGGCGAGGAACGACGCCTCCTGGCCGCTGACGGTGACGAGGTTGGGTTCGGCCAGCACGCGGAGCAGACCGTTCTCGCGCAGGGCCTTGATGAAGATCTGCATCTGCGCCTGCGGAAAGCCGAAGCTGAGCGTCGGCACCTGCGTGAGCGGCAGGCCGGACTGTTGGTCCGTGGCAAAGGGGATGCGGCCCGACACGGAAACTTCCTTTGCGCCGCCGATGTTGACGGGGTTGATGCCGCCGACCTGCTGGACGACGAACATGTCGGGGAAGTTGCTGCCGGCCATCCAGCCGTTGAAACCCAACTGGCGCGTGGCGGTGCGGTTGACCTCGGCGACCGTGCAGCGCAGCACGACCTGCTGCACGCCGGCCACGCGCATGTGGTTTATGACGTTCTTTGAGTACACGCCGGCGATCTGCATGATGCGCTCGGCCGCGTCGGGGTCGGGGACCGTCCCGGACAGCACGACCGTATCGAGCAGGCTGGTGGCCTGGACCTTGGCGCGCGGTGCGGTTTTCTGGATGCTCGCCTGGAGGCGTTCGAGGTCGAGGTCCACCGCGATGGTGAAGATGCTCTGGGCCCCGCCGTCGATCATGGCCACCAGTTGCGTCGTCCCGAACGATTTGCCGTTCACCAGGATCTGGCGCGGGGAGGTCACCGCGACGTCGGCGATCTCCGGGTTGGCCACATGCACCTCGCGGATCGGCACGCTGAAGTCGACCAGCACGCCCTGGCTCACCGCCACCGGGATGAGTTGCGGCCGGTCCTGGGCGCGCGTCACCCGTATCTGTACGGCCGGCCCGGCCGCCAGCGGCGAAGGCTCGGGCGCAGGCTGCGCACGCACGACCGGCCCCGCCCCAATCGCGCCCGCGAGGCTGAGCAAGCCGAGTGCGCCGGCGAGGCGCGCTGGGCGAGTCAGTCTCCGGCCGACACGGGCGTCGGCTGCTACATTGGTCTGTGGGTTCATTCTTGCGGCTCCTTCGGCGCTGCGCCTGGCTCGTCCGTCCCCGGTGTCTCCGGCTTCGGTTTCGGTTCGCCCGCCTCGGTGGCATCGCGCGGCGGCGTGGTGCGTTTCGGCGGGCCAAAGATCGAGCGGTTGGAGTCCTGGTCCTCCGGCTCCACCCGCTCGCAGGAATCGCGGTTCTTGAAGTGCACCGTCTCGCGGCCCGTGCCGCGGTAGATCGCCACCGCCCAGGTCAGGTCGAGCACGGACCGGGCCGTGGCCGTGGCGGTCGCCGCCGCCGGCCATATCGGCTGCGGCTTGGTGAACAGGCCGCGCAGCCGCTCCAGCAGCGACGTGGCGACCCCTGGTCCGAACCCCGGTCCCGGCGCGCCGGAATCGGGTTCCGCGCCGGTCAGCTCCCGGTCGCTGACGGTCCTGCGGGAGCCGAGTTCCGCGCTGTCGCCACCGCCCCGCAGGCTGAGCTTGAGGTGCCCCTGCTGCTCGGTCAAGAGCAGCTTGGGCACGTCCTCGGGCTTGACGAAGAGCGTGACGGCGCGCACCAAACGGTTCTCGCGCGCCCCCTGGTTCTTGCCGCCGGAGTCCTCTTTGCCCACAAAGCTCAGGCGCGGACCGACCGCGGCGATTTCGACGTTCTCGACGATCGTCTGGGCGCACATCTCCTGCCGCCCGTTCCGCTGCACGCTGAACGAGCCCACGACGTCGACGGACGCGCCCGGTTCCAGGTGGTAATCGACCCCCGAGCCCTCATCGATCTTCACCGCCACCGCGCGATAGCCCGGCCTGACGAAGATTCCCTGCCGCGCGCCCGGCGGAAGGAGCAGATCGTCGAGGATCGGAAGACCGGCGGGCAGATCCAGGCGTGGCACGCGCCCCAGCAGTTCCTTCTTGTCCTGCACCGCACCCGGTGGGAGCAAGTTCGCTGGGTACTGCAGCGGCTGGACCATGTCCTCCGTGATCTGGGTGCCGCGCGGAATGTCCGTCTTGGGCGACCAGAGCGGGATCTCCGTCGGGGCTTGCTGCGTACCGCGTGCGTTGCGGAGCGTGTTGAAGCCCATCCACAGCGCAAACCCGCCGATGCCCAGGCCCGCCGCAAGGGGTATCAGTGTCTTGCCGTTCATGGTCATCCTTTCCGCACGTGGGCGGACACTTTGGCGGTCCCGGCGCGCCGGTCCCGGCGTACCGCGGCCGGTCACGCGCCAGGGCCTGCGCGGCCTATCAGACCAGTCCGCCCCAGGGCGGACTGCGGCCCCTCCATTCCTATCGGTCCGCGCCTAGTCCGCGCCCTCCTTTCTCATTGAGCAGGTCGACGCCAAGTTGAAGCTGGTACTCCCGAAGTAGCCGCCCAGCAGCGAGACCTGCGAGTACGGGATCGTCACGGTGACTTTTTCCGTAGGATTATCGGGCAGAACGGCCCGCTGGAGCGTCACCTGCCCCGTAAGCCCCATCGGCGCCAGATACTCCTGCACCCGGGAGCGGATGTCCGTGTCGCTTGAGCCCGGCAAAGACGCAACCCGTGCGCCTTCGCGGGCCGCCGAGACCATGCTCTGCCTGACGCTCAGCGTCCAGCCGTACTCGATGATGCCGAACAGCAGCGTCAACAGCAGCGGCGTGACCACCGCCATCTCGACCACCGCACTGGCCCGCCCACGCCTCTTTCCCAATTTCCTCATGGCAACCAACCTCCGACGTAGTACGTCAACAGCACACCGATCGTCCCGGCCGTCAGCGGCACGCCGTACGGCAGAAGCTGGCTCGTAGGCCCGAATGTTTTGGCGCCCGCGAACTCGCCAAAGGCCGTGTCCCAGCGCCGCACCTTGGTGAGGATGGCCTGCATGTTCGCGTAGGCGTGCAGGGCCCGCCCGGTCGACAGAATCATGGTGACGGCGACGAGGCCGCCGATGAGCGCGCCCGCCGCGAAGCTCAACAGCGTCAGCCAGGGGCCGAGCCAACACCCGATCGCCGCCATCAGCTTGACATCCCCCGCGCCCATGCCGTGCATCAGCCAGGGGACGATCAGCAGCCCAAACCCGACCAGCAGGCCGAGCAGCCCCCACCCGAGCCCGCCCACCCCGTGCTGATACCAACCGAAGAAATGCGCCTGGGCCGCGAGCCCGACTGCGGCGATCATGCCGTTCAGCCAGTTTGGCACGCGCCGCTGCGCGTAGTCGATCCAGGAGGCATACAGGATGCCCGGGATCAGGACGAGCAGCGCGATCTCCCAGTACGCAATGTTCATATCGGTCACAGCCTCGTCGTGTTCCGCAGCGCCTGTGGCCCGCGAGGCCTCGCGCCGCGCCCAAACGTGTCTTCGCCGGCGGCACACCCGCCAGGGCCGGTAACGTCAGAGATTCTCCTTACCATCGGACGTTCGCGCGACACTGGTCAGAAAGACGGGCGGCGGCCACCGCAGTTGCGATGTCGCCGTCCGGCAGCCTTCGATCGAGACAACTGCGCCGCCGCGTCACTAGGACGGCAACGCCTTGATCTTCGTGTTCACGTTGGTGAAGACGCCCTGCACGCTCTGACCGAGCAGTGTCACGGCGGCGATTGCCACGACGATGATCAGGGCCAACATGACCGCGTATTCGGTCGCGGTCGGACCGTCCTCACTGACCAGAAAGGCCTTCACTCGAGCAGCCAACGCACTCATGGCACCTTTCCTCCGCTCTGCCGCAAACCTGGCGCAGCCCTGGCCGTGCCGCGCGCTGTATGCCTCATCTGGCCGCCCCCGGACCCGCCGAGCCGACCGCTCGTTATCCGACGAGCGCAGCCGCAGCAGCGAGACCATTCAAGTGTTGCAAATGTTGCGCGGCGAAGCAAACCGCGGGCGCGGAAACGTGCGCCCGAACTTACTCCGGTGCGGCCAATCCGCTTACGGGCAAGGGTCTGACGCGCAGCGGAGTTCTCGCGCGGTTTCTCCGGAACCGGCGGCACACGGAGAATGCCCGGCTGGGACCGGGCCCAAAGCAGGGCGGCGACCACCGCAAACGCGATGTCGCCGCCCAACGGCCATCTGTCGAACCGACTGCGCCGCCGCGCTACTACGACGGCAGAGCCTTGATCTTGGTGTTCACGTTCGTGAACACACTCGTCACGCTCTGGCCCAGCAGCGTCACGGCCGCGATCGCCACGACGATGATCAGGGCCAGCATGACCGCGTACTCGGTCGCGGTCGGACCGTCTTCACTGACCAGAAAAGCTTTCGCTCGAGAAACCAACGCGTTCATGAGTTTTCCTTTCATCTTCTCGCCCAACTGGGGCGGACCGAAGCCGCCCACTGCCATGCATCCCTGCCACCTGTGCCGCGCCTGCGGCCTCTCCGCTCTCCGGACAGCCCGGGCCACAGTGCCCGGCCGTGTCTCTATGCCCTCTGGAAGCCTCGTGTGACCGCTCGCACGACCTGCCGACCGGCAGGTCAAGCACCGCGCCCGCTTGGCCGGCGCGCGCAGTGACACTCTAAGAGTGGAAAACATTGCGCGACATGGCAAGCCAAGGTGGGAATTTGCGCCGGAAGTTTCTGCGCCTCCATGCTCAGGAGGTCCGACCGCAGCTCGGCCGCCCGCGGAGAAACCCGCCCCGCCCCGCGGGAGCGATGATTGCGGGATTATCCGGCATCGGCCGGCAGCGCCCGGCGCATGACCTCGACCGGCGCCGGCCTGTCGTGCCACAGTTCGTATTGCCGCGCCGCCTGGCCGATAAACATCGCCGCGCCACCCACAACCGCGCACCCCCGCGACCGGGCCGCCCGCAACAGGCGCGTTTCCGCCGGGCGATAGACCGCGTCCAGAACAACCGTCCCGGCCCGCAGCGCCGCATCAGACACCGGCGTTTCGTCCACGGCCGGCCACATGCCCAACGACGTGCAGTTAATCAGCACCTCGCCAACGTATTGAACTCTCTCTGCCCACGGTCGCCAGGCGCAGTGCAGCTCCCGCGCCAAGGCTTGGGCGCGCTGGGGCGTGCGGTTGTAGACCGTGACCTGACAGCCCTCCTCGCACAATGCGGCGACGATCGCCCGGGCCACGCCGCCCGCCCCGAGCACGGCGACGCGCTGGTCGGCCGGCCGACTCGCCATGTAACGCCGCGCCGTCTGCAGCGCCGCGAGCGCCCCCAGCCCATCCGTATTGTCCCCCAGCCACCGTCCGTCGGATTCAAGGGCCAGCGTATTCACGGCTCCGCAGCGGCGGGCGCGCGGCGTCACGCCCGCCGCGGCGGGTTCGCGCTCGTCCAGCCAGCGCAACGCGTGCTCCTTGTGCGGCAACGTGACGCTCAACCCCGCGACCCCGAGCTCCGGCTCCCGCGCAACGTAGTCCATGAACGCCGCGAAACCCTCGTAGTCCGGCCGCACCGCCCAGGGCACGTAGACGCCGTCGATTCCGTCAGCGGCCAGCGCGGCGTTGTGAACATGCGGACTCTGCGAGTGCGCGACCGGCCAGCCGATGACGCCGTAGACCCGCGTCGCCGGCCCGATTCGCTCCCATCCGTAGATCTGCTTCAGATCGGCGATGGTCGGCTGCCCCGCGGCGGCCTCTTCGCCGCGACGCAGCACGGTATACGTCAGGAAGGCACCGAACTTGCGCGCCAGAATCCGCGTCGCTACGCCACCTTCGCCCATGGCCAGCGCAATCACCTGGCGCGCGCTACCCCGGCGGCGACGGAGTTCTGAAAGCACGCGACACGCATCGGCAGCGTCGTGGGCCGTGAACGCGACCTTGATAATCCCGGCCGGGCTTGCGGCCAGTTCGTCCAGCAGCGAAGCGATGGCGGTCGGCGTGCCGGCCAAGTCATGGTGCGACAGGATCAGCTCGTTCTTCGGGTGCTGGCCGGGCGTCCGCGCCTCATGCGTCCCTGCGCCGGCACCGGCCAGATTGCACACCAGCCCGATCTTCTGGCGGATGTTGGCCGACCGCCGCCAGGTGGCGTACTCCACATCGATGTATCCGGGGCACAGCAGACCGAGCCGCTCGATGAGCGCGACCCGCTCCGCCTCGCTACCCGTCCACGCCCCGCCTTCGGCGGCGCAGCGCACCGTGACGATCAGCGGCAGAATCCGCGGCGCTTCGAGCAACCCCGTTACCGCGGAGATGTCCCCGATGCAGTCCACCCGCAACTCGACCAGGTCTGCTCCTGCAGCCTGCGCGGCCCGGACCTGCTGCTCCAGTGGGATCGCGGCGGATGTCAGCGATGCAGCCAGCAAAGTCCGCGCAGTCACCGCAGCCTCCGTCGCCGACCTTCACGACGTAAACGGCGCGCGACATTCTCTCCCCGGAGGCCCGGTTTTCAAAGGTCGGCCGCGGGATTCGATCGTGAAACGGCGCTCCCGACGGTTCGCGTCAGTTTGGCCCGGTGGCCAGCGCTTGCAGGATAGCGGCGTCCGCCAGGTCCGCGTCGCCGTCGCCATCCAGGTCAGAGGCCGCACAGCCCGAGGGATACGCGACCGCCGGGCCGATTCAGGATCGGCCGCCCGCGGCCGGGCGCCCGCGCGCTGCTACGGGCACGTCGTACCGATCAACGCCACGAACGGATCGATGTCTGCAAACGTCACGGCGAGGTCGTTGTTGGCGTCCGCATTGAGCCACGGGCACGGCCAGCCCGTCCAGGCAGACTCGCCGTTCAGCGCCTGGACGAACAGGTCGATGTCGGCGAAAGTAACCTGGCCGTCGCAGTTCATGTCGCCCTTGCACGACGCCGGACAGAGATTGCCGGGGCGGCAGGCGGTACCGTCGCCGGAGTAAACACCCCCAGCCGTGGTGCAGTCAGCGCTCGTGATCACCGCGCACGTGCCGTTGGTGTGGCAGCAGGCGCCGGTTGCGCCACACGTCACGACCGGCACGTCCGTGGCGTTGTTGCACACGCAGCCGGCCGCCGACGTCACCGTCACGGTCAAATGCACCGGGCCGGTG
>CAIWOY010000147.1 GCA_903914415.1 uncultured Phycisphaerales bacterium | reverse complement strand
GGTTGCCTCGACGGGGCCCTCCGCGTCCAGCAACGCCCGCTCCGCGTCGATGTCCTTCTGGATGTTGTCGTTGAGCACCTTGTAGGTCAGGCCCAGGGACTCCAGCCCGGGCAACGCGTCGGGGGGCAGGAGATAATCGACCACGCCGGGGCCCTCGCCTTCGCTCATGAGCCGGGCGCCCAGGTCGTGGAGTTGGTCGATCTGGTCCCAGGAGTCGGCGAAGACGCGTACGACCTTGTAATCGTCGTACCGCATCCCCGTTTGCTCTTCCTGGGCCCAGGCCGAGCCCGCCACCAGCATGATGAAAAGACCAATCCCCAGGACGCACGTGCGCGGTGACATCAATTTCTCCTCCGGTAGCAGGGAATCCAGCGCATCAGCCACTCTAGCGCATTCTACCGTTTTTGCTCCGTCAAGTCCCGCCCAAAGCCGCGCTGTGCACCGTCAGAAGAGGCCGGCCTCCCCGTCTTCTCTAGTGTAGTGGCTCAGAAATAACCGCACGTTACGGACCGGGGAGCATGGGCCTCCGGCCCGTGCGAATCGCTGCCGAAACGGGCCAGAGGCCCGTGCTCCCCAGGCGATTACGTTCACGTTTTTGCGAGCCACTACACTAGTGGATCCACCGCGTGCGGCCCAAATCGGGCAGCAAGTTCGGCAGCCGCCCCGACCCCCAGGGCGTCGTCGGCATGAACCCGGGCCAGTAAACGAAGAACGCACGTCCGATAAGCTGGTCGCCCGGCACGGTCCCAGGGTGGAACCGGCCCTCGCCCTCCGGCCGCGCCGCCGCCGCCTTCAGATGCGGCCCAACCGCATCGGTGTGCATCCCGGCAAACGCAAACCGCGCGTCGAGACTGTTCGGGCTGTTGTCGCCGAGCATGAAGTACTCGTTGGCCTTGAGCGTGATCGGATGGCCCTGCACCGCGTACCCGGCGCCGCCCGTTACGCGCACGTCGCTCGTGTAATACACGTCCCGCTCGATGAGCAGATGCCGGAGCGTGACCTGCGCGTTCTGACCGGCGATCCGCAGCGCCGGCGGCTGGTGCGCCGCGCTCTGCGTGGCGGCCTTCTGCGGCGTGATCTCATATTGGGCCCGCGTCGACTCCATTGCGACGCGGCCGTTTACCTCGACCACGACCCTGCCGTCCACGTGGCTGAGCGCCAGGTGCATCGGCCCGTCTTCGTGGTGCCAGGGGCACTTGTCCCACGCCTCACGGTCGGCGGCGCCGTTCGGCTGATGCTCCAGCCGCAGCCAGTGGTCCGCCGTCAGCCGCGCGAAGAAGCCGTGCTCCCCCTTGGTGACGTGCAGCTCGATCCAGCCGTCGTCGTCCAGCCGCGCCACGTCCACTTCCGCCGACAGCCGCACGTCAGTCACGATGTTCCCAGGAAGGTCGGTGCGTGGCTCGTTGTACGCGTAGACGTCCTGAATTACCCCCGGACGCGACGGGTTGCCCACGTCTGTCGCGAACTGGATGATCGCGGGGCTGCTGTCCGGATTGCTCAGCCGCACGACGCGCGTGTCCAGGCCAGACCAGCCGCCGCCCGCGTCGAGCGCGACCCAGCGCGGGCAATACGCGGCCCGCCCCGCGGTACGCCGCGGCGGGAAGTCCTGGTTGTAGTAGGGGAACCACAGCGACCGCTGCGCATCGCGGCTCTTGGGCTCCAGGCGGTCATTCACGTACAGGTCGCCGTCGATCAGCTCGATCTTCTCGCCGGGCAGTCCGACGAGCCGCTTAATGTAATTGGTCTGCCCGTCCGTCGGGACCTTGAAGACGACCACGTCCCAGCGCTGCGGCCCCAACTTGTCCGTGCGGGCGAATGGCAGGTCGAACGACCACCCGTGCACGAAGATGCGGTCGCCGGCGGCCGGCCGCAGCGGCTCGGCCAGCAGGCTATCCGGCTGCGCTCGCATGGGCGACAAGCTCCCGGGCGGGCCGTAGTACTCCCGCCAGCGGCAGTTGGGGCATTGCACCACGGGATGGTAGGCGGCGCGCGCGTCGCCGTCCGGCGGCTGTTGCCACCCCACGGCGTATTCCGTGCCGCAGTTCGGGCACGTGTGCATCGCGTGGGCCCCGTACAGCGTCTCGGCCATGGACCCCGTCGGGATGATGAACAGCGGCAGAAAGAAGCTCTTGAGGACCAGCAGGTACACGAAGAAGCCGATGAACGAGGCCCACTGTTCGGGCCAGGGCTCCTTGAGCTGCTGTGCATCGGCCGCTGTCGTGCGGTGCGTCTTGGTCGGTTGCTCGCTCACAACGCCGTCGCCGCTCCACGCGCTAGCCCCGTTCCCATTGCACTTGGCGCGGTAGCGTACCGGGGCGATGCGCGCCGGTCAAACCGGCCCCGCGCAACGCGCCGGCTTGCCACACGCCGCCTCGCACGAATACGATATGTGTAGCGTCGTGCGGCCCCAGTGGAGAGGACCATGCATAGTACCACCCGGCGAATGGCCACGTTGATCCTGCTTTCCAGTGGCCTGCTCTTCGTCGATACCTGCCAGGCCATCCTCGATACGATCGGGCTGGCCTTCAATATCGTGAACACCTGGGTCTAGCGGCCGACGGACCTGCGTTGCAGGGCTCGGAGACGTGCCGTGCTGTCTCAGCGCGCGCTGCTGGACCCGCGCCCGGCGCTGGACGCCGCGCGCACCCCCATCGCCGATGCCGTCAACATCCCTTTCGCCGAGCTGCCCGCGCGGACCCACGAGCTGCCGCCGCGCGACGAGATAATCGCCGTCGCCGGACCGGCCGACCTCGCCGAGCGTGTGGCGGCGTGGCTTACGGGCGTCGGGCGTCGGGCGGTGGTGTGCGCTGACTTCGCCTGGGCGGGCGACGCGGAAGCCGCGCCGCTCGGCCGGCTCTGGCGGCCCAGCGCGTTCCTGTGCGAGGTGGTGCCGCACCTGTTGCCCGCCGCAGCCGGCGACGCGCTCGACCTGGCGTGTGGAACGGGACGCGACGCGGTCTACCTGGCCTCCTGCGGGTGGGCCGTGACGGCCGCAGACATCCTCCCGGACGCACTGGAGCGCGGCCGCGACCTGGCGGGCCGCTACGCGCCTGTACTCGCGCCCATCCGCTGGGTGCAGGTCGATCTCGAACGCGACCCGACGCCCGTCACCGGTCTGTACGACCTGGTCGTCGCCTTTCGCTACCTGCACCGCCCGCTTCTGCAGCGCCTGCCCGGCTGGCTCAGGCCCGGCGGCAGCGTCGTCTACGAAACCTTCACCACCTTGCATCGCGAGCGGTACGGCCGGCCGGCCGCGGAGTCGCACGTTTTGCGTTCGGGCGAGCTACCTGGGTTGCTGGCCGGCCTTGAAATCCGCCACTATTCCGAAGACTGGCGTGGCCCCGCCCACACGGCCCGGATCTGGGCTGTCCGTCGCTGATCGAGAGTCCTGGCCAACACGGAGGCGCGGCCCACCGCGTGATCGCCCGGCCTAGTCCTTCGCCGGCACCGGGCCCGCGAGAAGGTCGTACTCTTCGAGCGGGGCGCGGTCGCCGGCACAGATCAACTCACAGTTGAAATGGGCCTTGCGCACCTCCGTGTCGATGAACCGGCGGGCGACGCGCTTCTTGCGGTCGCGGGCTGCGGTGGCCGGCTGGGAACCGGCCCCGCATGGAGCGGGCTGAGGACAGCCCGGCTCGGCTTGGCGCAGGAACAGGTGGCCGATGTACACTGCCGTCGCCGCATCCACCAGCCGCCGGCCCGCGAGATCGAGGTAATCGCTGTTCTGGCTCTTCACGAACGCGATCGTCTTCAACACCTGTTCCCGCCCCGCGACGAGTTTCGCCTTCAGCTCCGCCAGTAGCGGGTCGGCGTACTGCACTTCCTCCAGCTCGGCGACGCGCTTCTCGAACGCACCCGAGCACACGCCACGGACCGCCGCGACGATCTGAAGCTGGCTCGTGCCCTCGTAGATCGTCGTGATGCGGGCGTCGCGCAGATACCGCTCGGCGGGATAATCCTGCATATACCCCGACCCGCCGAGCACCTGCAGCGCCGTATCGGCGACCCGCACGCACATCTCCGACGCATAGTACTTGCTCATCGGCGTCAGCATTCCATTGAGCCGCTTGAACGTACGGGCCGTTTCCTTCCGCCGCTTGGTCTCGTCGGCGGCGAGCGGCTGGCCGAAGTTAAGCAGACGCTCGTTGTTGTGCTCGAGGTCGCAGACGCGGGCGGTCTCGTAGGTCAGCGCGCGAGCCGCCTCGATCGCGAGCTTCATGTCGGTGACCATCTCGGCGACCGCCGGCAACCGCTCGATCGGCCCGCCGAACTGCTTCCGCGTGTGCGCGTAGGTCCGCGCGAGCCGGTACGCCGCTTCGGCGATGCCCAGCGACTGGGCCGCGATGCCGACGCGGGCGCCGTTCATCAGGGCCATGACGTAGGTGATGAGACCGCGCTGCCGCTGGCCAATGAGCTTCGCCGGCGCGTCGTCATACACCAACTCGCACGTCGGCGAGCCGTGGATGCCGAGCTTGTGCTCCAGGTGCCGCACGCGGATGCGCGGGCTGCGCTCGGAGATAAACAGGCTCAGACCGCGGCCGTCGGAGACCTCCGGCTCGCTGCGGGCGAGCGTGAGCAGCACGTCGCCACAGCCGTTGGTAATGAACCGTTTGACGCCGCGGAGATACCAGTTGCCGTCGTCGTCCTGGAGGGCGCGGAGGCGGACGGCCTGGAGGTCGCTGCCGGCGTCGGGCTCGGTGAGGACCATCGCGCCGGTGACCTCGCCGCGGGCGAATCTCGGCAAATACTCGTCCTTGAGCGCGTCGTCGGCGAAGGCGTTGATCGTCTCGGCGATGCCTTGCAGGCCGAAGATGTTCATCAGCGAGCCGTCGGCCCGGCTGACCATCTCGATGGCCATCGTGTAAACCAGGCTGGGGCAGTTCAGGCCGCCATACCGGCGCGGCAGGGTGAAGCCCATCAGGTCGGCCTGGCCTAGTCGGCGGATGTTGTCGGCGACCAGCGGGTGCAGCGTGACCGTGCCGTCCTCGTTGAGCGTGTGCCCTTCGCGATCGACGGCCTCGGCCCGCGGGGCAATGACGTTGCCGGCGACGTCGCCGACAATCTCGAGCACACGGCGGTAGTTATCGACGGCGTCGCACTCGTCGACGGGAGCGTAGTCGCTGCCGGCCTGCGCGTCGGCGAAGTCGTCCTCCTGGACCCGCGCGAGACCGCACAGGTCAAGGTGGTCGAAGAGAAAGCGGATGTCGTCGTTGTCGGCGAAGAAATTAGCCATGCGGGACTCTCAGGGCTCTGTTTTGCCCAACTCCTGCCGGACCGTCGCCAGGATCTGCTCAGCCGCGGTTTTTGCCGAAACTGCGTCATGCTCGTCGAAGTACTCGTCCGAGATGCCCGTCGGGAGCGCGTCCGGGTAACGGGTCGTCACATAGAAGCGGTCCAGTTGACGGGCGGGTTCGGACAACCGCTCGGCGCTCTGGTCATCTTCAACGAGGCGTTCGACGAGGTGCAGGAGGCCGTGCACTCGGGCGCGCTTGCCCCGCCGGATCAGCAGCGACTTGAGCGCGATCTCGGCCGCCTGCTGATAAAGAAAGCACGCTGTCGGCCAGAAGCGGCCCGCGGCGTTGTAGTGCGCAACGGCCAACTGCTGCTCGGCCTGGCGCAGCCAGCGGCGCGCTTCCACCGGGTTGGCATCAGGCGTCGCGCTCATACAACACCTTGCCTTCACGCTCCGCGTCGGCGAGCAGACCGCTGCCCCGCGCCCGCATCAGCTCAATTTCCGCCGGCGTATACACGAGCGGTTCGACCGGAATGCGCGCTCCGGTCACGGCCAGCGCACTGGCGATGCGGTCGATGAAACGCTCGTCCGTCTCCTTGATTACCAGCAGGTCCACGTCGCTATCTTCGTGAGAATCGCCGCGGGCGTACGAGCCGTACAGCACGACGCGCTCGACGCCCCAGGCCGCCAGGCGCGCGGTGATCTCGCTCAACTCCCGTTGTATCTCCGGCCACCGTCGTTGTTGCCACAGGCTCAGGACCATCCGGTGAATCCTACTCCCCTCCCTCTTAGGGAGGGGCAGGGGGAGGGTCGGGTCTCACTCCAGCCCGATCTCAAACACGATACGTTGCACGACTCCGTCGATGTCCGTCAGCACCTCGTCATCTGAAAACCGGATGACATGCAGTCCGGTCGACTCAAGGTACGCCGTGCGCCGCGCATCGTAGTCTACTCGCTCGTCGTGGGTCATACCGTCGAGCTCAATCGCGAGTTTCTTGCTCGCGCAGTAGAAGTCCAGGACGTAGGGGCCCACGGGTTGTTGCCGGCGGAAGCGGATCCCGGCCAACTGCCCCGCGCGCAGCCGCCCCCACAGCAAGCGTTCTGGCACCGGGGCCTCCTTGCGCAGTCCACGGGCTCGGGATGTTGCGCTCGGAGGTACTCGGTGTCTGCGTTCACGTGCGCTCTCGCCGACCATGACCCTCCCCCAGCCCCTCCCTAAGAGGGAGGGGGGTTAAGGTTCATTCCTTCGGCCTTTCCTTGATCGCCTTGACCATCATCGGAATCACCTGGTTGAGGTCCCCGACGATGCCGTAGTGGGCGACACCGAAGATCGGCGCCTCCTTGTCCCAGTTGACCGCGACGATCTTGGCGGATTCCTCCATGCCGGCGCGGTGCTGGATGGCGCCGCTGATGCCGCAGGCGATGTAGAGGGCCGGGCGGACGGTCGTGCCCGTCTGGCCGACCTGGTGCTCCTTGCCGATGAAGCCGCCGTCGACCGCGGCCCGCGACGCGCCGACCGCCCCGCCGATGGCGCCGGCCAAGTCGTGGATCACCTTGAAATTGGCCTTGCTGCCGACGCCGCCGCCGCCGGCGACGATCGTGCGGGCACCTTTCAAATTGACTTTGCGCGGCTCGCGATGGCGCTCGATGAGCCGGACCGCGAAGTCCCGCTCCTCGAACTTGATCTTCTCGGCGACGATCTCGCCCTTGCGCTGCATGTCCGGGTCGCGGAGCGGCATGACGCCCTCGCGGACGGTCGCCATCTGCGGCCAGCGGTCGGGGTTGACGATGGTCGCGATGATGTTGCCGCCAAACGCGGGCCGGATTTGCAGCAGCAGGTTCTTGTGCGTCTTCTTGGCGGACGGGTCGTCGACGTCGGCGATGTCGAGGTCCGTGCAGTCGGCCGTGAGCCCGCAACGCATCTGGGAAGCGACGCGCGGGGCCAGATCGCGGCCAACTGCGGTCGCGCCGAAGAGCACGATCTGCGGCTTGTGCTTCTCGATCAGCGTGCAGACGACGCGGGCATAGGGCTGCGTCTGGAAGTGCTCGAGCTTGCGGTCCTCGACCAGGTACACGCGGTCGGCACCGTGGTGGAACAGGCGGTACGCCAATTCGCGGACGTTCCAGCCGGCCAGCACGACGCCCGTCTTCACGCCGAGGCGGTCGGCCAGCTCGCGGACCTTGCCACACAGCTCCAGCGCGACATCGTGCAGGGCGCCGTCTTCCTGCTCCGCGTACACCCAGACTTCGCCATTGCGATTCGGTTCGATCATTAAAAAAGCTCTCAGCGTTCAGCGCTCAGCCTGTAGGGCGCCTCCTCGACGCACCGCACTGCTGAGCGTGCGTCTGGGGCGCGTCCTATATCGGTGGCCTCTTCCCGTGCCTTCCTCTGCGGCGGTTCAGCCCAGAGTGTGGTCCACGACCAACTCGCGGACCAGCCGCCGGACGCCGTCCTCCGTGGCCGGGATTTCCGTGTAGCCCTGCTTCGTCAGGACGATCGCCTGGACGCGGTGCACCTTCGTCGGCGAGCCGGCCAGACCGCACCACGACAGGTCGGCCTTGATGTCGTCCAGGTTCCATTGCTCCATCATCAGGCCGCGGGCTCGCAGAGGCTCAGCCCGCCGCTCGACTTCGGCTTCCAGCTCGGCCGCCGTAGCGCTGGGTCGTTCGGCTTTGACCGCCGCGTCCAGTTCCGCCCGCACGACCGCCCGCTTGTATTTCATCACTCGCCGGGCCGCCGGCGGCCGCGGCTCCGCCGCCGTGTCGAGCACCGTGACGAGGACCGGCAGCCCGACCTCGACGATTTCCCACCCGTTGCCGACGTTGCGGCGGATGCGGGCGGTGCGGTCGCGCAGCTCGACCAGCTTCTCGAGGTACGTGACCTGCGGGATGCCGAGCTTCTCGGCGCACTGCGGGCCGACCTGGGCGGTATCGCCGTCGATCGCCTGCCGGCCGCAGAACACGAAGTCGTAGCGCCCGACCGTCTTGATGGCCTGGGCGAGGATGTAGCTGGTCGCGAGCGTGTCGCTGGCGGCGGCCCGGCGATCCGTGAGCAGGATCGCGCGGTCCGCCCCGCGGTACAGGCACTCGCGCAGCACGTCGGCGGCCTTCGGCGGCCCCATGCTGATGACCGTGACCGTCCCGCCGTGCTGGTCGCGGACCTGGAGGGCGATTTCGAGGGCGCGCAGGTCGTCGGGGTTGAAGATCGCGGGCAGGGCCGCGCGGTTCACGGTCCCGTCGGCCTTCATCGCGTCCGCGGTCACATTGGCGGTGTCCGGGACCTGCTTGATGCACACAATGCTGTCGTACGGCACGTCTAACTCCCAGTTTCTCGGCGGGGAGAAGGCCAAAAAGTAGCCGCGGCCCTGCGCAGCGTCAAGAGCGGCCTCGGCGGGTGTGACCACGCGAGCGTGCCGCTTTTCGCACCTCCGCCCTCGACTCGTTACTCGCTATTCGCCACTCATGACTCGCGTTTCCCCGCCAATCTCCGCCACCCGCCGCCAAACTCCGCCAACCGTCCATTCCCGCTTTGCTTTCCCTCTCAACGTGGGGAATACTTGAGGTGCTCACGCAGTGCCAGAGCCTGCCTTGACGGCCCGCTCGGCGGTGTGGCACCGGCCCCCAGCCGGTGAACCGTGCACCC
>CAIWOY010000146.1 GCA_903914415.1 uncultured Phycisphaerales bacterium | reverse complement strand
TGGCCACGCCGACGGCGACGCTGACGCTGGAGTCCACCAAGAACGGGTTGACCGTCGAGCCCAACACGCCGATCGACTGGACCATCAAGGTCCTCGTTGATTCCACCGGCGACAACCTCGGCCTGGCGCTGGTCAGCACCGACTTCACGCAGGACGGCACCAACCCGGTCGGAATGATCCTGCCGCCGGCCAGCGGCGTCCCGGCCGGCATGACCAACTTCGCGCGCGTGGCGGGCATCGCCAACCCGGACGAGAACGGCATTGCGGGCTACCGCGGCGTGCAGCGGCCGTTCACGGGCACCA
Source organism: uncultured Phycisphaerales bacterium (assembly GCA_903914415.1). Taxonomy (GTDB): domain Bacteria; phylum Planctomycetota; class Phycisphaerae; order UBA1845; family Fen-1342; genus Fen-1342. Next base: position 2,931 of record CAIWOY010000146.1, on the reverse strand, counting down.
CGAAGAACCTGATCCAGATCGGCGGCGGGCAGAACACGTTCGGGCAAGCGTTGACGGGCGCGGGCATCGGCGAGAACGCGACGGTCGTGACGGGCGTGGGGCAAGGCACGACGCCGCAGACGGTGGCGACGGGGTCGTTCCCGGCGCCGGCGACGGTGGGGACGTACACGTTCCGGCTGGCGAATGGGCTGGCGAACGTGTTGGATCTGAACTCGCCGCCGGGGTTCTCGAAGGTGGTGGCGGCGACGGTGCAGGGGGTTTCGACGGCGACGCTGACGTTTACGGTTCAGCTTGGGCAGACGCTGTGTGCGGGCGACACGACGTGCGACCACGCGATCACGTTCGCGGACATTGATCCGTTCGTGGAGGCGTTGGCAGGCCAGTCGGCCTGGCACGCGAACCATCCCAACTGCCCGTGGCTGAATGCGGACTGCAACCACGACGGCAACGTGACGTTCGCGGACATCGATCCGTTCGTGACGTTGATCGGGACGAACTGCCCGTACTAGCGGGCTCAAGCCGGAAAGGGGTCACGAGCCTCTTTTCCGCGGCGCGCAACGGCGGCGCCCGGAAGAGGTTCCTGACCCCTTCTTCTGCGCTATTTCAGCACTTCGCGTGCGATGACGAGGCGTTGGATCTCGCTGGTGCCCTCGTAGATGGTGGTGACGCGCGCGTCGCGATAGAGCTGCTCCACGCGGCACTCGTTGACGAAGCCGGTGCCGCCGTGGATCTGCACCGCGCGATAGGCAATGCGATTGGCCGCCTCGCTGGCGTACAGCTTGGCGATCGACGCCTCGCGCGTGAACCGGCCCCCGCTCTCCTTGAGCAGCGCTGCCCGGTCGGTCAGGAGCTGGGATGCATCCAGCTCGGTCTGGCTGTCGGCGATCATCCACTGGATGGCCTGGAAATCCGCGATGGGGTGGTTGAACTGCCGCCGCTCTTTCGCGTAGCTCACCATCAGGTCCACGCACGCTTGGGCGATGCCGATCGCCTGCGAGGCGATGCCGATGCGGCCGCCGTCGAGCGCGGACAGCGCGATCTTCAGCCCGTCGCCGGGGTGCCCAAGCAGGTGGTCGGCGGGGACAAACGCGCCGTCGAGCCGCATCTCGGCGGTTTCCGACCCGCGAATCCCCATCTTGCCGTGGATGGACCGGCGCTCGATGGCGTCCTGCCGGGCGTCCAGCAGGAACATGCTGAGGTCTTTGCGCGGGCTGGACTCGCGGCCGCGGGCGAGCACGACGAACCAGCGGCCGGTCAGCCCGTTGGTGACCCAGAATTTGTTGCCGGAGAGCTTCCAGCCGCCCTCGACCCGCTCGGCACGCGTCTTTGCGGAGCCCGGATCGGAGCCGGCGTCCGGCTCGCTGATCGCGAAGGCCGCCAGGTTGTCCGCCGTCAGCAGCGTGCGCAGCAGCGCTTCGCGGATCGCGGGCTGGGCGAACATCTTGACCGCCTCGCAGACCATGCTGTGCACGGCGATCGTGACCGCGACGGACGGCGAGGCGTACGACAGCTCGCGGATGATGTGGGCGTAGACCGGCATTGGGCATTCCAGCCCGCCGAGCGCTTCGGGCACACGCAGGCCCATCAGCCCCATCTCGTGGAGCTGGTTGAGCTGCGCGCAGCAGGAGGATTCATCCTTGTCCCACTGGCGGTCGAGGGCCAGCAGCTCGCCGCGGGCGTAATCGCGGACGCCGTCGATCAGGACACGATGGTCTTCGGAGATCAGTGTGCTCATGGTCGCGCGGGTCCCTGTTTCCGGCCTCACGTGTCCCGACGATGATACGCGAGTCGGCGGTATCATAGTGGCGCGGCGCCCGGCGGGCAAAAGAGGAGGCGAGCCATGACGTACGGCGAGCGGATTCGCGTCAGCACACGGGGGAATACGGACGTGGCGGACATCACGGCGGAGGTGGCACGCGTCGTGGCGGGGTCAAAGGTCCGCAACGGCGTCGCGGTCGTGTTCGTCGTCGGGTCGACGGCGGGAATCACGACGACCGAAGCGGAGCCGGGGTTGATGACGCACGATCTGAAGGCGTTCTTCGAGCGGATCGCGCCGGAGGGCGAGTACTACAAGCACGAGGCGACGTGGCACGACGACAACGGGCACGCGCACGTGCGGGCGTCGGCGCTGGGGCCGTCGATCACGGTGCCGGTGGTCGACGGGCGGATGACGCTGGGGACGTGGCAGCAGATCGTCTTGATCGACTTCGACACGCGCGGGCGGCAACGAGAGGTGGTCGTGCAGGTGGTCGGGGAGTAGCGGGTTCGGGCACACGGCCGCGGCGCGGGCGTGCGCGGTTCGGGGCGCCGAAAACCGAAGGTGATCAAGGTGATCATGTGTGTGTACCCCCCCTTGATCACCTTCGGGGCGTTGCACGCGAAGGGCGCTTTTATCTGGCGCGGGCGACCAAGGCCGCCAAGTGTGCCAAGCGGTTGGCGGAGTTCCGGATAAAAAGGCCGCTGGCGCTACTGGAAACCCAAGGATGCCAAGAATGCCAAGTGTGTGTACCCCCCCTGGCATTCTTCGTTATCGGGACGTTGGGAAAGGCAACCGCGGAGGCGCGGAGAGCGCCGAGGACGCGGAGCGAACGGGCTAGCCGGGAGCGGATTCATAGAAGCCCTATTAGCCGGCGAATCCAGAGCCCCGCACTCGCGTGCGGGGTTCTGATCGGGGCGCGGAGCGCGGGCCTGAGCCAAGTATTCATCGGAAAAGGGCGGAAAGAAAGGCGGGGCGGCGAAGTTGTTGGCGGGTGGCGGGGGCTGCGCGGTTCTGGCGGAAAAAGGCAACCGCAGAGAAGCTATGAAAGCCGGGCCTCCCGAGCGGTATCGTGCCGCTCAACGGGCGCGCGTGGTGCGGCCCAAAGATGGACAAGCATCTTGAAGGAGGTCCGGCGATGAGAATTTTGGGCCTGGATTTGGGACAAAGCAAGT
>CAIWOY010000145.1 GCA_903914415.1 uncultured Phycisphaerales bacterium | reverse complement strand
GGACACGGGAAAGGACTCCCGGGGGTCGGGGTGCGAGAATGGATTCTCGCACCAGCGGCGGGCGAGACCGAGCGGTGGTCGCGGGCTACGCTCCCTGCCGGTCGCGGCTCGGACACGAACGGTTGCCGCCGGCGGCACGCGCAAGCCGCTCGTTCGTCGTCATTTGCCCGTGCCACCAGATCTAGTCACACCCCGGTAGCCCCTCCGCGTACCCCAGACGCTCGGCCCCCTGGCGGTTACAGGCTTTCCAGCCGCAGCTTCAGGTCGCGTTCGTGCAGCTGGGCGAGGAACTCGTCGAAGTCGCCCATCAGGATGTGCTCGAGGTCGTAGACGTCCTTGTTGATCCGGTGATCGGTGACGCGGTTCTGCGGGAAGTTGTAGGTGCGGATGCGGTCGCTGCGGTCGCCCGTGCCGACCATGCTCTTGCGCTCCGACGCGATCTTCTGCCGCTGCTGCGTCTGGAAATGGTCGTACACCCGCGACAGCAGCACCCGGCGGGCCTTGGCCCGGTTCTTGTGCTGGCTCTTCTCGTCCCGCATCGACACCGTGATGCCCGTCGGAATGTGCTCGAGCTTGATCGCGCTGGAGACCTTGTTGACGTTCTGCCCGCCGGGGCCCCCCGCCCGGCTGACGTGCTCGAGCACGTCCTTGTCCCAGTCGATGTCGGCCTGGATTTCCTCGGGCTCCACGAGCACGGCGACCGTCGCCGCCGAGGTGTGAATCCGCCCCTGCGCTTCGGTCTTGGGCACGCGCTGCACGCGGTGGCCGCCCCCCTCGAAGCGGTAGTGCAGGTACACCTCGTCCCCGGTGATGTTGATGATCGCTTCCTTGATGCCACCGCGGTCGGAAGGCGAGATCGACAGCGGCTCGACCTTGAACCCTTTGCGGGTCGCGTAGCTGGTGTACATGTTGAGCAGGTCGCCCGCGAAGAGGCCCGCTTCGTCGCCGCCGGTGCCCGCGCGGATTTCGAGGATGATCGAGCGGATCGAAGCCTCGTCGCCGGTGACCAGCCGCTCCTGCATCGCGCCGAGCACGCGCTCGCGCCGCGCGGTGAGCGTCGGCAGCTCCGCCTCGGCGAGCTGCTTGAGCTCGGGGTCAGAGCCGTCGGCGATAATCTGCTGGGACTCCTGAAGCTGATCGGTCGCGGTCCGGTATTCCCGGTACAGGTCCGCGATCTTCACCAGCGCGCCGTGCTCGCGCGCCAGGCGGGTCATGCGGGCGCCGTTGGTGGCGACTTCGGGCTTATTCATCTCGGTCGCGATCTCCGCCGCACGCGCCACCATCTCCTGGACGCGGGTCATCCACGTGGGGTCTTGGACAGTGGTGGGCGTGACGGGCATCGCGACGTTCCTCGGGTGACGGACGGGCAGACGCAGACGGCCCGAGCACGTACCTCGGGCCGTGACCGACCGGTGCGGGGCGCGGCGCTACTTGGCCGGCTGAGCGGTCTTGCCGCCCTTGAAATACTGCCCGCCGAACTTCTTCTGGAACCGCTCGACGCGGCCGGCGGCGTCCACGAACTTCTGCTTGCCCGTATAGAAGGGGTGGCAGGCGTTGCAGATGTCGACCTTCAGTTCCTTCGCGGTTGAACCCGTCTTGAACGTGTTCCCGCAGGCGCACCGCACGTCGATCAGGCGATATTCGGGATGGGTTTTCGGTTTCATGACGTCAACTTCCTCAGCACGTACGGGGCGACCGGGTCTTCCGTCAGTCGCCCGAACCCTATAGTATCGCACTTGCAGGGCGGTTTGGCAATGGGCGCACCGGCGATCCCGGGGACGAATCCTGGACCGCCGGGCCGCTTGGCCAGCGCCCCGCCGGGAGTGGCCGCGTGGCAGCGACCGTCGGCGAGCCGGTCGTCCGGCTCGATAACGTGGTCAAAATCTACCGCACGCCGGGCGCCGGCGTCGAGGTCTGCGCGCTCCGCGGCCTGACGCTTTCGATTCAACGCGGGGAATACGCCGCGATTGTCGGCCCGTCCGGCAGCGGGAAGTCCACGCTGCTGAACATCCTCGGCTGCCTCGATCGGCCGACGTCGGGCACGTATTGGCTGGACGATCGGGACGTGTCGCGCCTCGACGACGACGAGCTGTCCGACATCCGCGGCCGGCGCATCGGCTTCGTCTTCCAGAGCTTCAACCTGATCCCGACCCAGACCGTGCTCGAGAATCTGGAGACGCCGCTGTTCTACCAGGGTCGGCCGCCGCGCGAGCGGCGGGCGCAGGCCCTGGCTTTGATCGAGAAGGTGGGGCTGACGGACCGGCACCATCACCGCCCACACGAGCTGTCGGGCGGGCAGCAGCAGCGGGTGGCGATCGCGCGGGCGCTGGTGAACGATCCCGCCATTCTGCTGGCCGACGAGCCGACCGGGAACCTCGACAGCAAGACGGGCGTGCTGATCCTGGAGCAGCTCGACGAGCTGAACGCCCAGGGGCGGACCGTCATCATCGTGTCGCACGACATCAACGTCGCGAAGCGCTGTCGACGGATCATCGAGCTGCGCGACGGGCAGATCTACTCTGACGGATGACCGGTGGCCCCGGGGAGTGCGCCCCGTGGTCGCGTGGCGCGGGCGAGAGGAGCGCTCACGCCCGTATCGATTTCGATCGGCTCACCGCATTCAGGGCAGCGCCCACTGGGGCACCCGGTCAGGTTGTAGCCGCACGCGCGACAGTGGCCCCTGGGCGGGCGGCGGCGTGCCAGCCAGGCAAGTGCCGCCGCGGCGGTGCCGATCACGAGCAGTAGGACCCACAGCGGGCAAACGACCAAGGGGACGTCGGATAGGTCGACGCCGGCGGAGGGCCACGCGAAGAAGGCCTCGATGTCGTCGAAGTCGAAGCGATAGGATTTGGCAAAAAGAGACGGGGCGTCGAGCCCGCGCAGGTCCCCGTAGATCCAGCCGCCATATAGGATCAGCCGGCCACTCTCCAGCATCAGCCGACCACCCGCGGCGAAGCGCACGCCGAAACGATAACGCATCGAGATGGCGGCGAGCACGATGAGCAGGACGCAGACTCCCACTCCGACCCAGGCGGCGACGCGGATGGCACGACCAGGCCACCGGCTCATGGCGACATCCTCCGCGAAGCGCGTGAGCGCACGTCTGCGCCCGGCACAGTTGGCGCCCGCCGCTGGGCTTTGCGGCCCCAGTCCGGTCTGGCATGGATCGGAGCGCCTGCAAAGTCACCGCGGACGTCAGGGGCTGACGAGCCCCAGCACCCAGCCGAGGATCTCCGGTGATTCCTGGGAGCCGAAGGGGAAAATCGATGTGTCGAGCACGGCGGTGCCGAACTGCTGCGCCGAGAGAAGTCGCTCGTTGTAGCAGGTCGTGTCCATCAGGTCCTGGCAGTCGGCGGTGTGCACGAGCCCCAACAGGTGCCCGATCTCATGGGCCACTGTGTTGCCGATCGCCTGGGCCATTTCCTCCAGCGTCGGCTGAACGACGAACGCCGAGAGGTAGCCCTGCGTGAAGACGATGGAATTGTCGCTGGGATTGGCGTTGAACGTGTCGATGTCCTCGGAGATCGCGAACGCCTGCGCGTCCCGGCCGCCGAAGTAAACAGTCGAGTGCGGCGTCGCCGGCGGCGGACCATCGTCCGAGCTGAGTACCGTCATGTTGAAGTGCGTGTACCGCTCCCGGACGATCGCCTGCACGCGGCTCTTCAGCGCGGCGGACTGGTCGTTTGGGAATCCGACCTGCGTGGCACTGAAGGGCAACAGGGTGTACACGCCCACGTTCTTGACGGTGATGTTGCTCCCGCCGCGCCAGTCGAGGTAGACGGTCTGCGCGTGCGGAGTGAGCGTGCCGGCTTGCCGCTGCACGGTGACGGTCGCCTGGTAGTCGCCCGCGGAGCTGTCGCCGGGATACGCGATGATCCCGAGGTAGTACTCGCCCGAATCATCCGTATCGTTGGGCATGATGATGTCGATCAGCGGATTCAGATCGCTGCCGTCCTCGCTCCGGTCGTCGTTGTAGGCGACGATGTTGTCGTTGCTGTCGAACAGCGCGGCGACGGGGTCAAGATTGCCGCTGGCGCGCTGAATGTCGGCGATGAGGTGGTCGCCGGGCGACAGCATGCCCAGGCCGAACAGCGCAACCTGCCCGCTGCTGGTGAGCGAGCCGCGGAACTGCTTCTGGTCGTTGCCCGCAGCCAGGCGGAGAGCCGTCGAGGCCTTGCTGAGCGGATCGTTGGCGGTGGACGGTGTGTTGCCGTCGGAACTGCCGGCCGGCGTCAGCGCGGGACATCCACAGCACAGCAACAGCCACGGGAGCGAAAGCAGTCCCGACGCGAGCCCACGGGGCGGCCGGCGCCGCGCGCCGGCCAGGGGCCCGCACTCCTCACGGTTGCTGCACAGATCGACCGCTACCTCCCCACGGGTATTCAAGCGGGTCATGGCTCATCCATCAGGGTCCAGGCACGTCCCGCAACGGCTGTGCAGCTCGTTGCGCATCCACGCACGCAGGCTCGCCTTACGCAACATCATCTCCGGCGACAGCGGTTTTGTCACGCTGTTTTCTTTCGGGCCGGCCTTCTCGCCGACGGTCTCGGCCAGCCGGGCCGGCGAGTTCTCAGAGCCGGTCGGGAACACCGAGGGCTCCAGCGCGCCCGTCGTGAAGCTCTGATCGGTGGCCAGGTCCCACGCCGAGCCCGTCGTGTCCATCAGGTCCACCGGTTTCTGCGTGTGAAACAGGCCCAACAGGTGGCCCAGCTCGTGGCTCGCCGTGTTCCCGATCATCTGCCCCATTTCATCGGCGGACAGCTCCATCGTCTCGTAGTCCGCGAACGCCTCGACATAGACCATTGCCGTCTGTCCCGGGTCGGCGTTGTACTGATCGACGTTGTCGGCCAGTCCCAGCAACCGCGCGTCATTGCCGCCAAACTGAATCGTCGCGTACGGACCGCCCGGGGCCGGGCCCTCATCCGACGACAGAATCACCACATTATAGGCGGCGTAGTCCTCCCGCATGGCGGCCACGATCGCCGACTTGAGCACCGCACTCTGGCCGGCATACTGCGGATTCACCACGGCGGCGTCGAGCGCCGGAAACGAGAGACCGGAACGCGCCTGTATGTGCACGTCCGACCCGCCCGCGAAGTTCAGCCAGACGACCTGTTGGGAGGGGGCCGGGACCGGCACGCTCGCCCGATGAGTGACCACGAAGCTGAAGTTGCCGCCGTCGCTGCCATTGGCCGGCGTTACCCCGACATAAATCGTCGGTGTCGCCGTACGCACGACATGCTCCAACGTCGTGCGCGGCGAAATCAGCTCGCGCCGCAGCAACTCGTGATCGGCATCAAACAGCACGACGAGAAACGACGTGTCCGAGCTGGCGGTCGGCCGGACGATCCACTCGTCGCCGGTCGTGCCCGCACCCGCCTCGAAAAGCCGATAATCACCCTTGGCAACGACGCTCCCGCTCAGCGTCGTCGGCACGTTTTGCGACTGCGCCGTCGGCAGGGCCGGCGAACCGACCGAACTCGTGGGGCTGCCGGCCGTGTCCGTGTCCCCCACGACCGACACCGCATCGATCAGGCTGGTGATGCCGGTACCGGTCGGCTCCGGCGTGCAGGCAAAGAGAACTACACTCACCAATGAAACGACAATTGCAATCCAACGAAGCCGCATGTCCTCGCTCCCGGCAGGGGGTCACGACATGCGGCGGGGCAGTCGTTCTGGCGTGCATCGAGCTGCGCCCGGTGATCGGACGCCGCGCAGGCCACGGGGGCGGGGCCAGCGGCCGGTCAGGGGTTGCTCGACACACTCGACGGAAGGCCATGTGAACTATGCCAAATCTGCGCGTCGCGGTGCGCGTGCAATCGCGCAGAAATTTCGCATCATCTCAACGTCCAGTAAGGTCGGCGGCCACGGGCCGGCCCGCAGGCCGCCCTGCGTGTCCGTCAGCCCGCGTCCGGCGCCGTCGTTCCCGCAACCGTGCCGCGCGCTCGAGTTACCGGAGCTTGCGGTCGGCCCACGCGTGCGTGCGCGACCATCGGCCGGGAAGCTACCGACTGAACCCGCATGACGGGCGAGATATGGCTGTAAGTCGTATCGCGCAACTGATGCCCGGCGTCGAGCGACCCGATGACACACTCAGCGGTCCCCGCGCGCGGGAGCCGCGTATGAGGTTGCTGCGATGGACGCCGACAGAATCGTGAAGCTGACACCCGACGTCGTGCGCGAGCTGGTGGAATCCGAGCGGGTCAGCGCCGTTCCGAAGCACGCCCCGGGTTGCCGGCGAGAGGAACGCTGGCCCTTCCCCGGGACCATCGAGGTGTGGCTGCCGGACGAGTGCTATGGGGAGCGGCACGTGCTGGCGACCCTGCACAACCTGAGCCTGCACGGGCTCGGCATGCGCAGCCGCCGGGCGGTCCCGGTGGACACCAAGGTCTCGCTGGCCGTGCACCAGCCGGAAATGAGCTGCTATGGCCACGCGATCGTGCGGCACTGCACGCAAGCCCACACCGGCTATTTGATCGGGATGGAATTCATCTTCGAGAACCAGGGGACGGACGAGGGCTGAGACACCGGGCGGGAGGCAACTCCCCTCAAGAGCCTGCATCGGCCGGACGATTCGTCCGGCCGACGCGTTTTCTGGGGCCGGCGTGCCCAGCGCCCCCTGATGCCACGGCCGCGTTCACGCCGCCCGGCAGATTTCGCGGAAGACCGCGATGGCACGCTCGATCTGGGCGCGTGACACGTCGAGGTGTGTCACCGCGCGGACCTTCTGCGGCGCCGTGGCGAGCATCCACACGCCACGCTCGTGCAGCTTGGCCGCGAAGTCGGCCGCGCTGCCGTGTTGGGCGTCGATCTCGAAGATGACGATGTTTGTCTCGACGGTCTTGGGATCGATGCGCAGCCCGGGCAGGCCGGCGAGCGCCTCGGCCAGGCGCCGGGCGTTCGCGTGGTCTTCCGCGAGACGCTCGATGTTGTGGTCGAGCGCGTGCAGCGCCCCGGCGGCCAGAATCCCCGCCTGCCGCATGGCCCCGCCGAACATCTTGCGGAAGCGGTGGCAGCGTTTGATGAACCACGCGGGGCCGGCGACGATCGAGCCGACCGGCGCGCCAAGCCCCTTGGAAAAGCACATCGAAACGGAATCGACGTGGCGCGTGTAATCGGTCGGCTTCAGTCCCCGGGCCACGCACGCGTTCATCAGGCGCGCCCCGTCCATGTGCAGGTGCAGCTTGTGTCGGTCGGCGACCGCGCGCAGCCCCGCCACCTGCTCGACCGGCCAGACGCTCCCGCCGCCGCGGTTGTTCGTGTTCTCCACGATGATCAGCCGCGTGTGCGGATAGTGCACGTTGTCCGGGCGGATCATGGCCTCGGCCTGCGCCGGCGTGAAGAGGCCGCGGGGCCCCTCGATCAGCCTCATGCTGGCGCCGGACAGGGCGGCTGGCCCGCCGCCTTCGAAGTTGTAGCTGTGCGTCGTTTCGTCGGCGATGATCTCGTCGCCAGGCTCGCAGACCGAGCGGATGGCGACCTGGTTGGCCATCGAGCCCGACGGGACGAAGAGGGCTGCCTCCTGGCCGAGAAACGCGGCCATCCGCTCCTGGAGGCGGTTCACCGTCGGGTCGTCGCCGAGCACGTCGTCGCCGACCTCGGCGGCGGCGATGGCCGCCCGCATGGCGGGCGACGGGCGGGTCACCGTGTCGCTGCGCAGATCGACGAGCTCAGTCATTCTCCGCCTTCCATTTCTCCGCCGCCTGCTTCACTACGTCGCTGACGCGCTGCACTTCCTCCGTCTTCTGCGCCGTGTCGGCGTTGTCGAAGAAGCGCTCCGGCTTGGCATAGGACACGCGGCTGGCGCGCGTCACGATCCGGTAAACGAAGTAGTCGAAATGCGGCGCGTCCGGCTTCAGCTCGGCCACCAGCAGCTCGGCTCCCACCGGCGGGACCTTCTCCAACGCCTTGGCCGCACCGGCGTCGCCGCCGCGGGCCAGCTCGAGCAGCTTCCCGAGCGCGTCCTTGTTCGAGACCGCCGCCAGCGCCTCGTAAACCGCGGCGCGGACGCCGGCGTCCAGCCGCTCACGCTCGAGCAGGGCGATGACGCCCCGGTCCGCGGCGGCGATGCGCAACTCGCTGACGAGCTTCAGCGCGGCCTTGAGATCCGCGGGCTTGGCGTCCTTGTCTTCGAGCTTGGGCTTCACATTCTGCGCGTATACACGCTTGACGAAATCGTCAAACGCGCCCGCCATCCGCCGGGCGAGCGTCTCCGCGACGGCCACGTCGCCGGACGGCACCGCGCCGAGCGCCTGGCCCTCGGGCGCCACGAACCGAATCTCGTAGCTGGCCGCTTCGGAGAAGCCGAAATCCTTGACGATCTCGCGATTGGCGCCCCGGTTCAGCCGCAGCGGGACGAATTTTCGCATCTGCCGCACCACTACTGGGTCGCGCAAGGCGTGCTCCTGCCGGTTCTCAAGCTTGTCCCCCTCGCCAACTGGCACGCGCTCGCGCTGCGGCGGGATGATCCACACCAGCAGCGGCCGATTAGCGCCCTGCGACGCCCGCACGGCCTGCTGCGGATCGGACAGCCACTGGACCGGCCCGCTGCCGCTCTGGGCCGCCGCGCACGTCGCCGAGGCCAACACCATCAGCCAGACAAGTGTACGAGTCACGGAACACCTCCTTGGGAGCGCCGGGGACTCACTCAATCGGTATTGTACCCCTTGCGGGGTGGGCTCGCCGCCACGCCGCGCTCCGCGCGTGCGGGGCCGAACCGCCGCCACCTCAGTGGACCGACACCTTGCCGGTTGAGCCAGGGCTGGTATAATGACGGGACTGAACGATAGCGTAGGCTGCGTTCGGGGTGTAGCTCAGTCTGGCTTAGAGCGCTTGGTTCGGGACCAAGAGGTCGCAGGTTCGAATCCTGTCACCCCGATTTTGGAAGTACCGCCCAGCGCCGCGCTCACGGCGCGTGAGCGACCGGTCAGTCCGTCCCCAAACCGTGGCACTACGCTTTTCCCTGCACTTTTGGAGAAGTGCTATGCCGCGGAGTCGGTCTACCGGACTGCGAGCGCCCGCCGGTCCACGGTTGAGGTCGTGGGTGTAAATCAATGCTGTGCGAAGCTGGTCAGGTAGTTTGGGCCGCCGTGGCGGAGGCGGCGACTTCAACGCGCCAGCGAGTGCGTCCGGGTTGCAGTGGCTCCGCTGCATATGTCATACCCAGCCTACACGTCCTGTCGGCGGAGCCCGTCAGCTACGCGTCGCGCGAACCCGCGGCGTCGGCGTCGGCGTGCTGGCCGCGGATGGCGGACCATTCGCCGGAGTCGACGAGGCGCAGGAACGCGGCGACGAGTTGGGGGTCGAAGAGCCGGCCGACGCCGGCGTTGATCGCCTGGACCGCCTCGGCGGGCGGCCACGGCGGCTTGTAGACGCGCTGGCTCGCGAGGGCGTCGAAAACGTCGGCGAGCCGGACGATCCGGGCGGGCAGCGCGATGGCCGCGCCGGCGAGGCGGTCGGGGTAGCCGGTGCCGTCCCAGTTCTCGTGGTGGTGGCGGGCGATCTGGCGGGCGACGTCGAAGAAGGGCTTGCGCGAGAGGATGCGTTCGCCGGCGACGGGGTGGACCTCCATCTGGCGGCGCTCGGCGGGCGTCAGCGGGCCGGGCTTCTTGAGGATTTCGTCGGGGACCTGCATTTTGCCGACGTCATGCAGGATGGCGGAGTAGCCGATGCGTTCGGCTTCCTCCTCGGGCCGGCCGAGCGTGCGGGCCAGGGCGGTCGCATAGGCGCGCATGCGCAGGACGTGGGCGCCGGTGTCCATGTCCTTGGCCTCGCAGGCGACGGCGAGCATGTAGATCGCCTCCATGTTCGCCTCGGCCAGCTCGCGCGTGCGCTGCCGGACGCGCTTCTCGAGGAACTTCGAATGGTGCTTCAAGTCGAGGGCCTGCTGCAGCACCGTGTCGCTGAGATTGGCGACCTGCCGGTACTGTTCGCGGCAACTCTGCTCGGCGTCCTTCAGCCGGGTGATGTCGATGACGGTGACGACGCGGTAGTCGGCCAGCGGCGAGTCGGAGCGCGGGGGACGGCCGGCGATGAGCACCGGGCGCCGGCGGCCCTCCGGCAGGGGCAGAAAGTACTCGGTTTCGCGCACGGCACTGAAGTCGTGGATGAAGTGCTGGGTCGCGTCGCCGGCGGCGGGGTAGAACTCGGGCAGGGTGTGCCCGACCAGCGCCTGGGCCGGGCGCTCGAGCATTTCGCAGAGGCGCGGGTTGGCGTGGACGATGTGCCCGGCGCGGTCGAGCAGCAGGGCGCCGCATTGCAGGGCGTCCAGCAGGTCGGCGACGTGGGCGACGACCTCGGCGGGGACGGCGGTCTTCGGGTTCGTCTCGACCATGCCGGTCAGCCTGCGCCGCGGGGGTCGTCACCACAGAGAAGCTATGAAAGCCGGGCCTCCCGAGCGGTATCGTGCCGCTCAACGGGCGCGCGTGGTGCGGCCCAAAGATGGACAAGCATCTTGAAGGAGGTCCGGCGATGAGAATTTTGGGCCTGGATTTGGGACAAAGCAAGT
>CAIWOY010000144.1 GCA_903914415.1 uncultured Phycisphaerales bacterium | reverse complement strand
GCTGCGCCTCCGCGGCCACGACCCCCTGCTGACCATCGCCAACGCCCTGCGCACCTACCTGCAAACCGGCCAACTCCCGCCGCTACCCGCCGCAAGTACTGCAAACGGCTGAACTCTTACGTTCGAAGAAGGACTCGGTCAGGACGGCACTATCATCAACACGCAGTACCAGGGAATCACCTTCCAGAGCGCAGGCTCCGGCATACCCTGGGTTTACGGCGACGCGACCGCAGGCTTCTACAGCGTTTCCTCCTGGCCGAGCGGACAGTCCTGGTGGGATGGCAGCTACTGGATCAACGACTACGTCTTCACTTGGACTACCGAGAGCGGAAACGACGGCAAAATCACCTTTAACGCCGCGAACGCCTCGTACGCACAAATCAACTACAGCGCGTACACTAACTTTTACATGGAGGCGTACAACTCATCGAACCAGTTGATCGGCTCGGCGTCGGGGCCGGGGAACCTCCGCGACTTCAACGGCAACGAAAACGGTCCCGGGACGGTGCGAGTCGATGCCCCGGTCGGGCAGACGATCGCATACGTCCTCCTGCACGACACCGGCAACGGCTGGTGCGTGGATAACCTCGTGACGGATGCTGGCGGCGTCGTGACGCCGGGTGATCTGCAAATCGTCAAGTTCTTTGATCTCAACGAGGATGGCTTGTTCAGCACCGGCGAGAGCCTCCTTTCCGGATGGGACTACCTGGTCGAGGGCCCGGGCGGCTACTCGCAAACGGTTACGACCGGCGCGGGCGGGGCCGTCTCGTTGTACGACCTCGCCGCCGGCCAGTACACGATCACCGAGACGGTGAAACCGGGTTGGAATGCCACAACCACCAACCCATTTCTCGTCAACGTGGCCCCGGACTCGACGGCCGAGGCTTGGTTTGGAAATGTGCCCGAGCCCAGCAGCCTCACTCTGCTGGCCATGGTCTTCTTGACAGGCTGCCGTCGTCGCAGCCGGTAGCGAATCAGCTTTTCCACGCACGGCAAGCTTCAACCCGTGGGTCGCTCTAGGGTGGGCGACCCATGTGCCTTGCGCTCGGAGAGAGAACGGCGTCCTCCGGTTTTCCGCGCGCGAGCACAGCCGGCTGGGGGACGTCTCCGCGTACTAAGGATCGAAAGACCGCCTTCTAGAGGTCGAGCACGACATACACACCCGAGTCGGCCTGCTGGAAGCCATGGGTGGCAAGTTGGGCGGGGCCGCGCTGGGCCTACTGCATGAGGCAGCGGACATTCGTGAGGTTCGAGCGCCAGGCGTACGGGAGACCCTCGGTCGCGCGGAGCCAGAGGTCGTATTGCAGCTCGGCGTCCGCGGGGCCGGTGTAGTTGCGAAATGTCGTGGTCATATCTTGCTCCGCGGTGCTCTCAGTGGGCGCTGACGATTCGCGGGGCGCCGGCGGGCGCGCCGGTGGCGTAGGCGTAGTCGGCGTTCGTGAGGAGCTGATCGACCGCGACGGGGATGGCGGCGGGGTTGGCGAAGGCGCTCGCCGGGAGCGCGAGGCAGTCGTCGCGGTTGCGGTAGCGGCGGACGGAGCCGTCGCGGCTGAGGACGTTCACCTGCTGGCCGGCGTGGTTGGTGTGGAGGTATGGGCCGGGGCCGAGGCTGTTGGTGTCGAGGGCGAGGGTCTCGACGCGGACGAGGATGTCGCCGATGCGGTTGCTTCCCAAGTTGTCGAGCACGCCGGCGGCGGCATCGGGCGGCAACTGGTCCAACTCCCGGTAGAGATACGAGCCGTAGGCGTGGGCGGCGGTGCCGATGCGCGGGGCTTCCTGGATCTGGATGAGGTTGTCGTCGGCCGGGCAATAAAAGAGCTTTTCGGCGGGCGAAGTCGTCACGAGCAGGCGGCCGAGGCCGAAGTACTCGTGCGGGTGGGTCGCGGGGAAGTCGGGCGTGCCGTCGCCGCTCCAGATCTGGTTGGTCGCCATCTGGTTGCTGGAGAAGTCGTACGGGTTGAGGGGATTCGGGCCGCGGGGGATGAAGGCGCGGTTCTCGGCGGCGTACGCTTGAACCCCAAGGCCAATTTGCCGGAGGTTGCTAGCGCAGACGGCAAGGCGGGCCGTACCGCGGGCGCGCCCGAGGGCCGGGAGCAGCGTGGCCACGAGCAGCGCGATGATGGCGACGACGACGAGGAGTTCGATGAGCGTGAAGGCGCGGCGATAAGCGTGACATCGAATTGGCATGGGACCGCGCCTCGTGAATGTCCATGCTGCCGCGCGTTGTAGCCGGGCCTACTTGTACAGCAGGTACTTTGCGCGGCGAGCGAGGAAGTCGTCGAGGTCCTTTTGCCAGAGCGGGCGGTAGGTTGTGGGGGCGGTGGTCGCCTTGACCTTCGCAACCACGTCTTTGTTGAAGAGCAGGTTGTTGACCTTGTCGAATTCGAACTTGTCGCCGAAGAGGTTTTTCAGCTCGCGGGCGATGGACAGGCCGGTTTCGAGGGGATCGAAGGCGTCGCGATCGGTCAGCAGGATCTGCACGCCGCCGCAGTCCTTGTCCTTATAAGCGCTCGCGGTCGGCGTGAAGCGGAAGGGGACGAAGCGGACGCCCTTGAGGCCAAGGCTGTTGAGGCGGACGGCGAGCTGGCGCCCGTCGATCCAGGGGGCGCCGATGCGCTCGAAGGGTGTGTCAGTGCCGCGGCCCACGGAAAGGTTGCAGGCTTCGAGCATCCCGATCGCGGGGTAGAGCGTGGCCTCGGCGAGCGAGCGCATGTTGGGCGAGGGGCTGATCCAGGGCAGGAACGTGTCGTCGTACCACATCGTCCGCCGCCAGCCCTCCATCTTGATGACCTGGAGGTCGACGTTCAGTTTGCGCTCCGCGTTGAACATCTGGGCCAGCTCGCCGATGGTCATGCCGTGGACGAGCGGGACGGTGTGGTAAGCGGTGGACAGGCCGTCGCGGTCGTTGAGCGGGCCGAAGACGTGGGTGCCGGTGATGGGGTTGGGGCGGTCGAGGACGACGACGCGGATCCCGCGTTTGCCGGCCTCCTCCATAGCGTAGCCGAGCGTGGCGGGGTAGGTGTAGAAGCGTGCGCCGATGTCGTGGATGTCATAGACGAGCGTGTCGACGCCCTCGAGCATCTCGGGGGTCGGACGGTTGGTTTTGCCGTAGAGGCTGTAGACCTTGAGGCCACTGAGCGAGTCGGTCGAGTCCTCGACACTCTCGTCGACGGCGCCCTTGAGGCCGTGCTCGGGGCTGAAGAGGGCGACGAGCCTCACGTCAGGGGCTTTGACGAGCAGCTCGACGATGGAGCGGCCGGCGCGGTCGACGCCGGTGTGGTTGGTGATGAGGCCGATCTTACGGCCGGCGAGAGGCTGGAAGTTGTCGCGGACGAGGACGTCGAGGCCGGTGAGGACGCCTGTGTCGCGCTCGCCCGGCGACGTGGTCGCTTGCCCGTCGACGCATGGGGCCGCGAGCCATCCAAGGACGAGCAGGTTCGCAAGAAACGTCCACCTGTGGCGCGCCGCTCCGGGCAGATTCATCGAGCTCCTCCAGTCTCATGTTCCGATCGCGCCGCTGACGCGGCGGCGTTGTTGCGGTACATCGCATAGCTTACCATAGCGGCCGCCGGCGATCGAACGCGTCTGTCCGGGCATTTGGTTGCGCTGCGCGGAAGTACGCGGCCGGCCCCGAGTGGAATCCTCGGATGCTCGCCCGACCGGAGCAGCTACCGTGGCAGGCGCCGTCCCTGTAGACGTATCCAGCACCGCGTTTGCGTATGTAGCGGAGTACCTGGCCGCTTTCGGCCTCTTCAGCGTCGTCGTGTGGTTACCGGGACTTGTCCTGGAGAGGCTTGCGCTGGCGCGCGTGGCGTTGGGCGGCCTGCGCCGGCTCGCGCAGGTTTGCCTGGGGCTGGGGTTCTGGATTGCGGTGCTGTTCATGCTCGCGGCGGCCGGGCAGCTTCACCGCGCGAGCCTGTGGGCGGTGGTCGGGCTCGTCGTCGTGGCGGCTGGGTGCGTGCTGCTGCGACGGCGCACGCCCCGTGACACAAAAGCAGCTCAACCCGTGTCGCGGCTCCGGCGGTTCGTCATTCTGGCTGGGCCGGCGGTCCTGCTGGCGCCGTTTTTCCTGGTAGTGCTGCTCGGATTCGTGGGCTGGGATGCGGATGTCTATCACTTGACGCTGCCGAAACTCTACATTGCCAATCATGGATTTCGACCGGTCGCGTTCAATGTGTACTCGAACTGGCCGCTGAACGTCGAACTGCTGTACGCGCTGGGGATGCTGGCGAAAGACTATTTGCTAGCGACACTGGTGCATTTCGGCTTTGGCGTGTTGACGCTGTACGCCATCTACGTGGGGTGCCGTGAGTTCCACCGGCCCGTGGCGGGTTGGCTGGCGATGGCATTCTTTCTCTGCAATGCGGTGGTCGGGTGGGAATTCACCATCGCATACGTCGATCTGGCGTGCGCTTTCTTTCTTCTGGCCGGATTGCTGTTCATGCTACGCGCGATCGAGCGCGACGAGGGCCGACGGGCGAGCCTGTTGTTGGCCGGGCTCTGCGCGGGGCTGCTGGCCGGGGTGAAGTTCTCGGGCATCGTCGGCGCGGCGCTGCTGGCCATACCTTACCTGGCGTGGTCCGCGCGCCATGGCGTGCGCCGGTTCTGGGGCGAATTCGGCGCGCTCGGCGCGTGGTTTGCACTGCCGGCGCTGGTGCTGTGGTCGCCGTGGGTGGTGAAGGCGGCCTCGTACACGGGGAATCCGGTTTATCCGTTCCTGTACGGCTGGTTCGGCGGGCCAGATTGGAGTGCGGCGCTCGGCGAGCAGTTGGCGGCGTGGCAGCGGTCGATCGGGATGGGGCGCACGCTGCGGGACTATCTCCTGCTGCCGGTGCGGGTCATTCTGCGCGGCGGGCCGGGCTACGCGCACTTCGACGGGCGGCTGAACGCTTTCTGGATCATTTTGGTGCCGCTGGCGGTGGTTTTCGGGGTCCGCGACCGATTTGCACGCCGGTGTCTGGGCGTGGCCGGTCTGTGTTTCCTCTTCTGGAGCCTGACTTCGCAGCAAATGCGGTTTCTCATTCCCGTGTTGCCCTTGCTGGGCATCGCGGCGGCGACCGCTTTCGTCCGCGTGACGGAGCGCGTGTCGCGCACTTCGGTCCGGCGCGGGCTGTGGACAGTGGTGATCATCGGGACCGTCCTCGGCGTGGGTCGTGAGCCCAGCCCGGCCCGCGACGGCAAAACGACAGCCCCCCCCCTGCCGCCGCTGGTGTTGGGGCACGTGCCCCGCCCGCCGGTGGACTCGGTTTATGCGTTCATCAATCGCGAACTGCCGCGCGCGGCCCGGGTGTTATGCTTGAACACCAATCGCGGGTTATTCCTCGACCGCGCGTACGTTGCGGACAGCTTTTTTGAAGCGTCGCAAATCGCCGACTGGCTGAAGGGGGCCGAGACGAGCGAGGAGGTCTGTCGGCACTTGGCGGAAAAGCGGGTCACGCATCTTCTCGTCGAAGCGCACGACTGGGGCATCGCATATCCGCGGGGGTTGCCTGAATTGCTCAAGGATACGGCCCGCGTGAAGACGCTTCTCAGCGACGGCGAGTTCACGCTGCTGGAGTTGCGGTAGGTGGGCAACGTCAATCCCGCGGCTTCTCACCGGGCCGCACGCGGACGTCGTGGTCCCCGACAATCCAGAGGCGCCCCGGCAATGGTTCGGCGCCAAGCAACGGCAGCAGGCGTTCGGTGACCGCGAGCAGGTGTGCACGGCTTTGCGACCGAAGGCGCAGCACTACCAGGCCAGGGAAAGCCTGCGGGGGATACTGACGGATGTCGGCAAAACCGAGGTCGCGGGTTACGAACGCGCGTTCCTCTGTCTGGCAGAGCTGGGCCAACTCCACGTCGCTGGCGCCGGCGGCCTGCTGGTCCCAGACGGTGACGGCATCGTGTCCGTGGCGACACAGGAGGGCCGCCACGTCCGGGTGCACGTTCTCGTCGGTCCTGAAGCGCATCAGGCCACGTCTGCCGAGAACGGGACGATTCGCTCCTTGGCCAATTCTGCCGCGTACAGCAGGGCGGCCTGCACGTCCTCCAGCGTAATGTGGTAGGCGGCGGCGATCGCAGCGGGCGTCTCATTGGCTGCCAGACTATCGAGGACGACGGACACGAGGACACGCGTACCCTTGACGCAGGCCTGGCCGTGGCAGATGCGAGGATCGACTGAGATTCGGTCGCGCCAGTTCATAGGCCACCTCTCGTCTTATTGTACGGCGATTCGCCCTGGTACGAGAGCGCATTGTCTGACGGAAGTCAAGATGGTGCGCCGAGAACACACCCTATGGCCTGCCGGGAACCCGTCGCTTGCGCTCTGGGCTCTTCTATGAAGGCTCCTGTACAGTCAAGCGCCTGGTCGGGGCAAATCCCATTCTTCTATCCGAGCCCGGGCCGGCGGCCCTGCCCATGT
>CAIWOY010000143.1 GCA_903914415.1 uncultured Phycisphaerales bacterium | reverse complement strand
GGTGGCGTTGATTCTCTTGTTGATCGCCACCCCCGTGGCCGCATTGGCCGGGTTTGTCAAAGTCACGGTGGGCGCGGTGCTATCCGCGGTCGCACCGGTCGTAAAGCTCCAGACGACGTTACTGGCCAGGGCATTGCCGGCCAAGTCCGTGATCCCGGTCGTAAGCGTGGCAGTAAATGTGGTACCGGGCGCGAGATTGCTGGCTGGGGTGAAGGTCGCAATGGTGCCCACGTAGGTCACAGTGCCTGAAACCGGCGTGGCCCCTTGCCGTAAGGTAAAGGTTGCGGTGGCGATCGTTAAAGCGTCCAGCGCCTCGCTAAAGTTCGCAACGATCTTCTTGTTGATGGCCACACTGGCGGCCGCATTGGCTGGGTCTGTCGAAGTCACGATGGGCGCGGTGCTATCCGCGGTCGCACCGGTTGTGAAGCTCCAGACGAAGTTACTGGCCAGGGCATTGTCGGCCAAGTCCGTGATCCCGGTCGTAAGCGTGGCAGTAAATGTGGTACCGGGCGCGAGACTGCTGGCTGGGGTGAAGGTCGCGATGGTGCCCGCGTAGGTCACAGTGCCTGAAACAGGCGAGGCCCCTTGCTGCAAGGTAAAGGTCGCGGTGGCGACCGTTAGAGCATCCATCGCCTCGCTAAAGGTTGCGGCGATCTTCTTGTTAATGGCCACACCGGTGGCCGCACTGGCTGGGTCTGTCGAAGTCACGGTGGGCGCGGTGGTATCCGCGGTCGCACTGGTTGTGAAGCTCCAGACGAAGTTACTGGCCAGGGCATTGCCGGCGAGGTCCGTGACCCCGGTCGTGAGCGTGGCGGTGAACGTGGTGTTGAGCGCGAGATCGCTTGCTGGTGCGAAGGTTGCAGTTGTGCCGACGGCGGCGTAGGTGAGGGTCCCCGCTACGGAGGTCGCGCCAGGTCCTGTCACCGTGAAGCTTGCCGCAGTGATCGTGGCCGGGTCCAGCGCCTCACTGAACGTGGCGGCGATTTTGTTGTTGATGGCCACGCCGGTGGCCACATTCGCTGGGTTTGTCGAAGTCACGGTGGGCGCGGTGGTATCCGCGGTCGCACCGGTTGTGAAGCTCCAGACGAAGTTACTGGCCAGGGCATTGCCGGCGAGGTCCGTGATCTCGGTCGTGAGCGTGGCGGTGAACGCGGTGTTGAGCGCGAGCTGGCTTGCGGGTGCGAAGGTCGCAGTTGTGCCGACGGCCGCGTAGGTGACCGTCCCCGCTACGGAGGTCGCGCCAGGTCCTGTCACCGTGAAGCTTGCCGCGGTGATCGTGGCCGGGTCCAGCGCCTCACTGAAAGTGGTGGTGATTTTCCTGTTGATGGCCACACCGGTGGCCACATTCACTGGGCTTGTCGAAGTCACGGTGGGCGCGGTGGTATCCGCGGTCGCACCGGTCGTGAAGCTCCATACAAAATCACTCGCCAGTGCATTGCCGGCGAGGTCCGTGATCTCGGTCGTGAGCGTGACAGTGAAGGTGGTATTGAGCGCGAGCTGGCCGGCTGGTGCGAAAGTCGCAGTTGTGCCGACGGCCGCGTAGGTGACGGTCCCCGCTACGGAGGTCGCGCCAGGTCCTGTCACCGTGAAGCTCGTTGCGGTGATCGTGGCCGGGTCCAGCGCCTCACTGAAAGTGGCGGCGATTTTGTTGTTGATGGCCACACCGGTGGCCACATTCGCTGGGTTTGTCGAAGTCACGGTGGGCGCGGTGGTGTCTAGGAATGCCCACCACCACCTGTGGCCGCAACATCCGGTCATCCCAACGACCGACAGTAATGCCAGAAACCACATCGCGGCAACGGTCTTAGATCCTTTGGCTCGCATTGTGCGTCTCCTTCTCTTGCATTCGTGTGCAAGAACGGAAGCGGAGTCTTGGTGCCCGTCGAATCCTGCAGTGCTCATGCAATGATCCTGATCTCGTGTTTCATTTCTGGCCCTTCGAACGTCGCCTTCCGGGCCTTCGCCTCCGCGCATCCGGAGCTCATGGCAAAACACAGGCACGCGGGCACAAACAGCACAGCCAGCAGAAGCGGGTGCCAGCACCCTCTGATCTGATGCCGGCTCATGTCCGATCTCCTTGTGGACCGGGCCCCATTTCTGATTCGGACCTTGCCGGCTCGCCGGGTAGCGGCCGGGCGAGACCTTGTCGCTCCCCTGGGCACACGTCGATTGGGACGAGAACTGGCTCATCGCTTGATCTCGATGACTTGTTTGTCCTTGTCCCAGAAGCTCTCGTGGCAGCTTATCTTGCTCACGCCGAGGAGCCACACGAGGAGCAGGATCACCAGAATTCAACCGACGATGCCAAGCCAAGTCTTGTTCATGTTCGTTCTCTTTCGTTCCACTGGGTCTGCACGCCGAGACAAACCGAAGCACGACTCCACGACGATCAACGAACCGGATCGATTTAAAACCGGAAGTCATCCGCGCCGAGACCCGGATTGAGCTGCACCTGGGTATAGGCATAACTGCCCAGCAGCTCGTGGCCTGCGGGGTCCGTGTAGGAGTAGACCGCGGTCGGGAGCAGCCATTCCTGATCTAGGTGCAGGACCAATTTCGCGTCGGGATACGGCCCGCCGGGCCCGGTGTAGGGCAGGCGGCGGACCAGGATCACCGTGGCGCGTCCGTCGATCGTGCCCTCGCCCTCGTACCGGAAATCGAGCTCGTGGCGGGCGGCGGCCGCATCGTTCACCCGCGTCAGAATCTCGAACGTGCTGCGGAACCCGAATTCGTCGATGGCGCGCCGGCTGGCCTCCCGCGCGCGCGCATCGTGGATCGGTACCATCACGTCCGAGACGACGAGACGGATCAGCGCGCCGGCGGGTTCCACCCGGGCCTGCCTCTGCCCCTGGCCGTCGACAAATTCCGGATCGTCGATGAAAAGGGCGCGCTTGGCCTGGCCGGCGCCGCGCCGCCAGGTCATGAACACGCTCAGCGGGTCCGCGCGGTAACGTGCGTCGATCTCCTCGACCTCCTTCAGTTTCCCGTTGATGCGCTCCTGCTTCACAAAGAGGCATCTGAAATCGCCGATCTCGCGCTGGCAACGTTCGCGCGCCAGGCGCACCAGGCCACGCGGGTCGCGGCGGGCGAATTCGATCAGCGACGCCTTCGCCCCCGTGTCGATGATGGGACTCTGCGCCGTCGCGCCCGGCATCCCGCCGCGTACGCTGGGTGCGGCAATCGCTACGAGCGACGCGTCGGAATCCGCGCTCTGCACACGGGGATTCACAATGCCGGCCAGACCGGCCCCGGCCACGACCATGAGGGCGATTCTGGATTGCGAGGCACGCTTGACGATTCGTTGCAAACTCTCGGTTAGCATGGTTGATCGCCTGGTCCGTTGTCGCACGAGGGGCGCTGCGCGATGGCCGTGAACTCGTCGGCCAGCAGCGCATCAGGCACCTTCCGCAGTTTGTCGTTGCCTTTCACGTCGGCTCCTTCACTTTCTCAACCTGGGCGATCAAAGGCGTCCCAAGAGCGCCAGAATGATCACGATTAGCAAGACCAATCCGAGCCCGCTGCTTGGGTAGTAACCCCAGTTCTTGCTGTGCGGCCACCTGGGCACAGCACCCAGCAGCATCAGGATCAAGACCACGATCAGAATAGTGGTAAGCATTTCAGCTCTCCTTTCGGAAAAGCGCCGAACGCAAAGAGCGGCGTCATTAGTCGTTGCGCTGACAGGCGCGCCGCGCGTTTTCCAGACATCATTCGATCTCGCTGTGTCCGTGGCCCGGGCGCCAGCATCTGTCTCTTTTCCGGCGGATTGCTAAGGCTTCTCGCCTTTTTCGCCGGCCTTTCTCGGCTTGGGCTCGACCTTGGGATCCGGTTTCGGCACTTCATGCCGCTTCGGCGGAGCCTGATTCTTGCCGAGCGCACTGGCCGGCTTCGCCACAATCGGAGACTTCGAGAGTTTCACTCTGGGCGGTTCGGATTCCTTGGAGGGCTTTGCGGCCGCCGTACCCGCCGCCTTGGTGTCCGCTTGTCGCCGTTCCTCGCGGAACTTTTGAAGCTGTGGCCCGCGCTGCGCGAGCTGTTGTCGCTCGTCTTTGGCCACGGACTGGAATCGCATCGGACTGCGGACGCGCTGGGCCAGTTGGGCGAGCGACGTGGCAATCACGCGCGTCTGCTCGTGTGGCTGAACCGCGCGTGATACAAGTTCTATTTGGGCTGCCAGAGTGCGCGGCGGTCGCGCGTCTTCGTGGTCGCGTCGGTTTTGGAAGTCCGCGGCGACGCGGCGCTCCCATTCAGGATCCTGCCGATTCTCCCAGCGTTGATGGGCGTAGATCGGATCGTAGCCCACGCGGTCGGAGTGGACCGAGAAAGAAGGGTGGAAGCCGGCCGCGCGGTAGCTGGGGGCGTAGTAGTCACCGAAGTAGTAGTGGGAGTAGTGCGGCCGCAGGAACAGATGGTCGGTGAACACGCTCAGATCGATCGCCGTTGCAGGTGAATACGAGAAATCTTTCCGCGTGTATACACCCGCATCGAAATAGACCGGCGCGAACAGAACGCCGCGGCGCTCGACGGAGTAATCCCAGTAGCCATCGACGAAGACATAGCCGCGCGGAGCAGAGACGTAATGCGCCGGGACCCAATCCCAATTCGGTCGCACGGTCGCCCAGTAGCCGGGGCGCCAGGCGTAGCGTCCTTGATGCCAAACCCAGCAGCCGGGTACCCAACTGTCATCCGCCGACGGTGCGGTAACATTGGGACCGACTTCGACCGTCTCCGGCGGCTCGGGCAGATACTCAGTTTCGCTGACGTCTTCATCGGCCCAGTACCCGGATGTCCACTGAAAGCCCCGGTCGGTCCGCGCCCAATACCCAGGCACCCATTCGCGCCCGGGCGGCAGGTCGCGCCAGATGCCGCTGACCCAAAGGAAGTCACTGCGCTCCTCATCCCAGGCCCAGTAGCCGGGAATCCACTCGACGTTGGTCCCCTCCGGCCGCTGGTCGGGCGGCAGCTCTTCGATCGACTCCGGCGGGGCTTTGCGCACGACGATGCCGGGCTCGGGATCGAACGTCACGGTTTCGGCGAAGGCCTCATGCACCGGCCCGCGCGTCAGCACGTCCACCCCTTTCTCGGCGTCAGTGCGGCCCTCCTGTGCGGCGATAGCCTTGTCCCAACCCAATCCTGTGCCAATGGTCACGAGTGCCGTGACCACGCACAATTTGGAAACACGGCGTACGTTCATGATCTGTTTCCTTTGTAGTGGATCGTTGCACTGCCGCCAGCGGCCACGGATTCACGTCGCCGTGGCGTGCTAGGTTCCCGAGCACGTGGGCCACTTCGTCCAGCCGAAACGGCTTCGCGAAGACTGTGGCCGCGCCCAAATCGCGGAGCCTCTCTTCGGTGTAACTGCCAAAGCTTCCGCTCATAAAGCAGCAGCGAATCTGCGGGGTAAGCTCCCGAAGCGCAGCCAGCGTCTGGGGACCGTTCAGGCCCGGCATGCGCACGTCCAGCAGCACCACGTCGATGGTTTCGCAGTGGTTGCGGTACAGGTCCAGCGCTTCCTGGCCGTCGGCCGCGAGCCAGACGGAGAACCCTTCTTGCCGCAGCCTGTCGTGCAGCACGTCGCGCACGTCCGCCTCATCATCGGCGATGAGAACGCCGTGCGGCCGTGGGCGTACGAGGAGTGCTTCCGACGTCGTCATAGAGTCTCCGTTCACCGCGGAGCCTGGTCCTGGCGCCGTCCAGCGCACTCTTATTGCCAGGAAGGAAAGGACCTCCGGGAGCCGGTCGGCTCCCTACACCGGGAGTCCCGGAGGTCTTGCTTCGAAGTTCAGCTTGTTATCCTGCCGATCGCCGGGTCCGCTCGCGTTCCAGGTTTCCGCGGGAATGGTGCGGGCGAGCAGGTATACGTGCACCACGGTGCCGGTCGTGAACACCGCCACCACCGTTCCCGTGGCCAG
>CAIWOY010000142.1 GCA_903914415.1 uncultured Phycisphaerales bacterium | reverse complement strand
CCTCCGGCGGTCGCCCGCCCTTCGGGCTCTTCGGAGAATCAGGAATCCGTTCCAGCAACCAGTCGAGTTGTTCGGCCCTGAGTGTCAGCAGGCAGAATCATACGAACACCACAGGTGTCGGGGGTTTGGGATAGGTTCTAGTCTGCCAGGTTCGCAAGATCGTGCTTTGGGACAGCTTTGGGACAGCCGGGCGAGAATGCCGAGTTGGCCATTGGGGCGCCTCGGAGGGCGGTTGGTTAACCCTCTGAAAACACTGGGGGCACCGCAGCGGTTTTTCGCCGCCGCGGCAACCCTGCAAAATCATCGGAGAGGGCGGGATTCGAACCCGCGGTACAGGTTTGAACCCATACGACGGTTTAGCAAACCGTTACCTTCAGCCACTCGGTCACCTCTCCAGAGTGTGTCGTGCACGTCTCCGCACGTTCTTGCAGCCGCCATACGACGGCGAGAGCACGCGCGGCCGCACGTAGCGTGGCTTCAGCCAACCGCCACACGCAATATAGGCGACGGCGGCCAGCGCGTCCATTCATGTTCAGGCCGCGTCCAAGCAATGGGGGCCGTTTGGTGCCCACCCGGTATGGCGACGAGCCGCTCCGCGCCGCGCGGCAATCATGCCACCGAACGTCGCCGGCGCAGGAGGTGTGCCCGCGGGAACTGGTCCACTGACAGGGCGGATTCGATCACCTGCTTGGTGGCCAGAAGCTGGCAACCCTTGGCCGCCAGTTGCCGGAGCGTCATCTCGCCCTCTTCCGCGTCCCACCAGCCGCAGGCGTCGTGGACGAGGACGACCGGACGATCGCGGAGCATCAGGCCGAGCGTGAGCAGGCGCACGGACGTCTCGAGGGACATGCCGAAGACGATGAAGCGCCGGCTGGGCAGCTCGGTGAGCAGGCGGTCGAGCTTGGGGTTGGTGAAAGGATCGCGGTGTTCCTTGGCGAGGATCGCCTGCTGGTATTCGTTGAGGAGGTTGAGCGACACGCACAGGCAGTTGTCGCCCTCGATGTGGACGCGACTGGGCAGCAGGCTGAAGGAGAGCTTACGCTGCCCGGGGGTCCCGAGCACGCATGCGCTGTTCGGCAGCCCGAGCACGTCCTGGGGGCGGCGGGCGTCGACGCAGGACAGGATCGGGATCTTTGTCCAGCGGGCGAGGGCCATGAGCCGTTTCAGGTTGGATCGAACTGGCTCGGCGTTGAGTGCTGGTTGGGCCCCGTCGGACGCGAGATAGTCTCGCTGCGTACACATGTCGACGAAAATGTCCGCTGCGCGCACACTTCGCACGGCCTTTACCCTCCAGGACATGCCGCGGCGATCATCCCGCGGGGGACAATCCGCGTCCTGCTTCTCACGCGGCCGATGCGTAGAACTTCGTTCCCGAGTTGCCGGCGGACGGCAGACCTGCCGTTTCGCCATGCCTCCGATGTGCGGATTCTACGCGCGGCCGCCCTGGCTTGGCAAGGAAATTCCCGTGCCGATTGTGATGTAAAGTCTGATAATACCGTGATTTGCGCGCCGAGCCCACGGGCCGGCGCCGCACGCACTTATTATGCGGCAATTCCTGCGCGGCCCGTCACGGAAAACCGGCGGGCCCGCTAATCGACGACGCGATCGTTGACCGACACGATGACGCCGAAGCTGCTCCCGCTGCCGATGAAGTGGAATTGCACGGTGTCGCCGCAGTCGTAGTCGCTCTCACGCTGCAGCACGCGCGTGCTGCCCGCCTGTCCGATGGGAACATCGTCGCCCGGCGCGAACTGCCCGGCGGTGTCGCTGAACACGACGCCGAGCTCGTCACAATCCACGTTGAGCCGGAGCAACTGACCGGGGGCCAGCGTGCCGGTGGCGAGCTCTTCGCTGGGAAAGAGGCTGGCAAGCCAGTTGTTGTCGTTGTCGAACCGGATGCGCGGCTCGACCTCGAAATCCGTGTCGTTGAACAGCTCGACGGTCACCGTGTTGAGGCCCGGGATGACGACGCTCGAACCGTTGGGCAGGCTGAGCGTGACGCCCGAGCAACCTGTGCCCAAAAGCCCGGCCAGTGCCAGCGACACCACTAGGAACGCGTTGTACCGCTTCATGAGACCTCCTTCCCGGGTTGCGGCCACGGCGTGGAGTGGCATACTGTCCGGCTTCCGCGCCAGCCCGACTCGGCTTCGGTTCGCAGTGTAGCCCGCCGCGTGGGGGCTTACAACGAAGTAGACCGGCTGGTCGCGGACGAGGTTTGCCAGATGGCGACGCTGATGGTCGGAGTGTCGGGCGTACGCGGGCTGGTCGGCGAGACTTTGACCCCCACGGTCGCCCTCGAATTCGCGCAGGCGTATGGCACGCTGCTCGGCGGCGGCCGCGTGGTCCTGGCCCGCGACTCGCGGCCCAGCGGGGCGCTGTACGAAGCCGCCGCCGCGGCCGGCTTGCTGGCGACCGGCTGCCGCGTCACGCGACTCGGCGTGGTGATGACGCCCACGATCGGGCACGCGATTCGCGACGGCCGGTACGACGGCGGCATGTCGATCACGGCCAGCCACAACCCGGGCGAGTGGAACGGGCTGAAATTCCTCGACAACCTCGGGCTGGCGCCCGACCCTCCGCGTGCGCGTGAGATCGCGACGATCTGCACCGAGGGCCGCTACCGGTTGGTCAAAGCCGGTTTTGCCCCGCTCGCCGATGACCTGGAGGCCGGCCCGCGCCATGCCGCGGCAGTGGTCCGCGCGTGCGAGGTCGATTTGCGGCCGCTGCGGGGATTGCGCGTCGTGCTGGATTGCATCAACGGCGCGGGATGCCTGCACACGCCGGACTTCCTGCGAACGCTCGGCTGCGACGTGGTCGTGGTAAATGGCGAGCCGACGGGGGAGTTCGCTCACCGTCCCGAGCCGATCCGTGAGAACCTGACCACGCTGTGCACGGCCGTGCGCGAGCACGGCGCCGTAATCGGTTTCGCCCAAGATCCCGACGCGGATCGGTTGGCGATTGTGGACGAGCGCGGCGAGTACATCGGCGAAGAGTACACGCTCGCCTTGGCGGTGGAATCCGTCCTGTCCCGGCGACCGGGACCGGTTGCGGCCAATCTCAGCACGTCGCGGATGGTGGATGACATCGCCGCGCGATACCACGTGCCAGTCGTGCGTACTCCCGTCGGCGAAACCCACGTCGCCCGCGCCATAATGGCCAACAATTGCGTAATCGGCGGCGAGGGCAATGGCGGCGTCATCGATCCACGGATCTGCTACGTGCGCGACAGCCTGTCGGCCATGAGCCTCGTGCTCCAGCTCATGGCCCAGACCGGCAAATCCATCAGCCAGCTTGTGGCCGCCATTCCGCGCTACGTATCGATCAAAGAGAAGTACGAGGTCGCGCGCGACCGTATCGCCGCGGCCGTGGAAGCGGTCACGAAGGCCTTCGCGGCTCGGCGGCCCAACACCGCCGATGGCGTCCGGGTCGATTTCGAGCAGGGGTGGGTGCACTTGCGGGCGTCGAATACCGAGCCGATCGTGCGGGTGATCGCGGAGGCGGCCACCGCGGACATCGGCCGCCAGCTCATCGGCGAAGTGCGGGAGGTGGCCCGCGTGTAATCCGGATCGCGTGGTGTCAGGGTCGAATCGTGGTTTCCCCGGATGCGGCGTGGCGTCGATACTAGTATGAGGGATTGTGCCGTCAGGCGCTTCCGGTGGCGCAGGAACCGCCGTGCTCCGCAGGCTCAGCGCCCGGTGAACAGATGAATCACGTGCGTGCGTTTACGGTCGTTCCGTCTTTGCCGGAGACGCTCGAGCCGCTGCGGCAGCTCGCCTACAACCTCTGGTGGGGCTGGAATCCGGCCGCGACCGACCTGTTCCGCCGGCTGGACGTGGATTTGTGGCGTCGCGTGGGGCACAACCCGGTCGCGCTGCTCTGGTCGGTCGGCCAGCAGCGGCTGGAGCAGGCGGCGCGCGACGACGCGTACATCGCGCAACTGTGCCGCGTGATGGACAGCTTCTACGTGTATCTGAACAGCCGGACGTGGTTCGACGAGCACTGTGGGGCCGACAAGGGCAAGATCGTCGCCTACTTCTCGGCTGAGTTCGGGCTGCACGAGAGCATGCCGATTTACTCGGGCGGCCTGGGGGTTCTGGCCGGGGACCATCTGAAGTCGGCGTCCGACCTCGGTATCCCACTCGTCGGCGTCGGGCTGGCGTACCGGCAGGGCTACTTCATCCAGCAGCTCACGGAGGACGGGTGGCAACTGGAGAGCTATCCGGTCCACGACGTGCACCAGTGGTGCGCCGCGCCCGTTCAGGACGAGCACGGCAACCCGCTGAAGGTCGAGGTGCCGCTGGGAACCATGACGCTCACGGCGGCCATCTTGCTTGCGCAGGTCGGCCGCGTGCGCCTCTACCTGCTTGACGCCGACCTGCCCGAGAACCCCCCGGAGCTGCGGGCGGTGACGGCCCGGCTGTACGGCGGCGACGCCACCATGCGGATTCGCCAGGAGATCCTGCTCGGGATCGGCGGTCTGCGGGCGCTGCGGGCCGTCGGCATCACCCCCACCGTCTGCCACATGAATGAAGGCCACGCCGCGTTCCTGGCGCTCGAGCGCATTCGCCTGGCGATGCGCGAGAACGGGCTCAGCTATCGCGAGGCGCGCGAGGCGGTGTGCGGCGGGAACATCTTCACGACGCACACGCCGGTGCCGGCGGGGATTGACCGTTTCGACCCGCGCCTGGTCGAGCAGCATCTGGGCTGGGTGGCGCAGGAGGTGGGGGTCGACGTGCAGGAACTGCTGGCGCTCGGCCGCGAGCATTCGGACCGGCTCGACGAGGCGTTCACCATGCCGCTGCTGGCGCTGCGCCTGGCCTACCGCAGCAACGGCGTGAGCAAGCTGCACGGGCAGGTCGCGCGCGACATGTGGCAGGGCTACTGGCGCGGCATTCCACGCGAAGAGGTGCCGATCACGCACATCACCAACGGCGTGCACACGCGGACGTGGATGAGCCCGACGATGGCGGACCTCTTCGACCAGTACCTGGCCCCCGGCTGGCCGGAAGCCGCCGAGGACGATCGGCTCTGGGACCGGATCGAGGAGATCCCGGACGCGGAATTGTGGCGGGTGCACGTGCGGCGGCGCGAGTGGATGATCGCCGCCGTGCGTCGCCGCGTGCGGGAGCAACTCCGCGGGCGCGGGGCCCCGCCGGCGGAAGTGAAGGCGGCCGAGGAGGTGCTCGATCCGGAAGCGCTGACGATCGGGTTCGCCCGCCGGTTTGCGCCGTATAAGCGGGCGACGCTGCTGTTCCGCAACCTCGAGCGGTGCCGCGCGATGATCGCGAACAAGCAGCGCCCGGTGCAGTTCATCTTTGCGGGCAAGGCGCATCCGCACGACGGCGCCGGCAAGGAGCTCATCAAGCAAATCGCCGCCGTCTGCGCCCAGCCCGACTTCAAGCGGCGGTGCGTGTTTCTTGAGAACTACGACATCTCGCTGGCCCGCGTGCTCGTGCAGGGCGTCGACGTTTGGCTCAACACCCCGCTGCGCCTGCACGAGGCCAGCGGCACCAGCGGCATGAAGGTTCCGGCCAACGGCGGCCTCAACCTCTCGTGCCTCGACGGCTGGTGGCCCGAGGCGTACAACGGCGAGAACGGCTGGGCGATCGGCGACGGCCGCGTCTACGAGGACCTGGCCTACCAAGACCACGTCGAGTGCGAGTCGCTCTACAACCTGCTCGAACGCGAGATCATCCCGCTCTTCTACGAACGCGGTGCGGACGACATCCCGCGCCGCTGGGTCGCGCGGATCAAGGAGTCCATGCGGACCATCGTCCCCGTCTTCAACACCAACCGCATGTTGCGGGACTACGTGCAGAAGATGTACCTGCCCGCGATGCGGCGGGCCGAGAAGGTCGGCGCCGACAACTTCGCCCTGGCCCGCGTGCTCGCCGCGTGGAAGGACCGGCTCCGCAGGAACTGGCACGAGGTGCGGGTCGCCGACGTGCAAGCCGAGCCCCGCAACGCGCTGAAGGTCGGCGACACGCTGCCGCTCCGCGCCCGCGTGCACCTGGGGCCGATCCCGCCGGAGGACGTCGCGGTCGAAGCCTACTACGGTCCGCTCAGCACGACCGGCGAGATCGCCGAAGGCCAGGCGGTGCGGCTGCAATTCGCGCGGGGCGAATCCAACGGCGAGCACTGGTTCGAAGGGGCGGTGCCGTGCCAGACCAGCGGCCGCAGCGGCTTCGCGATCCGCGTGGTGCCGTGCCACGAAGACCTGGCGGACCGGTACGATCAGGGGCTCGTCGTCTGGGGGTAGTGTTGTCGCGATAGGGGAGCATGGGCCTCTGGCCCGTAACGGAGTTCCCGCCGTGCGGCGGTGCGACGCGCCCCGCCGAATCCGAACCCCGCCCGCGAGGGTGTGGGCCTTCCCCGCCGCCGCAACCCCCGGACGACGACGCTCCCGCCCCTCTCTTTCCCCAGCCCCGGCCGGGGCGTCCGAAGGTCGCGCCTCGCCTCGCGACCTACGCCACTCGACGCCGCCCCGCCGCGCCCCCACAATGCCCACCATGAGCAACGGGGTCACGCCGGCCCAGTTCATCGCCAAGTGGTCGCGGGTCGAGCTGTCCGAGGTCGCCGCGTCGCAATCGCACTTCAATGACCTCTGCCGCCTGCTAGGGCAGCCCAACCCCACCGACTACGACCCGACCGGCGACGAATACAGCTTCGCCAAGAGCGTCGCGGTCACCGGCCCGGCGTCCGCGGGCTCCAAGGGCGACCGCGGCTTCGCGGACGTGTGGTGGCGCGGCAAGTTCGCGTGGGAATACAAGCGGAAAGACAAGTACAAGGACCTGACCGAAGCCTACCGCCAGCTCT
>CAIWOY010000141.1 GCA_903914415.1 uncultured Phycisphaerales bacterium | reverse complement strand
GCACACCCGCTCGCGCCTCGACCGCCGCGACCGACGGCCCTTGAAGCACACCATGGTCTTGCCTGACCGAGTCTTGCCGATGGTCCCGATGCCGCGGATACCCGTCTGCTTCTCCACGTACCCGCGGGCGACAGGCGCTGCGGCCTTCAGGATCTTGAAAGCGCCGTAGAGCAGCAGCAGCCCGCCGGCCGACGCGGCCGTGATCACCACCGCCTTCTTCCAGGTCGGCCAGCAGTGCCACATGAACGCGCCCGCGGGAGAGGTACAGAGCGCGTCTCCGGCGGCCTGTCCACCGCGCTGCACGAGGTCCAGGACCGTCCCCGGCAACTCCACGAGCGCCTCGCCAAAGGAATCGAGCGCGCGAGAGAAGTTGTCGATGACGGCGCTGACATCGTCTCCCATGTCATGGCCGATCTTGAGCAACTGGTGCGCCGTGGTCTGGATCTGGCTGTAGAGCGTCGAGTCGATGGCGCCTGACCCCAGCGACGGCAGCCTGGTCTCGACCTCGTAGATGATCCGGTTCGCCGTCGTCTTGTCTGACGCGGTCACGGTAGACCCGGTCAGCGTCCCCTGGCCTCCCGGGCCGAACATGCGCGAGACGAGGCCACGCTTCTGCGAGCCATCGCTCAGGCTGGCAACCTTCCTGGCCAGCGGCATCATCTCGCGCAGGGCCGCGAGGACGGCATCAGCCCGGACTCCCCTGCCCCCGATGGGCTTGGGGAAGCGGCTGATGAACGACGCGACCTTCGCGAGTTGCACGTCCTCCGCGTCGTCGAGACCCCACAGTCCGCCGTCCTCTCCGTACTCGAAGACGTCGTCGTAGGGGGACTCGACTCCAGGGAACCCGTAGGTCATCGCGCTACCTCCGGTGACGCCGGCGCGTAGTCCGGCGCGACGCCTTGCGAGATGTCTTGCGCGGTGCAGCGCCGATGACCTTGAAGACGCCGAACTTCCAGTGCGGCATCTGGGCCTTCATCAGACCCATGCGAGCGAAGGCCGCGTCCTCCGTCTGAGCGCAGACGTAGTCCTGTGCCCCGCCGTCCGTGGTGTACCGGATCTTGTAGGGGCACGACTCCTTCTTGCGCTGCTTCCGACGCGGCATAGGTCTACCTCCGGTGGCGCCTGCGCCGACGCCCGTGCAGCCCGGCCATCGCCGGCTTGTTGAAGCCGCGCGTCGGCTTGAACATCATGTAGCTGACGAGCCCGACCACTCCGACGACTCCGGCGACGATCCCGATGGTCCCCCAGGGGAGACCCGAGCCGCGCCGCTCGCTCGACGGGAGCATCAGGTCCGTCGCGTGCGCCGCGTAGTACGGCTCCTCCGTGGGCACCGCCGGAGCGACCGCGGGCGCCTGGTAGGCCGGTGACAGAAGCGGCCCGACCGGCGCGTTGGGGTTCGCCGGGATGACCTTGTCCCAGCGCGCCTTGGCCGCGTCGTAGCCGGCCTTCGCTGCCTGCTGCTGCAGGAACTCCGGCGAGGGCGTGACCACCCCGGCCTCGTCATCGGAGAAGGTGACCTTCTTCGCCTCCGCAGCGAGGTCGCTGATCTGGACGGTCATGACGGCCCCCTACTTCCGCTTGAGCAGCTTGCGCAGCCCGAACGCCAGGCCCACTCCGAGGGCCAGCCCGGCGGCTCCGACACCGACCGCGAGCCACGGGAACTTCTTGTGCCCGGGGGCGGCCGCCGGAGTGACCGGAGCCGCGCCGAGACCGCACCCGCACCCGAACGCCGACTGCGTCGGGATCGCGTCCCAGTCCTGGACGTCGAACTCGCCCAGGCCCCACGGCCCGCCGTCGTCGACCATGCCGAGACCCCAGGGCGTCTCCGGACTCGCCATCGCCAGGTCGCCCATGCCGTCGAACTCGAACTCACCGATGCTGACGCCCATCTCACGCTCCTTTGGCTACTACTTCGTCTCGGGGCTCCAGACGCCAACGGTCACGAACACCGACAGGGGAACGATCCCCGGCCAGGTGCCGATGGCCCAGAGCTCATCGCTGTTCTCGAGCAGCTGGTCGAAGCGGCGGTCCGTCGCCGTCGCCAGGTCCAGCCAGATGACGTTCTTCGACCCCGGGATGCCGGAGATGGTTGACGAGGTGCCGATCGCGATGCGCCCCTCGGTGCCGTTCCGGGCCAGCCTGACCCGCGCCATCATCGGCTTCTCGTAGTCGTTGCGGACGAGCAGCACCGGCTGGTTGACGGCCCCCAGCGGGTTGATAGCCGAGAGGACTTCCTTCTCGGCCGGCGTCATCGTGAACAACTCGCGGAGGGAGCCTACCGACGCGACGTTCGCGCGTCCCCAGACCTCGCCGTCGGGCTCCGGCCCCTGGGGTCCGGGCAGCGACGGCTCCCCTGGAACGACCGGACGCCGACCGGGCCGCTGGTCGCGGTAGTACGGCTTCTCCCCCAGCACCTTCGGCGTGAACCCGGCCATTGCGGCCTCCTGCTACCGCTCGACCGGCGGCAGCTTCCGACCCATGCTGTCCAGGTAGGCGTGGTACTCGCGCAGCGCCTGGCTCTTGATGAGCGCCATCTGCAGCGTGACCGTGAAGTCCAGCTGCGCTGGGAACGCTCCGCCCGGGTTGTAGATGCCCAGCGGCGGGCCGGTGAAGCCGTCGCAGAAGAGGGACTCCGAGCCGGAGAAGGCCGGCGGCGTCGCCAGGTCGATCGGCATCGCCATGCCGGCGATGAACTGGGCGATGGGGATCGGGAACTTGAACAGCGAGCGCGTGCGGCCGTCCGCCCGGAAGTTGAAGCCGAGGTGCTGCATCTCGGGCTCCGGGATGTAGGGGGTCGCGCCGATGGCCGATGCCGCCACGCCGCCCAGGAAGTTGGCGGACGCGCGGATCTGCACCATGTAGTAGTCGTACTCGCTGTTGAGCTTGATCCCCGTGCCGAGGCCGTTGACGGCCCCGTTGGCGGCTCCCCCGGTGACGTTCCCGTTGAAGACCAGGAAGTCGCTCGTGAGCTCCTCGGCGCCCGGGCGACCGTTCTCGATGCAGAACTGCTTGAAGTGCTCGTACGAGACGTTGTTGATCAGGCGCTCCACGTTCGACTCCTCGCGGCCGGCTGAGTTAGGGAGGGGGTTCCGGGGGCGCCGACCGAGAAGCCACCCCCGGAACCCACCGACCGAGGCGAACCAAGGTCGGGACCTCTGCGTTCAGGGGACCACCCGACCACCGGGGGGTCCCGGAGGCGCGTCGGCGGAGCGCTCGTACGACTGAGGGAACAACTACGCGGGCTGTCCGAGCGGCGCAGGCGCGCCGGGACAACTACCGCGTCGCGGGACGGCTGATCGGGCCGTGGAGCACGATCTTGAGCAGCACGTCGTTGACCATGACCGGGTCGACGTAGGCCGCGCCACCGCCGGCCGCGATCCACGCGCGGTTCTGGTAGATGAGCGACCCGCCGAGGGAGTGGTCGCTGGTGATCATCTGCTTGCGGCGCAGGCGCGCGGCGGCCGCGGTGCCGGCCACGCCGACGGACGCGAACGTGCTGTCCGTGTCCGTGGTCTGGCCGACGATGCCGTAGCCCGAGGGCAGCCAGGTGGCGATGCCGTCCCACAGGATGTCGTCGTTGATGGTCAGCTTGATGTACCCGGACTCGAGCACCTTCCGGACGTCGAAGCTGGTCATCAGGGTGTTGCCGATGCCCATGTGGAGGTAGAGGCCGATCCGCTCGAGCACCAGGCGCTCGTTCGGGTCCAGGCGGTTCGCGGTCTTGAAGTTCGTGTCGATCGCGCGCTTGACCTGGGGGTTCATGAACCAGGGGTACTCGGTGCCGGGCGGGTTGGCGCCGGCGCCGTGGAGCACCGCGATCGTGTCGTACTTCTCGCCCTCGTACGCCTGCGAGATGTCGTACACCTTCTTGGTGCGGACGTCGAAGAACTTGCCGGGGCGGCCCAGGATGGACTTGAGGGGCACCTGGTTGCCGGCGCGCTGCGGCATCGGGCGGCGGATCATCGGGACGGGCATCGTTCTCTCCTTGCTACGTGGGGTGTCTAATGTTTTCCCCTGTCAGTCAGCGCCGGCCCACCATGGGACGGAACCGTGGAGCCTACGTCGGGTGCTACTCGTCGACGGACGGGCGACTAGCCCGCGGCGCCGACCATCTGCAGGGTCTCGAGGTCGTACTCGCCGTAGTCGAGCGAGTCCTGCGACTCGATCGAGGCGTCCAGCGAGCCACCGAAGCCACCGGTGATGAAGCCGCCGTCGGCGTTCTGGTCCTCGACGGCCCACGAGAACTCGCCGTCCACGTCGGCCGAGAAGCCCGGCCGCGGGATGTCGAAGTCCTGGGCGTCCACCGAGGCGTCCAGCGAGAAGACGTCGCCGAAGTCGGCCTGCTGGTCGGCGCTCAGGGCGTCCTCGACGCCGGAGAGGGCTGCGAGCAGCTGGTCCTCGGACGGCCCGACGTTCGCCAGTGAGACGGGGAACAGGTCACCGAGGCCGTGCAGGCCCTTGATGGTCGCCGACTTGTCGAGGAGCTCGTGGCCGAGCGTGGCGAGGCCGAGGCCCGCCTGGACGGCCGCGGACGCCACGATCGCGTCGCGGTACTTCGCCGGGACCTTGCGGCCGAGGTACTTGTAGGTCGCGAAGCCGGAGACGATGGCCACGCCGGCCTTGGCGAACGGCAGCGCCTTGCCCAGGAACGTGAGCCGGTTCAGCTGGTTCACGAGCTTGGGGAAGATCGCGGCGGTCGCGAGGCCCGAGCCGGCGACCTTCAGGAAGTCGAGCGCATCGCGCTTGTCGAACAGGTCACCGAGGACTCCCACCTCACCGAACGGCTCGCCGTACTCGGCGAGGGCGTGACGACGCTTCCGGCTCATGCTTTCCTCCAGTCCTTGCACCGGCTCTGCCGGTGGCTTGTTCTTGAGCTCGATCAGGGTCGGCACATCCAACGGTGGCTTGTGCTCCCTGCACTTCTTCTCGAAGTCACCTCGGTTGCTTGGTCCTGAGCCTCGCTTCGCCGCGCAGCACTTGGTCGGGTCCTTCTTGCAGGGTCGGACCTCGATGACGTGCGTCAGGCCTGCGAGGCTCCTCTTCATCGGCTACCGGTGGCGCCGCGTTCCGCCGAGGCCCCAGAAGGACCCCTGCTCCTTGCCGCGCGCCCAGGAGTGCGACGGCGTGTACGTCGCGGCCTTCTCGGACTCCGCCCTGGCTGCCGCAGCTTCCTTCTGCTGCGCCTTCTTCATCTCGTGGGCCGCCTTGCGCTTGCTGTAGAGGCCGAGCTTGAGGATCCCCTCGTCACGCGACCGCGCGTAGCAGCCTCGGCGCCGACCCTTGCCCTTGTGCTTGGGGACGCACCGGCCCTTCTTCTTGCCCGAGGCGTACGCGCGCCCCGAGGGGCAGCTGGCGCGGGCCTTGGTCTTGCGCTTGCGGACAACGGACTACCTCCGCCCGTGACGCCGGCGGCGCCGGTGGTGGAGGCCCTGGAACTGCATCGCCTCCTCCGCGGTCTCCGGCGGCCGACGGGCGGCCTCGCGCTGCTTGCGCTCGAGCACGATGGCTCGCGCGTGCGCGGCCGCTGCCTTCCGCTTGCTGTAGAGCTCGAGTCCGCGGACGGCGTCGTCTCGGGTCTTGGCCCAGCAGCCGCGCGACTTGGTCGAGGCCTTCTTGGCCTTCGGCACGCAGCGGCCGCTGGACTTGTACGCGCGCTTGGAAGCGCACGACTTCTTCCGAACCGTCTTGCGAGCCATGGCTGGCCTCCTCGTTGACTACCGGCGGCCCTTGCGGTGGCTGCGCTTGCGGCTCTTGGCGCTCTTGCGCTTGACGCCGCAGCGGGACTTCTTGGCGAACTTGCGCCCGCAGAGGCAGCCGCCGCCCTTGACGATCCGGCAGCCCTTCTTCGCGCGACGACGCTTCCGGGACTTCGCCATCTGAACCCTCCACGTGAAAGTCGTTGGTGAACTAGCGTG
>CAIWOY010000140.1 GCA_903914415.1 uncultured Phycisphaerales bacterium | reverse complement strand
TGAGCGACGAGCCGGCCGTGTTCCGCTCGATCTCGCCCGCCTGGAGCAACCGCAACCTGCGGGAGCTGGCGCGCGTGACGCGCAGCGGCTGTATCCTCGCCCACGTCCGGGCCGCAACTCAGGACGCGACCGTCAGCGAGGCCAACTGCCACCCGTTCACCCGCGGCCGCTTCGCCTTCATGCACAACGGGGACGTGGGCGGGTTCCAGCGCATCCGGCGGAAGTTGCTGGACAAGTTGTCCGACGAGGCCTTCGGCGTGATCGAGGGCACGACGGATTCCGAGCACGTCTTCGCGCTATTCCTCGATCATCACCGCGCGGCCAGCTCGCCCGATCCGGCCGAGCGGATGGCCGCTGCTCTGCGAGCCACGATTGCCGACGTTCTGGCGCTGGTCCGCGGCGCGGGCATCACGGAGCCGTCTTACCTCAACATTGCGGTCACGGACGGCTGCTGCGCGGTGGTGGCGCGCTACACGTCGGACCCGCGCGGCCGGGCCGAGAGCCTGCACGTCACGAGCGGCCGGCGCTACACCTGCACTGGCGGCGTGTGTCGGATGGTGCATCCACCCGGGGAGCACAGCGCGGCCATCGTCAGCTCGGAGCCGCTCAGCGACGATCCGGAGTGGGAGACCGTGCCGGTGAATCACCTGGTTGTGATCGGCGGCGACCGCACGGTCCGGATTGCGCCGTTGACGGTGTGACCCCCGGAGGGCGCACGGCGTCGCATCTTCCGGCTTTGCGAGTTATCGGACCCACGTCCCACGTCACCGGTTCTCTTAGCATCGTGCGCGGTGCTGACCGATAGGTAAGTGCGCCCCATTCCACGCAATTGCCGGGATCGGCGTGTGCGGAATCGCAGCTTGCATGTTGCCTGCCAGGCGTGGGATCGAACGGGCTGCCAGGTACTGGACCGGGCCTCGAGCTGAGGCATGCGATGAGTGCAGTCCGCCGGATCACGCACAGCGTGGCCGCCGCGCTGGACCACATCGGTCTTCTTCGCCGACATTTCGAGCGGCGGGGCGGGCTCCGCATCCTCTGCTACCATGGGGTCTGTGCCGACGAAGTGCTCGGCGAACCCTGGGTACCCTCATACTTCGTCGGCGCCAGCAACTTCGCCCGGCAGATCGAGATTATCCAGCGTTTCGCCGCCGTCGTGCCGCTTGCGGAGGCGGTAGAACGTGCGGCCGACGGATCCGGCGGCACGGAAGGTGCGCTGGCCGTGACGTTCGACGATGCGCCGGCGTGCAACTTCGTCCACGCCCGGCACGTGCTGCGGGCATTTGGTGTCCGTGCCTCGTTTTTTGTGGCGACGGGGCACGCGACCACCGGCCAGTTGTTCGTCGCCGACGTCCTTCGGCTGCTGCGCTGCCGCCCGGCGCTGGGGCCCCCGGGAAATCAAGCGGCGCTTGCGGCGTTGGTTCGCGCGCCGGCCAAACACAAACGGATGTGCCTCGACGAGTTGGCCGCTGTGCTGCGTATGCCAGAGCAGGTTGTGCGTGCCAGACTCGACCCAGCCGTGCGGGAGGCGCCCCGGCCAATGAACTGGAGTGAGTTGCAGCAGCTCGCGGACGAAGGGCACGAAATCGGGGCGCACACGGTCGATCATGCGATTCTCGGGGCGCAGCGCCCCGACGTGCGTCGCGCCCAGATTCTGGACAGCGCGGCGGAGATTGAGCGCCGGCTGGGTAAAAGGGCGCTCGGCTTCGCGTATCCCAACGGCGGCCCGGGGGACTTTGGGCCCGAGGACTACGCCACGCTGCGCGAAGCTGGGGTGGCTTATGCCCTGGCGACACGCGCCGGCTTTGCAGATGCGGCGGACCCCTTAAACCTGCCGCGCCTCTGCATCGGCCGTGGTCACACGCCCGCGAGCTTTGCCCTCGAGCTCTCGGGCTTGGTCGACCGCCGGCGACTGCGGCAGCAACGATGGCGCTAAGGGTCACACTCCACAACTCGTTCGAGCGGCCGGAGCTCCGCGCGGCGTGGGAGCGGCTCAGCGCCGCCAGTCCACGCGCGAGCCTGTTCTCAACCTGTGAGTGGTGTCGTGCCTGGGCCGTCACGGTGGGGCACAGCGCGGACGTCGCCATCCTGCTGTTCGAGGATAAGGAGGGCAACGTCGTGGGGCTGCTGCCAGCCTGCCTGGAGCGCCGTGGCCCGGTGCGCTGGCTGAAGTTCCTCGGGCGCGAAGGCGTCAGCGGCGACCACCTCGATCTGTTGTGCGCGCCGGCCGACCAGCACGCATGCCTGGACGCCTTGGTCGCATACCTGGACCAAAGCGGCCGCTACCACGGCCTCGTCCTCGGCGAGCTGGAGCGCACGTCGCTGACGCTGGAGCGCGTCCGGGCTTGGGCCCGCGCCCACGCGTATCGCGTGCACGAGCGCGAGCAGCGCGTCGTGCCGTGCGTCGATTTGCCGAACTCCTTCGACGCGTACCTCGCGTCACTGTCCGCCAACATGCGCTACCACATTCGGCGCCGACGCCGGGAGCTGGAGCGGTTACCGGGGGCGGCGATCGGCCTGCGGCGCGACGTGGCCGAAGTCGAGCCGGCGCTGGCTGACCTGTTCGCGTTGCACGAGCGGCGCTGGCGGAGTGCGGGACACCCGGGGGTGTTCCAGAGCCCGCGCAAGCGGCAGTTTCTCGTGCAATTCTGCCGCGCGGCCTGCGCGCGCGGCTGGACGCGCTGCTATGTACTGGAGTGCGATAATGTCCGACAGGGCGTCCTGCTGGTGTTCCATTGGGGGGCGACCGCCAGCTACTACCAGATGGGTTGGCATCCGCAGAGCCCGATCCGCAGCCCGGGCGTAGTCCTATTGGCGGAGAGCATCGCGCAGGCCATCCGCGAAGGCATCCCGACCTACGACCTGCTGCGTGGGGCGGAGGATTACAAGTGGAAGTGGACCACGCGGTTCATCGAGCAGACCACGCTCGTGGTGGGTCGCAACCTGCCGGCCCGCGCCGCGATGGCCGTCGAGCGGGCGAAGGACCGCTGCAGGCACCTCGTGCGACGGACCCTCGGCCACCGCGCGTGGGAGACGGTGACACGCTGCCTGAAAGGTCCGGTTCCGTGACCAGCCAACTGCTCGACCAACCTGGAGCCGACACGCGCGACCAGGTCGTTGCGTTCCGCGCCCGGTTCCAGCGGGCCATTGACGCAGGCCAGCCAGCGCCTGCCGCGCGGGCCTGGCGCTGCGGGCGGTTCGAGCGCGGCCTGAAGATCGCCGATGAGTTGGAGCTACGGCTCGGAAGCCTGGTGGGTAAGCGGGTTCTCGACGTGGGCGCAGCCCACGGCGGCGACGTCGTTGCGCTCTCCGCCCGCGGCGCCACGTGCGTCGGCGCCGACAAGTTCGATTACGGCTACAACCGACTCGAATCGATCGTCGCGGCGGGGAAGCGGCTCGATTTCCGGCTGTATGACTGCACCGCGGCGTGGCCATTCGCGGACAAGAGCTTTGACGTCGTGCTCTGCCTGGCGGTCATCGAGCACGTCGACGACCTCGCGCATTTCTTCGCCGAGCTGCTGCGAGTCGTGAAGCCCGACGGCCTCGTCCTGCTCGAGACGGCGACGGCGCTACGCAATGCCCGGCGCGACAACCTGTATCACCTGCCGCTGATCTCTCTGTTGCCCATGCCCCTGCGCAGGCTCATCGGCGAAGCGGTCTTTCGCCGACATTACCCGTTCCACGTGTCACGCCACACGTTCTACTCGGCCGGGAAGTTCCAGCGGTTGGCTGCCTGGCACGGCTTCGCGGCGGTGCCGTGCAAATATGCCGACAGCCGACTCGCCGCACGTGTGGCGCGCTGGCCGATGGCGCGCCTATGGCGCTTCTTGCTGTGCCATTTCGCCTTCGACTTCATCCTGATTCGGCCGAGGCGCGCCGCCGCCGCCGGACCAGCGCGCGGTTGCCGAGTTGGCCGCAGGCCGCCATCTGCGAGCGCCCCTTGGTGATTCGCCGCTTGCAACCCTGGCCCAACTCCTCCAGCCAACCCAGAAACTGCTGCACTTCCGCCTCCGTCGGGGCGCGCCAAGGCGAATCGCGGCGCGGGTTGTACGGGATCACGTTCAACATGCACTTGAGCGGCCGGAGGTAGTCGGCGACCTCGCGGCCGTGCTCGCGGGCGTCGTTGACGCCGGGGATGAGCACGTACTCCATCATGAAGAACTGGCACTTGCGCAGCGGGTATTCGAGGAGGGCCTCGCGCAGGGCGGCCATCGGCTCGAGCCGATTGATCGGCATGATCCGCGAGCGGATCTCGTCGTTGGGGGCGTTGAGCGAGACGGCCAGGTTCAGCCGCCGCCAGCCGAGGCGGGCGAGCTTGCGAATCCCCTCGGTGCGGCCGACGGTCGAGATCGTGAGGCGTTCGCAGGCGAGCGAGAGACCGTTGGGATCCATCAAAACGCGGCACGCGCCGATCACGTTGTCGTAGTTGTCGAGCGGCTCGCCCATGCCCATGAAGACGACGTTGCGGATGCCGCCGGCGAAGTCGCGCTGGGCGGCGGTCACCTGGCCGACGATCTCGCTGGCCGTGAGGTTCCGCAGGAGGCCGAGCTGGCCGGTCTCGCAGAACGCGCAGCCGCGGGCGCAGCCGACCTGGGACGAGACGCAGAGGGTCCGCCAGATGCCGTGGGTGCGCTGCATCGGGACGACGACGCTTTCGATTTCCAGGCCATCGTGGGTACGCTGGACGAACTTGGTCAGGTCGCCGTCTTCGAGCCGGCGGGCGATCGGCAGGACGTCGGCGTCGAGCGCGGCGCGGTGCGGCGAGCGTGTGTCGGCGGCATCAGGCGGCGTTTGCCCGCACACCAACGCCCGATAAACCGCGCGCAGCGGCTTAGTCTCGTGCTCCCGCGGCCGCAACACCGCCCGGACTTCATCGAATGTCAGCCCCAAAACGTCCACAAACGCTTCGCCTCGCGAGCAGTCTCGTCCTTTATCAACGCCCCCGGCGAGTATAGGGCGCTTGCGTCAGCTTGCAAAAGCCGGCCTGGCGGGTACTTTCCGCCGCTTACGTCCGTGATCGCGGCCGTCCACACGCTTGGCCGGCGGCCGCGGCCCATTCGGCAAACTGTGGGCTGGCGCTGGGATTCGTATGCGTACCATCGCGTTGTTGACCGTCTCGAACGTCTTCATGACCGCGGCGTGGTACGGCCACCTGCGGTTTAAGGACGTCGCGCTCTGGAAGGTCGTCCTCATCAGTTGGCTGATCGCCTCTGTCGAGTACTGCTTCCAGGTGCCGGCGAACCGCTGGGGCCATCAGCAGTTCACCGCCGCCCAACTCAAGACGATGCAGGAGGTGATCACGCTCGTCGTCTTCTGCGGTTTCTCCATCCTCTATCTGCGCGAGCCGCTCAAGTGGAACTACGTCGTGGGTTTCGGGCTCATCGCGGCGGCGGTATTCTTCGTGTTCAAGAAGTGGTAGTTGCCCACCGAGTGCCGCGAGGGATGCGTCGCGTCCG
The DNA here is from genome assembly GCA_903914415.1 of uncultured Phycisphaerales bacterium. GTDB lineage: Bacteria > Planctomycetota > Phycisphaerae > UBA1845 > Fen-1342 > Fen-1342. The sequence goes on along the minus strand of CAIWOY010000140.1, from coordinate 5,047 downwards.
CCCGCTACGCGCTGCAACACGGGATGCCCGGCGGCCGCTACATCTTCTCGACCAGCAACTGCGTCTACACCGGCATGAGGCTGGAGCGCTACGAACTGATCCGCGGGGTCTGGCGAAGCGAAGGCAACTACCCGGATTAGGCGGGCACCCGAGCCGGCTGCAATGTGAGCGTGCGGGGGCTGTCAGACCGAGCCGAGTCGCTGGCGGACGGGGCGGGGGCGTGAAACCCGTGCCGAATCGCGCGCTCCAACCTATCTCCAGGCCGCGGCCACGCTTATGACGACGCACACGCCGTAGCGCGAGAGAAAACGAAGGCTAGGCAACGTGGCGATAATCCGATACAATACATAGCAGCGGCGGAAGCGATGTACGTTGGGATGCTACGTACCAGGTGCAAGGAGAAGCGCCATGACCAAGTATCTGACCATCGGATTGACCCTGGCCCTGCTCGCCAGCGGCGCGCTGGCCCAGGTGGTCCAAAAGGCGCCGCGCCGGACGGCCGCCGCCCAGGTTCCCCAAACCTTGCGGCTGCTTGACCAGCGCATCGCCGAGGTACGGTACGAGCAGACAGAGTTGGAGCCCGCCATCAACCAGCTCAAGGAGCTGTCCGGGGTCGAGATCCAGCCCCGCTGGGACAAGCTGGAGGGCGCCGACGTCCGGCGGGACACCCCGATCACGATGCACGCCAAAGACCTGATGTTCAAACAAGTGGTGTGGATGCTGATGAAGGCGGCGGCCGGAAGTAGCGATCTGACGCTCGCCTACCGCATGAGCGGAAACCTGCTGATCCTGTCCACCGAGGAAGACCTCGGCAAGGACGTCATCACGCGCGTCTACGACGTCGCAGACCTGCTGCTGCAAGTGTCCGACATGCCCATGCCGAGCATGGACACCAGCCAGGGGCTGTCGACAGGGGGCCAGGGCGGCAGCGGCGGCGGCGGGCAGAGCATTTTCGGGCAGGGTTCGCAACAGCAACAGACGCAGCAGCAGACGACGACCCCCGGCCAGGCCGGCCCCGAGATGAAGGCGCTGATCGACCTCATCAAGGAGACGATCGAGCCGGACACGTGGTCGGACGGCAAGGGTGGCCCCGGCGCGCCAGGGCACATCCGAGAATGGCGAAAGCAGTTGATCATCACCAACACGATCTTGGTGCACCAGAAGATCGGCGGCTACGTCAAGGAGCGCTAGCGGAGACGCCGTCCCATTCCGCCCAAGGGCCACTCGTGTGCGCGGGCCCTCCGGCGCGCGGGGTAACCGTGCATCACGCCCGGGGAGTACTTCCCCGCGGTTCCGCCAGTCCGTGCGTTGCTCCCGAGCCCCGGCGGTCAGCATCACTGCGCAGCGGACGTCATCGTGGTTGAGTTCGGCGGCGTCATCGGTTGGCTCGTCGTGGTCGTTGCGGCGATCCTCGCCGGGTTCGCGGCAGTCGTCGCCGTTCGCAAGTGGGCGCGCCGGGAGGTGCGGGCGGAGGCGTTCACGATTCAGGATCTTCGCGACCTGCGGGCGCGTGGGCAGATTACGGAGGCAGAATTCGTCGCCATGCGGGCGGCTTTGCTGCAAGAGATGGGGCTGCCCATGCCGCCGGACACACAGCCGCCTGCGCCGCCGTCCGGTGGCCCGGGCGGATCGTGAGCCGGAGCGCGGGCGTCTTGGGAGCGTGAACGCGCACGCGAGCAGCGCGGGGCGAAGCGGCCGATTTGGAATACCCCTGCGGGTCGGATACAATAGTTTAGTCGTGGTTGGGTGATCGTCGAAAAGATGAGGGGGCATCGCGGCCACAGTCCAGGGTCGTTGAGCCTTCAGAGGTGTCTGAATGAGTGGAAATCGCGGGGCCACGAGCGGGCGCGGACGACGAGCCAGCGTATGCAGCTTCTGTGGCAAGAGCCATCGCGACGCCGGCCCCATGGTCGAAGGCGCCAGTGACGTTTTTATCTGCGCCTCCTGCATCGAGCTATGCCATAACCTGATCCGCGAGGAGCGGCGGCGCGCCGGCAAGTCCCCGGCTGGCCTGAAGGCCATCCCCAAACCGCGCGAAATCTACGACTTCCTGAACCAGTACGTGATCGCCCAGGAGTTGGCCAAGCGGACCCTCTCCGTCGCCGTCCACAACCACTACAAACGCCTCGCCCACAGCGATGCCATGGGGGACAGCGACATCGAGATCGACAAGAGCAACGTGTTGCTGATCGGACCCACCGGCTCCGGCAAGACGCTGCTGGCCCGCACGCTGGCCCGCGTGCTGAACGTGCCGTTCGCCATTGGCGACGCCACCACCCTCACCGAGGCGGGCTACGTCGGCGAGGACGTCGAGAACATCCTCCTGCGCCTGCTCCAGAACGCGGACTACGACCTCGAGGCCGCCCAGCGCGGCATCATCTATATCGACGAGATCGACAAGATCGGAAAAACCTGGAACAACATCTCGATCACCCGCGACGTGAGCGGCGAAGGCGTCCAGCAGGCCCTGCTCAAAATGCTCGAGGGCACGATCTCCAACATCCCCCCCCAGGGCGGCCGCAAGCACCCCGAGCAGCAGTACATCCAGATGGACACGTCGAACGTCCTGTTCATCTGCGGCGGAACGTTCGTCGGGCTCGACAAGATCATCGGCAAGCGCCTCGGCCGCAAGAAGATCGGGTTCGTCTCCGACGACGCCGGTTACGACGAGACGCGCGATCTGGGACAGATTCTGGAGCAGGTCACGCCCGACGACCTGATCGAGTTCGGCATGATCCCCGAGTTTGTCGGACGCCTGCCCGTGACCTGCGCGCTGGGGCCGCTGGACGTCGAGGCCCTCGTCGAGATCCTGACCGAGCCGAAGAACGCGATCGTGCGGCAGTACCAGAAGCTGTTCGACATGGAGAACGCACATCTCGAAGTCGCGCCCGAGGCGCTGCGCGAGATCGCCACGCGGGCGATCGAACGGGACACGGGGGCGCGGGCCCTGCGGGCCGTCTTCGAGGAGTTCATGCTGGATTGCATGTTCGAGCTGCCCGAACTGGAGCCCGGCACGACGTACACCGTGACGCCCGAGGTCGTCCGGGGCGAGATGGACCTGCTGGCGCCGGGGCGGCTCCGCAAGGAGTCCGCGTAACGCGCTGCGCCCATCCCGCCGCATGTCGGACCCCGTTGGCCGCCAGCGATCTGACCGAGCGCTTCGCCGGGGGCTTGGCCCGCCGCGTCCGCGGGGCGTACACTGTCCCGGCTAAATGCGTCATCTCGCAGGGCTGGCCGTGTTCGGCGCGAGGCAAAACCTGGTCCTTGTCGTGACCGCAGCGCTGCTGGCGATCCAAGCCGCCTGCGAGCGCGGCGGACCACCCGCGACGCAGCCGGCCCGCGCGGGCACCGCAACCGCCCTGACGCGAATCGCACCCGCATCCCGGAACTGGTCGAAGGCCGAGGCCGGCGCGAAGCTCGCCGACGAGCAGCTCGGGCTCAGCGCCGCCGTCCGGCTCGTGCGGCTCGCCGGCGCGACGCCGCTCTGTCTGCCCGAAACGCTGACGGACGATCAGGTCGAGCATTTGCGGCTCGCCCGCCTGAGCACGTCGCGCTGGGCGCTGGGCGTGACCGCGCGTAACGACGCGCACCGGTTGCGTGCTCCGGTCTTGTTCTCGACCGACGGCGACGTCGAGCTGCTCGGCGAGGGCGTCGAGGAGGAGCTGACCGTCCTGTACCTCGCCGACCAGCCGGACGTCTTTCCGCACGTGGCCATCCTGCCGGATCGCGTGCTCCTCACCAACGACGAGACCGAGCCGGCGATCGTCCTGGAGCCGGACGAGCCGGTGCATTTCGAGTTGCGGGAGCGCCAGGGCTACCCCTACCTCGCACTGGTGCTGCCGCAGGCCGGCGCGGTCGCGGCGGTCGCGACGTACAAGTGGGATCCGTACGAGCTGGTGTTTGTCGGACCGGCCGTGGACGCCCTGCCTGATCCGCCCGGCGGGAGGTTTCATATCGACGTGGCGGCCAGCCGGCGCCTCGAGCCGATGGGCGGCGAGCTGCCCGAATCCCGGCCGATCCAGCGGCCCCCGGCCTCGCAGCCGCAGCCTGTACAGGACAGCCGCGATCTGCCGGCGTGATGCACCGGCGGGCCACAGGGACAAGCCATGAAGAAGGTCCGCACCAAGGCGCGCCGCAAGCACGTAGGGTCCGCTGTGCGGACCAAACGCGCCAAACCCGTGCGCGAGACGCCCGCCGCGCGACAAGCCCGCGCCCTGCGCTTGCTGGATCAGCTCCGCGCCGCGTACCCGGACGCCACCTCCGCCCTGCACTTCGAGAACGCCTACCAACTCCTCGTGGCGACCATTCTCTCCGCACAGTGCACGGACGAACGCGTCAACCAGGTCACGCCCGACCTGTTCCGGTGCTATCCCGACGCCCGCGCGCTGGCTGCGGCCGACCGCGCCGACCTGGAGGCCGCGATTCGCTCGACCGGCTTCTTCCGCAACAAGGCCAAGAGCCTGCTGGGCATGGCCAAACTCGTCTGCGATGAGTTCGGCGGGCAGATCCCGGAGACGATGGAGGACTTGCTGCAGTTGCCCGGCGTCGCCCGCAAGACGGCGAACTGCGTGCTGGGCACCTGGTACCGCCAGAACGCTGGCATCGTCGTGGACACGCACGTCGGCCGGCTGGCCGAGCGCCTGGGGCTGACCACCACCGCGCGCGACAGCAAGGACGCCGAACGGATCGAGCGCGACCTGATGCCGCTCTTCCCGCAAGACACATGGACCTGGCTGGCCCACGCGCTGATGCAGCACGGCCGCACAATCTGCACCGCCCGCAAGCCCAAGTGCGACCAGTGCCCGCTGGCGGCGGATTGCCCATCGGTCGGCACGTTCGCTTGAGCGCGCCGGCGACGAGAGGCCGCGTAGCCCTCGCCGGTCCTTCCCAGCGCACAGGCGGGTCGTTGATGCGCCGGATGCGCAGCAGGCCGGTGGAGTTCTCCACCGGCCTGCTGAGATAACCTACTTCAACCGACTACGCGGGCGCGCCCTGCGCTTACGGACAGGGCTGGCCGATCCTGGCCACGAACGGGTCGATGTCCGCG
>CAIWOY010000139.1 GCA_903914415.1 uncultured Phycisphaerales bacterium | reverse complement strand
CAGCCACTCGGCGGTCTCAATCGGATCGTGATCCTGTGGATCGGTCGCAGGCAGGTCGCTTTGGTCTTCGGCGTCCATACAAAGTAGCGTAGTCCGCCGCCGACCACCGTCAACCGACACGCGCGGGAGGGCGAGGCTCCTGCCGAGCCGCGACGTGCGGGAGCGCCTGACCGAGCGCTTACGGTCCGCTGGGCGGCCCAACACCCCGGCCCCCCTTTCGCCGCCCGCTCCGCGCGCAAAAAAAAGAAGAGTCCGAGTTCGCCGTACTCGGACTCTCCAAGCCAGGCTGCCCGCTCAATTGAGCGGTGACCCACAGCCTTTCCCCATTCATCGTGCAGAACACCGGCGGACATCAGTACGCGGTCACATAGCGTCGCCCCCGTCGGCGGCGCAGCAGGACGGTGGCCTTCCGCGCCCCACGTCGGTCCCGGCGCGCCAGGAGGGACGGCGCTACCCTCGCGACCGTCGCGTGCGCGGGGCGGCACGGTCCGGCGTCGCCGAGCAACGTCGTGTAGCGCCAGGGTCGTCGCCGCGATGCCGGGCCGCGGCGGAGTTTCCACCGCCGACTCCGTCACGAACCACCCCTCCGGAATCGCTCCCGGACATTGACACCGACCCGCCGGCGTTCTATAAGTCTTGGCTTGGGTATCGGCGACGGGATTCCGCCGCCGGCGGTCTGATAATCCAGCTAGGGCGAGTCTTTGCCGCTTCTCATCGACATCGTTTGCTTAGTCTTCTTCCTCCTGCTCATCGCGGTGCCGAGCCTCTACGGCTTCCACATGTACGTCCTCATGTTCCTGGCACACCGCCGCCGGAACCGCGTACGCACCGAGCAGCGCCAGATCATCGCGCAGTACCAGCGCGACACGCCTCCCGACGACTGGCCGCGCGTCACGACCCAGCTCCCGCTTTATAACGAGCTGACCGTCGCCCGCCGCGTAATCGAGGCCGCCGCCCGCATGGACTACCCCCGCGGCCGGCACGAAGTCCAGGTCCTCGATGACAGCACCGACGACACCCGGGCGCTCGTCGACCAGGTCGCCGCCGATCTCCGGGCCGAAGGCTACGACGTCAAGGTCGTCCGCCGACCCGACCGCACTCACTACAAGGCCGGCGCACTCGCCCACGGCCTCACGCAGGCCACCGGCGAGTTCGTCGCCATCTTCGACGCCGATTTCGTGCCCGACCCCGGCTTCCTGCGCCGCATGATCCCGCTGATCGCCCGCCGCGACGACGTGTGCGTCGCCCAAGGCCGCTGGGGCCACCTTAACGCGGACGAAAGCTGGATCACGCAGGGGCTCGCGCTCGGCCTCGACATGCACTTCGCCATCGAGCAGGGCTCACGCAACTGGAACGGCCTGCTGATGAGCTTCAACGGCACCGGCGGCATCTGGCGCAAGGCCGCCATCGAAGACCCGCGCGTCGGCGGCTGGCACGGCGACACCATCACCGAGGACCTCGACCTCTCGTACCGCGCGCAGCTCGCCGGCTGGAAGATGATCTACCACGTCGACGAGATCTGCCCCGCCGAGCTGCCCTCCAACGTCAACGCCCTCAAGACCCAGCAACGCCGCTGGGCCATCGGCACGATCCAGACCGCTCGCAAGCTGCTGCCGGCCGTCTGGCGCTCGAATCTCACCTTCATCCAGAAGCTCGAAGCCACGATCCACATGACGCAGTACGCGATCGCCGTCCCCATGATCCTGGTCGCACTCGGCGGACGCCTGCTGCCCCTCATGCTCACCGGCGACTCCTGGCCGGCGTGGATTCAGTGGCTCTGCACCACTTTCCTCTTCGCCGCCGTCGCCCCGTGGGCCGCGTACATCAACGGCCGCTACGTCCTCGGCGGCGGCATCCCCGGCCCGGCAAAAATCCTCAAGCTCACCGTCCTCGGCCTCGGCCTGTGCGTCAACAACGGCCTCGCGGTACTGACCGGGCTAGTTCAGCAAGGCGGCGAGTTCGTCCGCACCCCGAAGTCCGGCAACGTCGGCGCCCAGCCGCGCCAGTCCGCCTACGCCGGCTTGCGCACGCGGCTCTGGATCATCGAGCTGCTGCTGGGGCTCTGGTGCCTCGCCCAGTGGCTCTACTTCCTCCCGCACGACGGCATCGGCGGATCGTTCCTTCTGCTCTACGCCATCGGCCTCATCGCCTTCGGCTGGGGCTCGCGTCCCCGCAAGCCTTCCGGTCCCAAGCCCCGCCGCATCCGCCCCTGCGCGCCCGACCCCATCCCCGACTTCTCCCCGTCCCCCGCCATCACCACCTTCGCCGCCCCGTCGCCGCAATCATAGAGAATCGACCATTCCCGGAGTTACGTCACTCAACGGGCACTTCAAGGGCACGGTCAGCTTTGCGCCCGACAGGGTCGAGGGCGTGGCCACCGCGGCCGGCGTGGGGGTGGCTGCTGCCGGTGGTGCGGGCGTCCCCGCCCGCGACCTGCTACGTCGGCTCGGTACGCCGAGCAGGAAAGGGCTCTGTGCCGTACCGACGAGTGCGATCGCGGTGGCGCCAGATCGTGTGTCCGATTGTCCCGCAGGGTCCATTTGACGTAGAATTGGGGTAGATGGCCCACGTCTACCTGGAAACCAGCTTCTTCGGCGCGTGCGTCAGCACGCGCACCGGCGCGAAAAGTCTCGGCTGGCTGGTTCCGCCGCAAATCGTCACGCCCGACCGGTTGATGGAGGTCTATGAGTGAGCAGCGTGACACCGGCGCCGCGGAAGACCGAGGAGACCCCCGTGGACGACGTGCGCCGCGTGCGTAGAAAGCTGAGCAAGGAAACGGGGAACGACGTCCGTCGCCTGGCCGATCGCGCCCACCAGACCGCCGAGAAACTGCGCGACAAGCTCGGCCTCAAGCCCGCGCGTCCCT
>CAIWOY010000138.1 GCA_903914415.1 uncultured Phycisphaerales bacterium | reverse complement strand
CAGGTGTTCCTGATCGACTGGCTGGCGGGGCACGGGCTGCTGCGGGAGGCGTCGGTGTTCGCGCACGGCACGCACCTCGATGCGGAGGCGGCCGAGCGCGTGCGTCAGTCGGGCGCGGCCCTCGCCCACTGCCCGCGGTCGAACATGAACAACGCGGTCGGCTACGCGCCGGTAAAGGCGTTCGGCCGCGCGGCGATGCTCGGCACGGACGGCATCGGCAGCGACATGTTCGCCGAATCGCAGGCCGCGTGGTGGATCGCCTGCCAAGAGCACGCCGGACTGTCGCCGCGCGACGTGCTGGGGATGCTGGCGGCGTCCGCGCGGCGAGCGTCGGCGTTGCTGGACATTCCGCTGGGGAAGCTGGAGGTCAACGCGGCGGCGGACGTGGTCATCACGGACTATCGCCCCGCGACGCCGGTGACCACGGACAATCTGCCGGGGCATTTCGTGTTCGGCCTGGCGGCGCGGCACGTGGCGAGCGTGATTGCCGACGGCCGGTGGGTGATGCGCGAGCGGGTGGTCAAGACCTGCGACGAGCCGCACGTCCGCCGCGACGCCGCCAAGATCGCCGGGCGGTTGTGGGAGCGGATGGCGAAGATCGCGTGACGTCGTTGTAGCACAACCGTCCCCGGTTGTGTCGGTGTGGCACCGCCGTCCCGCCGGTGAACGCCGGCCCTCCGTGTCCAGCGAATCCGGCCACGACTGACAGCAAACGACCAGTACCCGAAGCGTCAGCGCCGGGCCCGCGGAGCGTGCGTAGCGTCCAAGACACAACTCTGAGCCCTGAAAGGGCGCCCGAACGTAGCCAGGGGTGCAACCCCTGGAAGGACCTCGCGGGAGTGATGCAGGGCGGGCTGGGCCCGGCGGCGCGGGTCGAAACGAGGTCGAGACCGGGACGGAGGTCAAAACGGGGACGAGCTTGTTATCCTCCCTTAACCGATTCCACGGCTGCCCCGAGCGCCGACAACTAGCTGCGTTCCCGTTTTCCCGGCCTGTTGCGTATGGAGCAGAGTGTTCCCCTTGTCCGTTGTCCCCTTTGTCCTTCGGCGGCGGCAAAGCCGGCACCGGGCCGAAGACTCTCATAACGGCTGGATCAGATTGCGGGGAGTAGGCCGGGCGCCCGCAGAATCGGGCAGTCCGTTGCGTAGCACGTGCCACGTCGCATACACTTTCGATCATGAGGGACCGTTTGAAGACCGTTCTGTTGGCGAGGGACGCCTTGTCGGATGTGCCGTGTGATGACCTCGCAAGGGGGCTCAATGCCATCTGCAAACACTTGCGCTTTACGTCGCACCCGGAGCCAGTCGATCTCGGCAAGGCCCCCATTGCCAACCCGCTGACCTACAGGTTCGTCGCACCGCTTACCAAACCCCTGCTGGTCGATCACTCGCTTGTCCTCATTGCTACGGAGTTGCCGTACGACAACAACTACTTTTGGGATAGCGATGATGAAGTGGCGATCATCTCGTTCTGGGGCTGGTCCTTTCTCACGAATCTCCCCAAGACCAATGGCCTGGTCGGATTTCTCGGGCGAATCCTCGCGCAGGAGTTGGACCCCTCCGCGCGGCACGATACGAACACGGGGTGCGTCTACGACTTTCTCTGGGACAAGAGGGGCATCGACGCAGCGCTTCGGTCGGGCGCCATGTGCCGTGAGTGTTTCGGTCGCGTGCGGGCGCAAGCTGACCGAGAGCACGCCCGAAGGCTCCGCCTGTTCGACTGTACGATGGCGCAATCGCTCGAGGACCTGATGGTAATCGCTGACGAGGTGTCCCAGGCATCCAAGCGGGAAATCGACATCCTGGCCAGGTGGCAGACAAAGGCGGGCGTGCCCCAGGACTTCGATGTGTTCCTGTGTTACAACAGTGACGACAGGGCGAGCGTCCGCGAGCTCTTTCGAGGACTCCAGCAACGCGGACTCACGCCGTGGTTCGATGAAGAGTATCTGCGTCCCGGAATCCCCTGGCAACGAGAGCTGGAGGCCACGATCCCGCGAATCAGGGCTGCGGCAGTGGTAGTGGGACCACACGGCCAAGGACCATGGCAACAGGTTGAACTGGAGGCCTTCCTGCGCGAATTCGTTAGCCGTGGCTGCCCCGTGATTCCGGTCTTTCTCAAAGATGCAGGCGGCACGCCCGAGCTTCCTTTGTTTCTTCGAGCGTTTACGTGGGTTGATTTCCGCAAGACGGAGCCAGATCCCTGGGGCCGGTTAGTGTGGGGCGTGACCGGAGTAAGGCCCGATCAGCGTTGCGTACCGCCGTAGAGTGGCGCCGGACGCGAAGGGCCGACGCCGCAAACCGCAGTCAAGAGCCGGCGCATTACTTCGCGACCATCGTCAGCGCATCCGCCGGACACACCGTCACGCACAGCCGGCAGCCGGGGCATTTCTCGCGGTCGATCTCGGGCAGGCGGTCGGTCTTGCGGAGCTTGATCGCCTGGTGGCCGCCGTCGCGGCAGGCGATGTAGCACAGGTCGCACTTGACGCAGCGCTCCTCGATGAGCGCGGAAATCACCTTCACGTCGCGCGACAGCTCGCCGTGGTTGACGATGTTCGGCAGCGCGCGGCCGATGATGTCGGCCGGCTTGGCGAAGCCCTTGTCCTCCAGGTAGAACGCCAGCCCGTCGCGCAGGTCGTCGATGATGTCGACGCCGTAGTGCATGACCGCGGTGCAGAACTGCACGGTCGTCGCGCCCACGAGCATCATCTCGACGGCGTCGTGCCACGAGACGGGGCCGCCGGTCGCGGTGATCGGGAGATCGACCTGCCGGCTGATTTCGGCCAGCGTGCGCAGCGTTATCGGCTTCGTCGCGGGGCCCGACATGCCGCTGTACGTGCTGCGGCCCTGCACGTCGGGATACGGCACGAACGTGTCCACGTTCACGCCCATCAGCGACGGGATCGTGTTGGCTGCACAGATCGCATCCGCCCCGCCGCGCTTCACGGCCTGGGCGACCTTGACGATGTTGGCGACCTGCGGCGTGATCTTGATGACGACCGGGCAGCGCTTGGCGGCCTGCTTGACCCAGCCGGCGACGCGTTCGGTGGCTTCGAGGCTCTGCGCGAGCATCGCCCCGGGCTCCTCGCCCATGCTGCCTTGCGGGCAGGAGAAGCTGCACTCGATGATGTCGACGCCGGCCGCTTCGAGCCGCCGTACCAGTTCCTGCCATTCCTCTTTCTTCGAGCCCATCATGCTGACGGCGACGACGCGGTCGGGGTATTCGCGCTTGAGCGTCGCGGCGCGCTTCTCGACCACGTCGATGTGGTGCTCGGAAATCAGGTCGATGTTGCCCAGGCCCATGATCCGCCGGCCTTCGTAGTGCATCGCGCTCATCATGGGGTAAACGAGCGACACCGGCTCGGACTCGACCGACGTGGTCTTGAGCACGACGCCGCCCCAGCCGGCCTCGAACGCGGCCCGGACCATGTCCAGGTCGTCCGTCGGCGGCGCGGCCGACAGGATGAACGGGTTGGGGAAATGGACGCCGCAGAAATCGACCGACAGGTCACGTTGTTGGGTAATCATGAGGCGGCTCCTCGCAGATAGGCGTCGATGGCCTGGCCGGCGCGCTTGCCTTCGGCGACGGCGCGGACGATGGTCATGCCGCCGCCCGCCGCCACGTCCCCGCCAGCAAACACGCCCGGCCGCGACGTCGCCCCGGTCTCGGGGTCGATCACGATTCGCCCGCTCGGGTCCAGCTTGACGCCGGTGAGCAGCTTAGCCAGCTCCGGCGACGGCTTGGCGCCGATGGCGAAGACGACCATCGCGCCAGGCAGCCAGTATTCCGTGCCCGCGATGCGGACCGCGTTGGAGGGGATGAATTTATCCGGCTCCTTCCAGCGGATGCGGGCGGCTTTCAGGCCGGTGACCTTCCCGCCGGTGCCGGTGATCTCGATCGGCATCGAGCGCGTGTGGAAGCGTGCCCCCGCGGCCCAGACTTCGTCCAGCTCGTTGCGATCGGCCGGCATCTCGCGCGGGGCTTCGAGGCAGACCATGTCGATCTCGGTGGCCCCGAGTTGCAGGGCGGCGCTGGCGACGTCCATCGCCACGCTGCCGCCGCCGACGATAATCACGTTCTCCGGCACGTCCGGTTTCGGGCCTTCGCCGAGCTTAAATGCAGAAAAGGCGTTGAGGAGCTGCTTCCACGTGGTCACGCCGGGCAGGTCGGCGCCGGGAATGGGCACGGCGGCGGCCTGTTGTGCGCCGGCGGCCACGTAAACCGCTCGATATCCCTGCGCGAATAGACCGTCGAGCGTCGCGCCGTTCCCAAATGGGCTACTCATCTTGATCTCCACACCCAAGCTCTTGATGTGGTCGATCTCCCCCGCGACCAGCTCCTGTGGAAGCCGGTGCGCCGGCACGCCGTAGGTACAGATGCCGCCGGCCCGCGGGTTCTGCTCGAACACGATCGGCCGATGGCCGCAGCGGGCCAGTTCGGCGGCGGCCGCCAGTCCGGAGGGGCCGGCGCCGATCACGGCCACTTTCTGTCCGGTGGGCCGGGCCGCGCGCGTCTTGCGACCGGAGCGCAGCTCGGTTTCGGCCGCATAATGCTGGAGCCGGCCGATCTGGATCGGCGTGCTCAGTTCGGTGCTGGCGCACGCCCCCTCGCACAGCCGCTCGACGGGGCAGGCCAGGCCGCAAACGCCCGCGAAGACGTTCTGCGCGCGGATCAGGTTGATCGCCCGGCGCGGCGACTGGAAGCGCAGCGCCCGGATGAAATGCTTGACGGGCACCTGCGCGGGGCACGCCGCCACGCACGGCGAATCGGCGCACATCAGGCAGCGCGAGGCTTCCAATTTCGCCTGCGTGTCGGTCAGGACCGAGACGCGTGCGCACGCCGCATCAGTCATGGTTGACCCTCGTGATCGTCAAAAAACGAAGGAAGGGACTTATCACCAGCACACTCATTGTGTGCAATGATAGCTACCGCGACTTCCCCATCGCAAGATCGTTTGCACCGGGCACTTGCGGATTCTAGGATGCGGCTCTACAGACCATGGGCGCCAAGCACGATAACACGCCGTCGCCGCAGCGAACGCCGTCGACGGTTTCGTTTGTCTTGAATAGCCGGCCGGTGTCGGTCGCCGTGGACGCGGGCCGGTCGCTGCTCGAGGTGCTCCGGGACGAATTCGGCATCATCTCGCCCAAGAACGGCTGCGCGCCGGAGGGGGCGTGCGGCTGCTGCACGGTGCTGATCGACGGGCGGCCGCAGCTCTCGTGCACGATGCGCGCGACGCGCGTCGCCGGACGTAGCGTGACGACGGCCGAAGGTCTGCCCGAGGAACTGCGGCGGCAGGTGGCCGAGTCATTCGTGCGGGCAGGGGCGGTGCAGTGCGGGTACTGCGTGCCGGGGATCGCGTTGCGGGCGGTCGCGCTGCTCGACCAAAACCCGGCCCCGACCCGCGCGCAGATCGTTCGCGCGCTGCGGCCGCACCTGTGCCGCTGCACGGGGTACGCGAAAACCGTCGCGGCGATTCAGCTCCTGGCCCGCGCGCGGCGCGGCGAGCCGCTGCCGGCCCCGGACACGACCGGCCGCGTCGGCACCGCGCTCGACCGCTACGGCGGGCACGCACTGGTGCTCGGCGATTTTCGCTTCATCGACGACATCCGCGTGGACGGCATGCTCTTCGCCGCGCTGCGGTTCAGCGACCATCCCCGCGCGCTGGTGGAGGCGCTCGACCCGACGCCGGCCCTGGCGGTTGCCGGCGTGCGGCGGGTCATCACCGCGGGCGGCGTGCCGGGCGAGCGCTGCGTCGGCCTGGTCGAGCAGGACTGGCCGATTCTGGTTGCGGTCGGCGAGGAGACCCGCTGCGTCGGCGACGTGCTGGCGCTCGTTGTCGCCGATGACCCGCGCACGGCCCGGGCCGCGGCCCAGCAGATCGCGGTCACGTACGAAGTCCGCGCGCCGGTCACGACACCCGAAGATGCCCTGAAGCCCGACGCGCCGCGGATTGGGCCGCGCGGCAACGTGCTGTCGCGCTCCGTGATTCGCCGCGGCGATGTTGAGCAGGCCCTGCGCGCGTCCGCGCAGGTCGTCGAGGAAACGTACACGACCCAACGCATCGAGCACATGTATCTCGAGCCAGAGGCGTGCCTCGCGATCCCCCAGACCGCGAGCCCCGGCGACGTCACCAGCGTGAAAGTGCTCAGCCAGGGGCAAGGCGTGTTCGACGATCGCCGGCAGATCGCCGCCGTGCTGGGCTGGGACCCGGCGCGCGTCCACGTCGAGCTGGTCGCGACCGGCGGGGCGTTCGGCGGCAAGGAGGACCTGAGCATCCAGGGGCAGACGGCGCTGGCGGCCGTGCTGTGTGGCCGACCCGTCAAATGCACACTGACGCGGGCGGAGAGCTTCCGCCTGCACCCCAAACGGCACCCGATGCGGATTCACATCAAGGTGGGCTGCGATGCCGAGGGGCACCTGACCGGCGTGTGGGTGCGGATGGTCGGCGACACGGGCGCGTACGCCTCGGTGGGGGCGCACGTGCTCGAACGTGCCGCCGGGCACGCGACCGGGCCGTACAGGGTGCCGCACGTCGACATCGAGTCGCGGGCGGTCTACACGAACAACCCGCCGAGCGGGGCCATGCGCGGGTTCGGCGTCTGCCAGGCCGCGTTTGCGCTGGAGCGGAGCCTTGACCGCCTCGCGCGGCAGGTCGGGCTCGACGGGTGGGAAATCCGCTGGCGCAACGCGCTCGACGTCGGCGACCGCCTGGGCACCGGCGAGAAGCTCGACAAGCCTTTCGGTCTGAAACGCACGCTGCTGGCGGTCAAGGACGCGTACCGGAACGCGAAGTACGCCGGCATCGCCTGTGGCCTCAAGAATGTCGGCGTCGGCAACGGCGTGGCGGACGAGGGCAAGGCGGTGCTGCGGGTCGAGTCGGCGGACCGCGTGAGCATTCGCACCGGGTTCACGGAGATGGGCCAGGGGTACTTCACGATCTGCGTCCAGACCGCCTGCCAGGAAACCGGCCTGCCGCCCGAGGTCTTCGCGCCGACGACCGATACATCGGTGGAGGCGAGTTGCGGCCAGACGACGGCGAGCCGGGCCACGGTGCTCGGCGGGCTGGCGATCATGCAGGCGGCGCGGCGGCTGCGGGCGGAGCTGGACGCCGGGCGGACGCTGGCCGAGTTGGTGGGCCGCGAGTTTCGCGGGCAGTACGCGTATACGGAAACGACGGCGCTCGGGGCGGACGTGCCGGAGCCCAAAACGCACCTGACGTACGGGTTCGCAACGCAGGTGGTCATTCTGGACGACGGCGGGCGGTTGCAGAAGGTGGTGGCCGCCCACGACGTGGGCCGCATCATGAACCCGACGCTCGTGCAGGGCCAGATCGAGGGCGCCGTCCACATGGGGCTCGGCTACGCGCTGACCGAGGACTTCGTCGTCGAAGGCGGCCACATTCAGAGCAACACGGTGCGCTCGCTGAACGTCCTGCGGGCGCACCACATGCCGGAGGTCGAGGTCATCCTCATCGAAGAGCCCGACCCCGAGACGCCTTATGGGGCGCGTGGCGTCGGCGAGATTGGCCTGGTGCCGACGGCGCCGGCGGTCGCGGCAGCCCTGGAGGCCTTCGACGGCATTCATCACACGCGTCTGCCGATGAAAGACTCGCCCGCTGCCCGGGCTATCCTCAAGCCGGGTGCGTAGCACAGGCCCCGTCTGTCTGTGACCTGCCGCAAATACTACAATCAACGCGGGTGCTCAGGGTGCACGTCGGAGGTACGCCGATGAGCGAGCTGATTCCGGTCCTTGAGACGTTCGTCGCCGACGCCGAAGCCGGCCAGCCGGTGGCCCTTTGCACCGTGGTCCAGACGACCGGCCCAACGCCGCAGGTGCCCGGGGCGTCGATGCTGGTGCGGGCCGACGGCAGCACGTGCGGCACGCTGGGCGGCGGCTGCGTCGAGGCGGAGGTGAAGACCCGCGCGTTTCAGCTCATGCGCCAGGCCAAGTCCACCCTGCTCGGCTTCGACCTCGATCAGGAGTATGGCTGGGACGACGGGCTGATCTGCGGCGGGCAGATGTCCATCGCGGTCATGCCCGCGACGCCGGAGACCGACCTCGCGACGCTGCGCGCGGCGGTCGCGTCCGCCCGGCGGGGCGAGGCGGCGCACGTGCCGGTGATCGTCGAGCACGAAGGCCGGCGGCTGACATACCGCCTGCATCTGGAGGTGCCGCCGACTCTGCTGGTCGCCGGCGGCGGACACGTCGGCCAGGCCGTCGCCCGGCTCGCGGCCGAGCTGGATTTCCGCGTCGTCGTGATCGACGACCGCGCGGAGTTCGCGGCGGCGCAGCGTTTCCCGGCCGGCGTCGAGTGCCGGGTCGGCGACATCGGCGGCACGCTGCGGGACTACCCGATCGACGGCGGCTGCTACGTCGTGGTCGTGACGCGCGGGCACCGACACGATGCGCAGGCGCTTGAGGCGATCATTCGCCGGCCGGCGGGGTACGTCGGCATGATCGGTAGCCGGCGCAAATCGCTGCTGGTCTTGCAGGGGCTGGCGACCGCGGGCGTCACGCAGGAGCAGATTGATCGCGTCCACACGCCGATCGGTGTGCCAATCGGAGCGGTGACGGTGAACGAGATCGCGGTCAGCATCCTCGCCGAGTTGATACAGGTCCGCCGGGCGCATACGCCCAAGCTGGTGGAAGGGCCGTTGGAGGTGGCCGCCACCACTGCGTAGCGCGGGGCTTGTACGACATGGGGTTTACTGGGGGGCCTGTCGGTCTTGGAGCCAGTAGTAGAGCAACCGGCTGAGGACCGTCGCGCGGTAGCGGGCCGTCGAGCGGATGTCGTCAATCGGGGAGATGTCCGCCGCCAGGACTTGGGCGATCTCGGCCGGCGTTTGAAAGGTGCGCCCGTCGGCGAGCGCCTGCTCGAAGTGGCGGCAACGGCACACGACCGGCGCGACGCTGCTGGCCACCACTCGCCAGCCGGCGGCGTCCTTCACCACCGCGACTGCGACCTTGCTGATGGCCTGTGCGCGGCGCGGGCCGACTTTGTAGAACCACTCGCGCTCGCGCGGCCGGCGCGGTACGCGGATCGCGACGATCAATTGGTCCGGACGCCGGACGGTCTGCCGGTAGCCGGTGTAATACTGGTCGAGCGGGACTTCCGTCTGGCCGGCGCGCGATTGCAGGACGACGCGGGCGTCGTACGCCATCAGGACGGGCACGCCGTCGGCCGCCGGCGAGCCGTTGCCGATGTTGCCGGCCCACGTGCCGCGCATCTGGATCTGGACCGCGCCGACCAGCCGGGCCGCCTCGACAAGCAGCGGGAACGCGGCGGCGACTTCCGGCGACGAGGTCACGTCCCAATAGGTCGTCAGCGCACCGAGTTCAAGCTCGGTGTCCGTGAGCCGATGTGGCTGGAGTTGCGAGCCGAGTCGCGAGAGATCGAGCAGGCTCATGCCGTCCTTGGGCTGCTGATGCCAGGAGACGAGCAGATCGGTGCCGCCCGCGATGGGGATCAGAGGCGCTGCATGGGGCGCGACATGGCCGCTTGGAGACAATTCGGACCGGCGCGGCTCGGATCGAGGTTCTTGGGTTCCCCCGCTGGTGCAGCCTGTTGGCAAGCGGCCATGCCACCCGGTGCTCGCCCCCGCGAGCATCTCGAGCGCTTCGTCCAGCGTGGTCGGCGTCAGAACCCGCACGCTCAGCCTCCCGCCTGTCGCAGCGCGGCCGCCGCACCCGCGACGATGCCGTCGTAGCCGGTGCAGCGGCAGAGATTCCCGGCCAAGAACTCGCGCAAGTTCAGGCCGCGCGCCTCCGCCGGGTGCTCGAGCAGCCAGCGGATCGACATAACGACCCCGCACGAGCACGCCCCGCACTGCGCCGTCCCGGTCTTGTTGAGCAGCTCGAGCACGGACGCGACGGCCGATTCGACGGTCTCGACGCTCCGGCCCGCGACCTGGAACGCCGGCACGAGGCACGAGTTCACGAGCATTCCGTCGAGGAGCACCGTGCAAGCGCCGCACTCGCCCTCGCCGCAACCCTCCTTCGTGCCGGTGCAGCCGCAGTCGTAGCGCAGCACGTCGAGCAGCCGGGCGTCGAGCGGCACTGTGACCGTCACCGGTTGGCCGTTGAGCGTGAAATGCAGCTCGAAGCTGGGAAACGGCTCGGCCCGCGTCTCCTCCTTGGGGCGCGGGGGTAAAGCCGGGCTTCTCGACCCTCCCCCAGCCCCTCCCTGAGAGGGAGGGGGGTTTTGAGGTCGTCTCTTAGCCACGGCCGGCGTCCTCCATGTGCTCCATCAGTCGCTCGGGCGTAAGCGGGATAGTGTCGAGGGACGTGTTGAGTGCGTGGCAGACCGCGTTCAGGACGGCCGGCGCCGGGCCGTCC
This sequence comes from uncultured Phycisphaerales bacterium, assembly GCA_903914415.1. Classification (GTDB taxonomy): domain Bacteria; phylum Planctomycetota; class Phycisphaerae; order UBA1845; family Fen-1342; genus Fen-1342. The sequence goes on along the minus strand of CAIWOY010000138.1, from coordinate 3,308 downwards.
ATCGGCAGCTCGCCGAGGCCCGTGGCGCCGGCGGGGCCATAGCGCGACGGCTGCTCCTCGAAGTACACGCGGATCGGCGGCAGGTCCTGGCTGGTCGGGATTGCGTAGTTCGTGAGTTGAGCGTTCTGCATCGCGCCGTCCTGGAGCACGACCTCCTCGAACAGCGCCCAGCCGATGCCCTGCGCGACGCCGCCCTGAATCTGCCCGCGGGCCAGCGTCGGATTCACCACCTGGCCGACTTCCTGCAGCGCGACGTAGTCCGTGACCTGCACCGCGTAGGTCCGCAAATCCACCTCGACCTCGGCGACGTGCGCGGCCCACGCGTACGCGGCGTACGCGTTGCCGCGATACGTCTTGTCGTCCCAAACGATCTCCTCGGGCTGCGCGTACTGCGCGCGGCCGAGCAGGCGTTGGCCGGGGTGCGCGGCGTGCCATTGGCGGATCGCGTCCGACAGCGCCCCCGGCGCGGCGTCCGCGTCAAAACCGAGACCTCCTGACAAGACTGGGGTGTTTCGACCCTCCCCCGGCCCCTCCCTGAGAGGGAGGGGGGTTTTGTCATGCGCACCAAGGCGCTCGCGCAGGTTGTCGCAGGCCTTTTCGAGCAGGCCGCCGATGACCATCACCGTGCGGCTGGCGACCGTCGGCCCGCTGTTGGGGACGCGCGACGTGTCGGGAGCGGCGATGTGCACCTGCGCGGGCGTCAGGCCCAGGCAGTCCGCGACGATCTGCGTGAAGACCGTGATCACGCCCTGCCCCATGTCGGTCTGCGCCGTGAGCACCTCGACGGAGCCGTCGGGTAGCGCCTCCACCGCGACCTGGGACGCCAGGTACGTTTCGCCGCTGCCGGTGAAGCCCGCCCCGTGGCAGAAAGTCGCAAGACCGATGCCGCGGCGGAGGTACGGATGCGTGCGATTGAACGCGGCATGTTGCCGGCGCCGCTCTTCGTACGATCCGAGCTCCAGCGCGCGATCGAGCAGGGCCGTCAGATCGGGCCCATCCCGATACACCTGCCCGGTCGCCATGGTCTGGCCCGCGCGGAGCAGGTTCCGCCGCCGCAGCTCGACCGGGTCGAGGCCCAGGCGCTGCGCGATCACGTCGATATGACGCTCAAGCGCGAACAGCGTCTGGGGCGCGCCGAAGCCACGGAAAGCCCCGTACGGCGTCGAGTTGGTCAGCCGCGCTTCGCCGTGCACGTGGATGTTCTCGCAATAGTACGGTCCGACGGCGTGAATGCAGCCGCGGCTCAGGACGACCGGCGACATCGTGACGTACGCGCCGCCGTCGAGCAGCACGTCGATCTCCAGGGCCAGCAGACGGCCGTCGCGGTCCACCGCCGTGCGATGCCGCACGCGGCTGGGGTGCCGCTTGGTGGTCGCGGCCATGTCTTCCTGCCGGTCGTAGATCATCTTGACCGGCGCGCCGGCCTTTTCGGCCAGCAGGGCGGCGTGGATGGCGAGCACGGACGGGAAGTCCTCCTTGCCGCCGAAGGCGCCCCCGGTCGCGGCCGGGACGACGCGAAAAGCCTCGGGCGGGCGGCCGAAGGCGTGGGCCAGCGCGTTGAGGACGTAGAACGGGCACTGCATGCTGCCGCACGCGACCAGCCGGCCGTCTTCGCGATAGGCGAGCATCCCCTGCGTTTCGAGGTAGACGTGTTCCTGCGCGCCGGTCCGGTATTCGCCGGTGATGACGTGCGGCGCGGTCGCCAGCACCGCCTCCACGTCGCCCTTGCGAATATCCACGCGTTTGAAGACGTTGTCGGCGCGGTACTGGATCAGCTCCGGCGTCAGCGGTTGCTCGGGGTCGAGTATGGCGGGCAGCGGCTCGACATCGACGCGGATCGCCCGCAGCGCTTCCCGCATCTTCCGGATTGACCGGTGGGCGATGAGCACAATCGGCTCGTAGCGGTAGCGGACCTCCTGGGCCGCGAGGGCCGGCATGTCTTTCTCAATCATCGCGACGGCATTCGCGCCGGGGATATCGCGGTGATCGACGATGACGAAGTCGCGCCAGTTCAGCGCGGGATCGAAGTGGATGTTCTTGATGCGCCCCCGGGCCACCGGGCTGCGGACCGTGCCGCCGTGGAGCACGCCCTCGACCGCCAGATCGTCAACGTACCGGGCCGATCCGCCCAGCTTCCCGAGGCCGTCGATCCGGGGGAGATCCGCTCCAATCCACATGCGCGGGCTCTGCTCTGCACGCCGGGCCATCGTAAGTGAGTGTATCATGGCCGGCTGTCGCCGGGCAACAAATGCGGCCGTTTCCGGCCGCGGCGTCCGGTGCCGTGGGCGTTCCGCCATGACCCTCACGATCGTCTGTGGCACGCGCGGACAGGGGAAGACGACGCTCGTGCGCCAGTACGCGGCGGACGCGGTTGCGACGGGGCGATCCGTCGGCGGGGTCGTGTCGCCCGCCGTGTTCGAGGACGGCCAGCGCGTCGGCTACGATCTGATCGACCTCCGCGCGGGTAGCCGGCGACCGCTGGCACGTGTCGTGGCCGCGCCGGAGGAGACGCCCACGATCGGCGCATTCCGGTTCGACGAAACCGCGCTCGCCGCGGGCAATGCCGCGATCGTGTCGGCGGTGGAGGACGGGCTGGATGTGGTCGCGATCGACGAAGTGGGGCCGCTGGAGCTGGAGGGGAAAGGCTGGGCGCCGGCGCTGGCGTTCGCTTTGCGGACGTGCCGCGCGCAGCAGGAATTGCTCGTCACGGTTCGCGCATCGCTGCTGGATGAGTTACCGAGCCGCTTCCCGTCGCCGCTGTGGGAGCAAGCCCAGCGCCGGTCGCCCTAGCCCGGATTATTCACGACCGCATTGACAGGAGCGGCCTCCTTTTGATCTAACTGGCTTTGTGAGAAATTAGTTGGATCAAAGCACGGAGGCCGCCGATGCCGTTGCAGGATGTCCCGCAACTGACGTTCGGTTTTCTCCCCGCTTTGCCGATCGTTGTCCAGCCCAGCGCTGGACAAATCACCAGCGACGCCGGCCTGCTGCCCTTGGCCCAGGCCGATGCGCGGCTGCGCTACACGCAGCGCCTAGCCGCGGGCCTGACCGACGGGCGGCAGGACCCCGAACACACTCTGTTGGAGATGCTCCGCCAGCGCCTGTACGGGCTCCTCGCCGACTACGAGGACTGCAACGACCACGACCGCCTCCGCGACGACCCGCTCTTCCAGCTCGTGGCCGGCCGCGTTCCGGACGACGGCCCCCGCGCCCGCCAGCCCACCCTCGCGCGCTTCGAAAACGGGGTCGATCCCTTCGCCCTCGAACGCCGGGTCGAATTCCTGACGGTGACCGGGGTCGAACGGCTG
>CAIWOY010000137.1 GCA_903914415.1 uncultured Phycisphaerales bacterium | reverse complement strand
TGTGGTCGCCAGGTGGTCAGACGACCCGGACGATCACGGTCGGCAACGGGACGTACCACGTCACGGTGACGGATGGGAACGGCTGCGTGGGCACCTCGGCGGAACACCCCGTGAGCTTGCCGGCCCCGCCGACCCCGACGATCACGGAAACCGCGGGCACCACGCCGTGCGATCAGGTTACGCTGGACGCGGGTGCCTTCGTGTCGTACCTGTGGTCGCCAGGTGGTCAGACGACCCGGACGATCACGGTCGGCAACGGGACGTACCACGTCACGGTGACGGATGGGAACGGCTGCGTGGGCACCTCGGCGGAACACCCCGTGAGCTTGCCGGCCCCGCCCAACTGCACGATCACAGCCGATCCGAACGTGTGTGCGAACTCGTCGGGCCACACGGCGTCCGTGCCGGCCGGGGCTGCGTCATACGATTGGTCGATGACCGGCGGCTCGATCGACAGCGGCGCTAGCTCGAACCAGATCACCTACACCACCGGCTCCGTCAGCTCGGTGCGTTTAAGCGTCATAGTGACGACGGCGGCCAGCTGCGAGTGCACGAACTTTGTGGACGTTCCGGTCCAGACGTGCGGCGCGACCGGTGCATGCTGCGACCCCAACGGCATATGCGCGGTGAAGTCGAGCGGCGACTGCGCGGCGGCTGGGGGTGTTTACTCCGGCGACGGTATCGCCTGCCGCCCCGGTAATCGCTGTGCGGCGTCGTGCAAGGGCGACATGAACTGCGATCGGCACGTCACGTACGCCGACATCGACCTGTTCGTCGCCGCGCTGGGCGGCGAGTCGGCCTGGACGCACTGGCCGTGTCCGTGGCTTAACGGCGACATCAACGGCGATTTCAACGTGACCTACGCAGACATCGACCTGTTCGTGGCCGTGATCGGCACGGACTGTCCGTAGAATCGCGCGGGCGCCCGGTTCGCGGGCCGCCCGCAGAGTGCTGCAATTACCCGCCAGGCCGGTGAGCAACCTCGCCGGCCTGGCGTCTTTCTGCGCCGAGCGCGGCCGGCTGCACGCGAAACGAACCCCCGCCTGCCGCCCACGCGTGTATGGCGACCAATCCGTATCGGCCGTGTCGTGTGCGGTGCCCCGCCCCTACTCGGCCGCTGCCTCCGGACAGAGTGCCGTGAGCTTCTTCAGCAGGAACGCCTCGAGCAACGGATCGCGTCCCAGGGGCACCCATTGCACGGTATGTCCCTTCGTCCGCAGTCCCTCGGTCGTCGGCAGACGCTCGCTGTAAATGCCGAGCGCGCCCGACGCGGTCGTCACCTGCCGCTCGGGAGCGCTGTAGCGCGACTTGTCCACCCGCACAGCCACGCGATAGCGCGCGGGCGCCGACGCAACGTCGGCCGGCGCAGATGACGCACTCAGAGACGGGCTCGCCGCCGGCTGCCCGGCGGCCGGTTCGTCCGCGGCGGCCGGCACCCCGCCATCCAGCGGCTCGACGTTGACCGTGACCGTCCGCTGGATCGTGTTCAGGCTGGATTCGAGGGTCTGGTAACCGCCCTGCGAATCGACCCGCCACCACTCGAACCACTGCCCGCTGGTCGTGGGCCTAGTGACGATCAGCCCGTTGGTGCGGTCCACGTACTCGGGCTGGAGATCGTAGCGCCGCAGCAACGACAATGAGTTGTCGAGAAACGCGTCGTGATCCGGGATCCGCAGCGTCGTCGCCGTCGGGCCGGTCGGTTGACCCGGCGTCTGGCAACCGCACAGGACCGGCAGTAGCGTCAACCCGGCCGTCATGGCGCTACGCCATGCCGCGCGCCACGCACAGGCTCGCCGCCCGGAGCGCGCTGTGCATCCGGACACTGACAGAATCCTCGCCGGGTCCGTTTTCATGCCGCGATAATAGATGCACAGCGCGGGATTGCAAGCGGGTTCGTTTCGGACGGTCGCCGGCCGGGCGCAATTCCGGCCCGGTGGCTGCACCCGCCTGACATCCGATTGGAATAATCTATACGGAAGCTGTCGTGTCCCCCTTGGAGCCCCGCACCGCCGCACATCGGCGGGGCGGGGCTCGCATTTTCCCGCCGCGTTGCGCCGCGCGGGGTGTGACTAATTCCACTGGGCTCCTGGAGGGTGCCAGTCGGCGTCCCACGCGCGAGAATCGTGTAGCGCCGTGCGGGCCCGCAGGGCTTCGGCGGGGCGCGGGGCCCCGCGCAGGCCAGAACCCTTCCGGCGCGCCGGCCTGGTCTGGCACAGACTCGCGCTCGGGCCGCGGCCAAGGTCCCAGCCTGTGGCGCGGCAGGCCGCGCAATCCAGCAGGCCCACCCGCGCGCCCACGCTGAGGCGCGCCGCCCGCACCACCTGTTCCGGATCTTCGCTCCAGGGTCCCGGCCGCGCCGCGTTCAGCGCCCGCACAGTCTCTGTCCGGAACGCCGGCCCCGCGGCGTCCAGCGCCGCTTTCCCGACCGCCCTCGGCACGTCGTCCGCGGCCGGCGCGCTCCTGGTTGGGCCGCCCCGCCCAAAACAACCCGGGTAACCCAACCAACCCCTTTCCAGCACGCACTTTACCCGCCCCAGGAAAGAGGGTCACACCCGGCGGCAGCGGGGCGAGTTTTCGACTTCGCAACCGGGCCTGGGGCCGATACAATAGAAGGTTCGGTGCGTGCGGCGTCTAGGGAACGCGACCGCGCTGGTGCGCCGACGTATAATGACTCATCTGAGAAGGATAGGACCGATGGCAGCGAAACGAAGCTCTTGTGTTACACACGCGGGGCCCGTGCGGTGGCTGTTTGCCGCCGGCGTGCTCCTCGCCCTGGTTGTGGGTTGCAGTACGCCCCCGAAAACGGAACCCGCGGCGAAGGTGAAGCCGACGGACACGCCGACCGTCAAGGCGGCCCAACCGGCGGGCGCCGCAAGCAAGACGGAGGCAACGCCGGCCAAGCCGGCCGGCAAGGCGGAAGCCGTGGCAGCGCAGCCGACCGTCGCCGATGCGGCCGAGCCGATACCGATGACGGATGCGGAGCGTGAGGCCATCGCCGCCCGGATTCGGGAGCGGGCGGCGGCCCGCATGGAGCAGTCCCCGCCGGAGCAGCCGCCGGCTCGGACGGGCCAGCCGCCGGCGCCGCCCGGGCGTGAGAGGCGCCCGCCGATCACCACTCTCAAGCCGGCCGAATTGGCGCAGCCGATAACGGCGCGCGAGCCCGCCGACACGCTCGCCGTCAACGCCAAGGCGGCGGGCGCCGCTTCGCCCGAACGCAAGGCGCCGTCGGACGCGACGACGGCGGCGCTGGGGCCGACGCCGGCGCAGGGGCCGACGACGGCGCCGGCTGGCGGTTGCCACAACACCGAGACGGACACGCCCGTCCCGCCGGCGCCCGACCTGCCGCAGCCGAAGTTCGTTCTCAAGGAGTCCAAGGTCCAGCCGGAGCAGGTTTGGGCGGGTCAGAAGGCGACTTTCACGTTCGAAATCGCGAACGAAGGGCAGGGGCCGCTGCAAATCCTGCTGAAACGGGGCTGAGGGTTCCAAATCAGCGGCCAGGCTGGCCGCACGATTGAGCCCGGCAAGACCGACAAGGTTGAGATCACGATGACGGTACCGCGGATGACCGGCCCGAGCCTGCGGAAGGTGCAGGTCCAGACCAGCGACCGGGACGCCCTGCAGACGTTTCTGGACTGCGCGGCGCACGTGAACGTGGCGGACCGGCTTTCGGTGCCCAACGCGAACTTCGGCCAGATCAAACGCGACTCGGAGGCGCAAACCCGGACGATCACGATCACGCGCGGCGACGGCGGACCGCTCAAGCCCAAGTTGCTCCCGGGCACGGCGAACAAAGCCATAGCCGCCGATCTGAAGGAGGTCCGCGAGGGCGAGGAGTACGAGCTGACCGTGACGATCAGCCCGCCCTGGCCGAATGACATGATTCACGGTTCGCTCACGCTGGAAACCGGCATCGAGCAGGCGCCACAGGAGGTCATTCCGGTGGTCGCACAGGTTACGCCGCGGTTGGCGACGAACCCGGCGCGCTTCACGATCCCGCAGACGGTCGAGTCCGACCTGGACCTGAGCGCGCAACTGGCCTGGTCGGACGAAAAGCCCGGCAAGGTGACCGCGGTGACGGTTACGGATCCGAAGCTCACGGCGGAGCTCGTGGATCGGGACAACCAGCAGGCGGTCGTCTTGCACGTGCCCGCGGGTTATGCGTCCGGGGCGGGGGCGCCGGGGTTTGTGCGGCTGACCACGGACGATGCGGACGTGCCGTTGCTGCAGATTCCGGTGTATGCGATGCGGGCCCCCGTGGTAGCGCCGACGCCCACGAGCAACCCCGTGGTTAGGCCGGGCCTCGCGCCGACTCCGGTGATGAATCGGGTTTCGCCCGGCACGCCCCCGGCAACGGTGGGCAAGCAGTAGGGTCTGCGCCGCGGGCATGGCAGCGTGGCCGTCACGCGGACGCCGCGCGAAACAGTTCAATCCTCGTGATCGGCGATCTGCCGACTTAACTGCTCGGCGGCGCTGCGCGCCTGGGGGACCGTACCTTCGCGCAGCGCGCGTTTGAGCCACTCGCGGGCCTCGTCTGTGCGGCCGGTGTGCCAGCAAGCCTCGGCGCGCACCACACACGCCCAGTCCCGCTGCCACGGGTCAATCTGCGGCGCCGGCTGTGAGGCGGCGGGTCGCGAGTTCGCGCCGGCGCCGCCATCGCCGAGCAGCCAAGCGGCCTGCTGTTCGGCTTCGGACCACCGCTGGAGCGCGGCCAGGGCGCGGGCCAGCAGGACGCGATACATGCCCTTGTGTCCGGCCCGCGCGACCAACTGCTCGCCCAGCTCGGCCGCCTTGGCGAACTCGTCGGCGCGGAAGGCGTTGGCCGCATCGAGCCACACCTGCTCCTCATCGAACGCCGCGGCCGTAGTCGTCTCCGCTCCGGGGCCGAGGCGGGGCGGGACGCCGGTGTGCGTGACGGCGTCGGGGTGCCGCACGGCGTCCGCCGGCAGCGGTCCGACCTCCTCAAAGCGGAGGTTGTCGAACCAGCAGGTCCCAGCCGGCCAGTATGCCCACAGCTTGATCCGCACGTACTCGACGCGGTGCTGGTGAGCGCCGAACTCGTTGAACGGGACGATCGTGAAGTCGAGGTTGAACGGCGTCCAGTCGCCGGTCGGCGGGATGTCCTTGCGCATGGTGTAGACCGCGTCTTCGAACGTCTGGAGCTCGCCTTTGACCCGGCGGGTCACGGTGCCGTAGCCGCGGACGAACACCTTCATGTTGGGGCCGTCGGAGCGCGTGACGCCGGTGCAGCGGTAACACGTGTTTGGCTTGATCGGGATCTTCTCGCTCAGCAGGTCCGCGCCATAGCCGCCCATGAGCTGCTTGTCGCCGGTCATTTGAACGACGCCGCCGCGCTGGCCGCCCAAGTCGAGCCGGCGGACGTTGGCCGGGTGCTCGGTGGTCCAGCCGGCCGGAAGAGCGCCGGTGGCGTCGGGCCGGTCGAAATCGCCGTTGGCCAGCAGGTTGGCCGGCTGGCTGCCGGGTGCGGACGCTGGGCCGTCGGGCCGCGCGACATCGATGAGCCCGGCCGCGAAGGCACAAGCGAGGACGAGCCGGCCCACCGCACGGGCTGGCGCGACTGCACGGCAGGCGACCAGACCCGTCACCGTTTCTGCTCCTGGAGCTGCGCTTCGCATTCCTTCATTTTCTCTGCGGCCTGCTCGAGAAACTCGGTGTACGTGAAATCAACCGTGATGCGCCGCAGCTCGGCCAGCGCCTCCTCGTACCGGCCGACCGCCATGAGACAATTGGCCTGCAGCCAGACGGCCTCGGGCACGTGCACCGCCCGCGGGGCGACGCGCTCGGCCAACGTCAGGTAGCGTAACGCCAGCTCGCCCGGCTTCTCGACGAATAGCACCTTGCCGCGCAGGAAGAACGTGAGCCCCTCGAGCTTCTGGAGCGGAAACTCGTCCTCCCACTTGTCGAGCGTGTCGCGGGCCCACTTGTACTCGCCGCGGGCCAGCAGGTCCTCCACCGTGTAGGCGTAGGTGCCGCTCTTGGCCAGCTTTTCGGGCTGCGAGGTTGGTTTCTCCGCCAGCGTTTCGGCCTGACGATAGAGTTCCTTCGCCCGCTGCCCGTCGCCGGAGAGCAGCGCGACATCCGCCTGCCCAACGAGCGCGGCCCGCCGGAGCTTCGCATTCTCCTTGCCGCGTTCGGATTGCACGGCCTCGAGGACCTCGTCGTAGAGCTTTGCGGCGGTCGCGGGGGCAGCGAGGTGCCAGCTCAGCACGCGGGCGCGCCGCAGCAGCAGGCTCTGTCGCTCGATGCCCGGTTTCGTGCCCTCCGCGGCCCGCTGGAGCAGCTCATCGGCGCTATTCGGGTCGTACGCCTGCGGCTGGAGGCAGCTTTCGGCGGCGGCGGCGGCGGCCTGGGGCGCGTCGGCCGCGTCGGGGAAGCGGCGCAGGTACGCCTGCACGCCCCGCACGTGCCGCTCCCATTGCTCGAGGTTCCCGCAGAACTCGATGTAGCGCGAAAGGTCGTCGCGGGCGAGCTGCTCCACGTCGTAGTCGGCCGTCGCGGCGATGTAGTCCTCCGCCTTGCCGTACTTGCGGCCGGCACCGACGATGTCGAACTGGAAGATGTACGGGACACAGGTCGCGGCGTCGCGGTTTCCGGCAGCGTCGGTGACCGTCAGCGTCACCTCGGGGCGGCCCAGCCGGAAGTACACGTGCGTTACTTCGCGGCCCTCCGCCGTCAGCCCATCGCCGAAGGACCACTCGCGGCGCTTCTTGTCGTCATCGCGGCCGCGGCCGAGATCGGCGCACCGGACGAGCGTCACTTGCTTGCTTTCGCTGTCGCGGATCCAGTAGGTGCTGTCGATCTCAACCCGCGGCACCGCGAGCACGGGTTGGCCGCGGACCTGATACGCGCCGGCCCCGGCCCGCCGCACGCTCAGCCACTGCTCGGGCGGGATGGGACCAAACTGCTCGGTTCCCGGGGGCTTCCAGCCAAGGAACGCCATCTGCCCGTCCGTGCCTTCTTCCTGGAAATACTGGACGTGGGCGGTGCCCTCGCGGAGCTTGATCGTCCCGTTCTTCTCGCCGCGCTCGCCCCCCGCGATGCTGTGCGCGCCGGGCCAGCTTGTCACGTCGTGATTGTTGATGAGGACCCAGCTTCCGTCGTCGCTGACGGTGCAGAAGGCATATTCGCCGGCGGCGTCGATGCGCAGATAGGCGTCGTAGACGCTGATGTACTCGTCGCTCGCGCCGAACGGGTTGAAGCCGTCCGAAATGCCGCCGCGAAAGCCCGCGCCTTCGAGCTTCGCGTCGCCGATCATCTTGTGCAGCTCGCGCAGCGTCTTCGGATGGCCCGGCTTGGCCTTGCGGTAGATCTTCAGCAGCACGCCGCGCTGCGGCGACCAGGGTTGCCCGGCCTTGGGCTCGGGCAGCGCGTCCGGGATGGCCAGCGCGTCGCGCTCGTCCTGGAGCGTCTTGAGCTGGTGCCGCCATTCGTCGAGCGGAGGGGTGCTGCGGCCGGCGTGCTCCGCGTCCCGCACGCGTTTCTGCAGCTCGTCGATTTGCCGTTCGAGCTGGGCGCGTTTCTTGAGGGCGGCGTCGCGCTGGGCCTGCTGTCGCGTCCAGGCCTGGTATGCCTGCTGGTACTCCTCGCCGCGCGGGTTGCCGGTTTCGATGCGCGGCGCGCTGCGGTTGCCGTAGTAGAGCCAGGTCGTCAGCGCCTCGTCCGGCGAAGCCTGCACGCAGAGCAGCGTCGCCAGGTGCGGGTCGTGCCAGAGGATGTCGAAGCCGCGCGGCTGGCCGTTCGCGTCGATCAAGCGCAGGTCGCGGCCGTCCGCCGTCGTGCGGTCCGCCAGCGCGACCTGTGCGACGGCGATGTCGCCCGGGCCGGCCTTGCAGTCGAGGCGGACGCGATACGGCCAGTCGGCGTTCCACCAGTCGTCGGCGCAGGCGCTCGCGGCCAAGGCGAGCACCGCGGCGGTCACCACACGTGCTCGCCATCCCTTGGCCCCTGGGTCCCTCAGTCCCTTGGTCCCTTCTCCATTCATCGCGTCTCGCTCAATTGCTCGAAATACCGGCGCACGGCCGCCTGATACTCCTCTGGCACCGGCTCGTCCAGCGCGTCGAGCATCTGTCGCCGCTGGTCAGGCGGCAGCGCCTCGGCCCGATCGAGTCGCAGGGCGACCTCGCGGGCGGCCAGGTCGCCGGCCGCCCGCAGATGTTGCAGCACCATCTGCTGTGCGCGGAACATGTCGGCGTAGCGGCCGGCGGTGGCGGCCTGCTCCGCGCGGCGCATCAGCGCGATGCTCTGCTCCAGGCTGGGCAACTCGACGCGCACGACCTGAAGCTGGCCGGCCACGCGCTCGGCCTGCTGCCGGATGCGCTGCTGCCAGTCCTGCATGTACTTCAGGTCCTTGTAGAGCGGCGGCGGGGTCTCGCCTTGCAAGCCCTCCTGGCCGGCGCCGCGGGCCTTGCCGCCGCCGGTGCTCCCGCCGGTGGCCATTTGCTGCAGCTCCTTGACGACGCCCTGCTCGTAGGTGTCGTTGGTGACGCGTGTCGGAGTCTGCCGGCCTTGCAGCCCGCGGGCCACGTCCTGCACGAGTTGGCCCTGGCTGCGGCCGGAGCGGCCCTCGCCCGACCGCCCCGACAACTCGTTGTTGTCCGGGAGCTGGTTGCCGGTCTTGCCGACCGCGGAGAAGTTGCTGATTGGCCCGCCGGCGACCTCCCAGCCGGCCCCCGCGGCGATCGAATCCGCCCAGGCGCTGGTCATGTCCTCGGCCGCCTCGTTCAGCTCGTCCTGGCTCTCGATCAGGTCGCCGATCAGGTCCGACAACTGGTCCGGCAGGTCCACCATCGGGATCTCCGGAAAATCGAGCGGCTCCTCCATCATCCACTTGATGTTGTCGGGCGAGTTCGGCAGCCACATCTCCATCTCTTCCACCAGCGATTCCGCCAGCTCCCGGCCCGACTGCTCCCGCGGCACGGCGAGCTGCACGAGCTGGGGCGTCAGGTTCTTGCTGGCCTCCTCGATCTGCTCGACCATCTCCTTGTAATCGTTGGCGATGGAGCGGTCGGCGAAGCCCTGCTCGGTGAGCTTCGCGATGTCCTTCACCGAGGTGGCCAGCGCGTCGGCCCATTTGTCCTCGGTGCCCTTAACCTGCTCCAGCTTCTGCCGGTCCTCGTCGGTGAAATCGCCGGCCTTGCGGACCAGCTCCTCCGTGTCCGCGATGACGCGGTCCTGGTCGGGGAGGAAGTCGCGCAGCTTCTTGAGCAGGTCGCGGATGTCCTGCAGCGCCTGACCGCGCTCCTGCTCCGGCAACTGCGCGAGCACCTGCTGCGCGTTCTCCGCCGACTCGAGCGCGCTGCGCAGCTTGCCGATCAGCGCCGTCAGCCGGGCGATGATGTCGTCCATGAGTTGGAGAATGGGCGGCTTGAGCGGGGCGCGCTGTTTGTACTCGCCCCCGTACGCGGCCAGTTGCTGGACGGCTTGCAGCATCGGCCCGTCCGCGAGGCTGACCAGCTCGCCGATGACGCTTTCGGTGGGACGCACCGCCTTGCGCTCCTTATCTACGGCGTCGGCGGCGAGGTCGCGGACTTCCTGCTGGCGAGCCCGGATCGGATCGACTTCGCGGTCGAGGTCCAGCTCGCTGCGGTTCTGCCGCTGCAATTCGAGCATCCGCTGCAACGCGTCCAGCAGCCGGCGGGTCTGGGCGGCGAGGAGCGCGTCGCTTTTGTCCGCCTCGGCGATGGCCACGGACCAGGTGCGGCCGACGCCGGTGTTCGGCTGCGGCCGACGGTTGTCCTGGGCGATGGCGCGGTAGAGCAACACGTCGTTGACTTGCAGGCCCATCTCGCCCAGCGCGAGGCGCGCTTCGGCAGTGAAACGGCATTGCGAGGTCTCAAACGTGCGCGCGTCCTGCCACGGCTCTTCGCCGCGCCGCGTTTGCAGCACGACGCGCGTCAGGCCGATGTCGTCCTCGGCCTCGATCTGTAGCTCAAGCGTGCTGTTGATCGGCAGGACCAGGTCGCGGCCGGGGCGCGTGATCGCGACCACCGGCGGCTGGTCGGGCTCGGCGGTCAGCGTGTAGCGCGGCGGGTTGACGTTCGGCAGCCCGCGGGTGTCGGTCAGGTGGATGGCGTAGCTGCCGCTGCGCTCCAGGGTGAAGTGCCCGGTTGCGTCTGTGGAGCCGCCAATTGCGAGCGCGACGACGGACCCATCGGGTAGCTCGATATGGCCGTCGGCCAGAGCTGTTGATGCGACAAGCTGGAGCTCGATCGTCGAGCCGAGCAGCGCAGACACGTCGCCGACGTTCGCTTTGAGCGTGCGGCGCTCGCCGCCCGCGTACGCCGGTCGCGTGATCGTCACGTGCAGCTCGCTGATGCGCGGCCGGGCCTGCACGCGCACTTGGTAGAGGGGGCTTTCGGACCGGCCGGCGCGGACGCGGTATTCGATCGGCTGCCAGACGGCGCTGAAGGTGTGCGCAAAGGTCGTGCCGGAAGACGCCGCGGGCGATTGCGACGGCTGGCTCACGCCGCGCATCATCGGCGTGCTCGCCCAGGCGAGCGGCCCGACGCGGTATTCCAGCTCGACGCGCTCCGGCAACGTGCCGCGCAGCGACGGCTGGATGTCGGCTTCGATGGCCAGCGGCTGTCCCTCGACAACCTCCACGTCGCCGGGCCGGACGTGCGGCTCGGTGGCCAGTAAGTGTGCGGCCGGGCTGAGCGGCGACAGCAGGCGCGCCAGCCCGTTCGCGGCCCATTGCGGCCGGACCAGGGCGTAGCCGCCGAGCAGCACGGCGACGACGACCGCGGTGCGTGCCGCGGCGCGCAGCGCACGCGCGTCCAGCGCCTGCGGGACGCGCCGCAGGTCCAACGCCAGGGCGTTCTCGACGATCAGCGCCTGCACGAGCGGGTCCTGCCGCTGCTTGCGGGTCGCGAGAAACTGCACGGCGTTGATCAGCCGGTTCTGATGGCCCGGCACGCGGGCCTCGAACAAGAGCGCCAGCCGGTCGGCGGCCGGCCGCGCCACGGTCAGCCGATAGGCGAGCGCCAGTCCGGCCAGCGTCGCCGCCGCCAGCAGCATCAGCCAGCCCAACAGCAGTTGCCCGCTGGTCAGGATGAGCAGGTTGTCGAGCAGGATCATCGCCAGCAGCCAGGCGAGCAGCCCGACGGCGGTCAGCACGCCGCCGCGCTGCAGCTCGCGCCGGCGCCAGCGGCGGCCCAGCGCGCCGATCATGGTCGCGATCTTGCGTTCGAACGGGTTCACGGCAGGCGGCTCCATCGTCGGAGGATCCACTCGGTGCACACGAGCGCCAGGAAGACCGCGCCGAGCGTGCGTTCGCCCAGCAGGCCGCTCGACGCGGCGCGCGTGACCTGGCGGGGCTGCGCGGGCAGCGTGGCGGCCCAGGTCTCGATCTCGTCGGGGCGCAGGACGCGCCCGCCGGTGAGCTGGGCGACCTGCGCGAGCCACTGCGGGTCGGGCCGCGGGTCCAAAGTCTCGAGATCGGGCCGCTCGACCTGCACGGTCGCAATCGCGGAGAGGTCTTCTGTGTCCTTGTCGGCGCTCGGCGGACGTTCGGCCGAATGCAGGGGCTCGGCGCGCACGTGCAGATCGAGCCGGCCCGCCGCGGCGGCCGCGAGGCTGCCGTGGAACCGGCCGTCCGGTAGCTCGGAGACGGGGATGCTCCATTGCTCGCCGCGCTCGGAAAGCGCGGTCGCGGCTACTTTGTATCGTCCCGCGCTGGGTGCGGTCGCGGGGCTCGCGTTCGGGTCGTCCGCCAGGCTGCGCGTTTCGATGTTTACCTCGACGGTCTGTCCGACCTTGTAGCGGTACCGGTCCGTGGACACGAAAAGGCGCGGCGCCGGCTCGTCCTTCTTCGTCGCCAGGTAGCGGACGAGTTGCCCCCAGAAACGCGGGTAAAACGAGCTGTCGCCGGTGAAGCCCCCCACGACCATCCGCCAGCGCCACGTCGTATCGACCGCGAAGACCATCGTCCGGCCGGCGCCGACCTCCTGCACGACCAGCACCGGCAGTCCGCCGCTGGCGTCCGCGGTCGCACGCTGCGGATTCACCGCCAGCACCTGCCCGCCGGGCTTGACCCCCGCGATGCGGCTGAAGCCGGCCAGCGGCGGGAGCGTCTGGAAGAACGCGGTGTCGCGCGTGCGGTCGCCGGTCAACTGAAAGATCGGGTGCTCGCGGCCGGCGTCCGTGAGTTGGAGGCTGAAGGGCTGATCGCTCTGCGGGTTCGGCTCGGCACTGAACTCGACCGGCAGGATGTCGCGGAGCACGCTGCCGCCGAAGCCGCCGGGGCCGAAGCTGTGGTACCCGCCGGTGAGCAGCAGGGCGCCGCCGACGTCGGTCACCCATTTCGAGAGGGCGGTCAGCTCGCTGGTCGAGAAGAAGCCGGCCTCCACGTCGCCGAGGATCACGAGGTTGAGCTTGGCGAGCTGTTCGGGCAGCAGCAGGCCCTGCGAGCCGCGGTCGGTCCCCGGCGGGGCCGTGCGGACCATCATGATCATGTTGATGTCCGGGTCGCCGGAGAGGGCCTCGTGAATGAACTTGCCTTCCCAGCGCAGCACGCCGTCGATGTAGAGGATCGTCAACGGCTGGGCGGTGACGGTGAGCGGGAAGGTCTGGCGATTGTCGGCCAGGTCCACCTCGCCGGATGTGCCGGCCGCGTCGCCGCCGAGCGGCCCGACCTGCACGGCGTAGGTGAATTCGCCGGGGCGGCGCGGGACGAAAGTCAGCTCGGTCCGGGCGGTGCGCGCTCCGGCCGGCCACTTGAGCGTCGCGCTGGCCACCGTCTGCGGGCCCTCGAGGATCGTGGCGGGTACGCGCGTGTCCGGCGCGATCTCGTCGCCGGCGATGTCCACCGTCGCGCGGACTGTGTTGTTGACCAGGGCCCGCCGGTTCACCGACACCGCCTGCACCGCGAGGTTCCGCGCGCCGGCGCCGGCGTCGGGCGCGACCTGCACGACGTACACGGGGATGCGCAGTTGCTCGATGCTGCCGGTCGCGGGCGACTCGCTCACTTCGCGGCCGTCGGAAAGCAGCACGATGCCGACTGGCGGCTCGTCGGCCAGCTCGTGTTGCACGTCCAGCAGCGTCTCCGTCAGCGGACTGCGCGGGTTCACGGCGGCGGCGGGCAACTGGGCGAGATTCAGGACGCGGCCTTGCACGTCGAACACCCGCAGATCGTGCGTCCTGGCGAGCGCGGGCCGCAGGTGGCGATCAAGGGCCGCGACGGCCGCATCGTAGCGGCTGGGCGTTTTTCCAGTCGCGCCGGCCGCGCCCGCCGGCTGCGACATCGAGGCGCTATCGTCGAGCACGATTGCCAGTTGCGGACGGTGCGCGAGCACCTCCTGCCGCACGCAGGCGGGGTGCCACAGCGCGAGGAACAGGCAGACGATCGCAGCGAGGCGTAGCGACACGAGCCCGGTCCGGGTGCGCGGGCCACTGATGTAGCGGCCGACCCCCGTGTCGGCCGTGCGCAGCCCGAGCGTGTACGCCAGCACGACGCCCGTGATCCCGGCGGCCAGCGCCAGGCTGCCGAGCCATCCGAACGCCGGGGACTCGAACATCAGCGTGCCCAGGATGAAGAACGGCGCGGGTGTCATGCGGCCTGCCTGCCTCGTTTCTCTGCGCGGTCCGCGCGGGGGCCGAACACGCGGTTGGCGATCAGCGGTTCCAACAGCACAAAGAGCAGCGCGGCCCACAGGAGCGTGTCCCACACGCCGTGGCCGCCGGCGCCACCGGTCAGGAGGGCGGCGAGCGATTGCTCGTTCGTCGCGCCGCCGGGTGCAGCGGTGTCGGTGACTTCCACGCGCCAATTGCCGGCCAGCCGCCGGGCGTCGCCCAGGTCGAGCGTGCGCGGGATGGACTCGCGGCGGGGGACGTTGACCGCCAGCACCGAACTGGCCGTCGTGCTGTTCTGCTGTGCTTGACGCGGCGATCCGTCGGCGGCGGGTAACTCAAGCTGGTAGAAGCCCGGCTGTGTTACCGCCTCGGCCCGCAGCAGCGCGACCGGCTCGGCGCCGACGACGTCGACCCCGGCCCGCAGCCGCACGCCGTCCGGCCGCAGCACGTACACCGGCTGGTCCACGTTCCAGCCGCCGCGCAGCAGCACCAGGTCCTCGCCGACAGCGTGCGTGGCAATCCCCGTTCCGCTGCCTGCGAGGTAGCTGGCCAGGCGGTTGATCAGCGGGAGGAACACGCGCCGCAGCGGCAGGTTCGTCCAGCGCGGCTCGGGCGGGGCGGCGAACAGCACGACCTTCCCGCGGCCATAGCTGCGCTCGACGATGAACGGCAGGAGGCGGCCGGTCGTCGACGGGCCGCCGTCCAGGGCCGCGACGACCCAGGCGTCCCGCGGCGTCAGCGTGTAGGCGCGGTAGACGTTGATGCCGGCCAGGGCGCTGCGGAGCGTGCCGCTG
The DNA here is from genome assembly GCA_903914415.1 of uncultured Phycisphaerales bacterium. Classification (GTDB taxonomy): domain Bacteria; phylum Planctomycetota; class Phycisphaerae; order UBA1845; family Fen-1342; genus Fen-1342. Next base: position 9,099 of record CAIWOY010000137.1, on the reverse strand, counting down.
AAACGCTGGAGGACGGGGTGGGCGACATCCGCGGCCACCAGGCTGAGCGAGCGCTCGGCGCCCGCGGTGTCGAGCACGTCGCCAACCGCCGCAGGGAGCAATCCGCCGAGGGGACGGCTCGCGCCGGCGAGCACGTCGTTGTAGAAGGAGCGGTCGAGCTCTTCTCCGAGAAACACGGCCAGCCCGCCGCCGGCCTGCACGAACTGCTCGAGGCGCTCGACCTGCGGCAGCGGCAACTCCGGCACGTCGCTGAAGATCACAACGCGTTGGGCGTCGAGCGCGACGCCGGGCAGATCGGCGGGCGCGATGACGTGGACACGGAGCGTGTCAGCCTCGCCGCCGCCGGCCCGCAGCGCGGCCCGCAGATAAAGTGTCGCAGACCGGTGCGCTGCCGCTGGCTGGCTCGTCCCGTGCGCCTGGCCGTCGACGAGCAGCACGGTGAGCTCTGGCGAGACGTTGACGGTTGCGAAGAGCGTGTCGTCGGCGGGGAGGGCGTCGTGCGCGTCCACCGTCAGCTTTAGGCGATGCTCGCCGGGCGTCGCGAACGTCAGCGGGATACGCTCCGTATGCGGGCTGCCGCCGGGCAATTCGACCGGCCGGCGGAGGTACTCCTGGTCATCGACGCGCAAGGAAAGCTCGGCGGAGGTCGTTTGCGGGCGGTAGTTCACCAGTCGCACGCGGAGGAGGTTGGGCTGGCCCGCGACTGCGGTGCCCTGGCTCAAGACCAACTCGTCGGCGGCCACGTTGTCCGCGGTCGGCGGCGCGAGGCGAACGATGCTGGCGGCCACGTGGTGCGCTGGGGTGGGCCAGTCGCTTTGCCGCCAATCGGTCTCCTGGAGGTCGGACAGGACCAACAGATGCCGCTCGCGTGCGGACGCGTCCTTGAAGAGCTCGGCCGCGCGCGCCAGGGCGGCGTGCGCGTCGCCGGCCGCACTCGTGGGCGTCAGAGCGGCAACGTCCCCGGCCAGCTTCGGCAGGTCGTCGGTCCACACGAGGCCGGCCGGCGTCGGCGTGCCCAGCGTGCGGCCGGTGAAGGTGATGACGGCGGCCTGGTCGCCGGGGGCAAGCTGGTGTAGCACGTCGGTCGCCAGGTCGCGAGCACGCTCGAAGTGCATGCGGTGCGCATCGTCCGACGCTTGCATCGACAGGCTGTCGTCGAGCAAAATCGCCACGTCGCGCGTGCCCGCACGCCCCAGACCCGCCCGATTCAGGATCGGCCGCGCCAGGGCTAGCGCCAGCAGCACGCACGTTGCCATACGCAGCATCAGCAAGAGCAGCCGCCGCAGCCGCAGCCGCCGTTGCGTCCGCGTAATCGCTTGCGTGAAGAAGCGGTTGGTCGAGAACTCGATCACCGCCCGCCGCCGGCGCTGGTAGAGGTGCAGCAACAGCGGCACGGCCGCTGCCAGCGCGAAGAGCAGAGCCAGGGGAGACAGCAGCGTCATCGCCGGCGTCCCCGCGACCGCGTTTGCACATACCGCGTCAAGACCTGACTGGGCGGCTCGCTCGTGCGGCAACGGACGAGATCAAACCCGTGCGCCCGCGCCCCGGCGTCGAGACGGTCACAGAACCGCCGCACCTCATCCCGCACATGCTCGCGCACGAGCTGCGGCTCCGCTTCAAATTCGGCGCCCGTCTCCATGTCGCGAATGATCGTCACGCCGGAGGCCGCGAGACCGAGGTCGAACTCCAGCTCGCGCGGGTCGAGCACCTGGAACACGACGACCTCGTGCCCGCGGTGAGCGGTCTGGCCGAGCGCGGAGAGTACGCGATCCGGGTCGTCGAGCAGGTCGCTGATCACGACGACCAAACTCCGGCGGCGCAGGCGGGCCGCGACTTGCGCGATCACGGCGGCGAGGTTCGTCGGGCCGGCGGGCGCGGCGCGCTCCAGGACCTGACACAAGCCGACGACGTGGCTGGGGGCCGCCCGCGGCGCCACCTGCCCCACGATGCGGTCGCCGACGAGCATGAGCCCCACGCTGTCGCCCTGCTGAAGCAGCAAATACGAAAGTGCTGCGGCCAGCACGCGCGCGTATTGGAATTTGCTCTCGCCGTTGCCCTCGGCGGCGACCGGTTGCGGGCCAAGCGCGGACAACTTCGCCCCGTTGAACGCCATCGACCGCGAGCAGTCGACCAGGAGCATGACGCGCATGTTCGTCTCCTGCTCGTACTGCTTGATGACGTAGCGGTCGGAGCGGGCGAGCACGCGCCAGTCGAGGCGGCGCGGCTCGTCGCCGGGCGTGTACTGCCGATGCTGGGCGAACTCGATCGAGAGTCCGTGCAGCGGCGAGCGGTGCAGGCCGTGCAGGGCACCCTCGACGACCCGCCGCGCGACCAGCGAGAGCCCGCTGATGCGCTCGAGCAGCGCGGCTTCGAGCAGCGGCTTAGTGCGCGCGGGCATTTGGCAGCCTTCGACTAAACTGCGGAGGCGCAGAGAGCGCGGAGGACGCAGAGCCAGGGAGTTTCAAGAAGGCGTTCAGTCCGGGGCTGCATGCCGTGCAATGCGCTGCATGGCAATAGAAGTTCGCAAACAACAACATTATCTTTCTCTGCGTACTCTGCGCTCTCTGCGTCTCCGCGGTTACCGCTACGCTTCGGCGACCAGCTTCAGCACGTCGGCGACGACCCGGTCCGCGTCGATGCCCTCCGATTCGGCGGCGAAATTCGTCAGCACGCGGTGCCGCAGCACGATCGGCGCCACGTCGCGGACGTGGTCGCACGCGACGTTCGTCGTGCCGGCCAATAGCGCGCGGGTCTTGGCCCCCAGCACCAGGTACTGCGCCGCCCGCGGCCCGGCGCCCCACCGCACGTACTTCTTGACGACCTCCGGCGCGGTCGGGTCTTCCGGCCGCGTCGCGCGGGCCAGCTTCACCGCGTAGCCGGCGACGTGGTCGGAAATCGGCACCCGCCGCACGAGCGCTTGCAGTTGCAGCACCGTCTCCTGGTCGAGCAGCTTCGACGCCTGCGGCAGGCCCGGTCCGGTCGTCGTCTTCGCGATGGTCAGCTCTTCCGCCGCGGTCGGGTAATCGACCTTGAGCGCAAACATGAACCGGTCGAGCTGGGCCTCGGGCAGCGGGTATGTGCCCTCCTGCTCGATGGGGTTCTGCGTCGCGAGCACGAAAAACGGCGTCGGCAGCGGGTGCGTCTGGTTGCCCACCGAGACCGTCCGTTCCTGCATCGCTTGCAGCAGGGCGGCCTGCGTCTTGGGCGGCGTGCGGTTGATCTCGTCCGCGAGCACGATGTGGGCGAACACCGGGCCGGACACGAAGCGGAACGCGCGCTTGCCCGTGGTGCGGTCCTCTTCGAGCACCTCGGTGCCGGTGATGTCCGCCGGCATCAGGTCGGGCGTGAACTGAATGCGCGAGAACGTCAGCGCCATGATGTCCGCGAGTGTCTGGATCATCAGCGTCTTGGCAAGCCCGGGCACGCCGATGAGCAGCGCGTGCCCCTGGGCGAAGATCGCGGTCAGCAAATCGTCGAGCACTTGCCCCTGCCCCACGATCCGCCGGGCGAGCTCCTGCCGAATGCGTACGCGGCTCTTGGCGACATTCTGGACGAGCTGGAGTTGTTGCTGGACGGCGGGGTCGATCTGCGTTTGGGCTTGCGTCATGTATCCGTGCCTATTGCATCACATAGACGATCAGGTTGGTGCCGAGCTTCAGGGCGTCCTCGGTCGTGTAGCACCGTGCGTAGGTGTTGAACTCGTGCGCCCACCCGTCGCACAGGCCGTAGCGGCTGTAGAGGATCACCAGCCGCCGCTCGACGATCACCGCCTCGACGGCTGGCGCCACCGGCTCTTCCTCACTGTGCAGCGTCAACTTGTCGAGCTTGTGGAAGCACGCGAACAGCGGATGATCCGGCGGCAGCGGCGCCAGCGGCGTATCCGGGAACAGCTCGTGACACAGGGCCCGAAAGGCGACGTCGAACTCCGCGCTGCCGGCCGCAGCGTCTGCAAGCAGCGTCCCGCCACTGGTCAGGTAGCGGTGCAGCAGCGCCCGCTCTTCCTTGCTAAGGGCCGGGTCCCACGAGCCGGTCATGTACAAAAGCGGGTGCTCGAACAGCGCGGCGTCCTTTAGTGTGAGCGTCTTGCGCTCGAACCGCACGGCGACGGAGGTGTTGGACGCCAGCTCCTTCAGGAAATAGGGCACGGCGGAGGGGTTGGGGTTCCAGTTACCGTCGTGGATGAGTTGCGGGAAGACGAGTTGCGTACGCGGTCGCTCGCTCGGTCCGGTAATCTCACGCGTGCGGGCAAGAAACTTCGCGTAGCGGTTCTCCGCGGTCACGTAGGTGAGCAGGTTGAGCCCGAGGCGCGTTGAGTCTGCGGCGCTGAGGCGTGTCACACCGGGGGCCGCCCACTCATTCCACCCGCTGGCGAGGTCTTCGAGGCTGACGATCGCCGCGGCCCGCGTGCCGAGCGTTACGGCGCGCAGCCGGGGCGGGGCGACCTGCTCGGTGGGCTTGTCGAGCGGGTTGTCGGACGGAGCCTGGTAGTGCACCTGCTCGATGTCGTCGCGGGCGTGATAGACGGCGTGATCGAGCGGCAGCGGGCGCAGCGGGCAGTTCGGGAACGCTTTGGCCAGTTCAGCCTCCGTGGAGGCGTACGCGTCGGGCCGCCCGCAACAGTTAATGAGCAGCGTGCCGCCGCCGAGCACGTAGCTACGCAGGCCGCCGCGCTGCTCGTCGGTCAGTTCGAGCGGGTAGTAGGCGCACAGGTAGAGTACGGGCGTGCGGACCTCGACGTTCGAGGCGTACTTGCGGGCCAATTCGTCGATGTCGAGCTGCTCCCAGCCGTACCAGACCTTCAACTGCTCCTTGGCGCTGGTCAGCAGGTGGTCGACCGCCCCCGGCGACCCCTGCCAGCCCTTGAAGCTGAAGTTGCCCACGTTCGCGATCAGCATCGGCGCCGCCGGCGGACGCTTCTTTTCCGTCCGGCGCTGCGGCACCACGGGCAGCGGCAGCGGCGGGAAACCCTCGGCGCCCTTCGTGAGGTGCGGCTTCTCCTTGGGCGGCGGCCCCCAGACGGTGATCCGCTCGTCGCCCAGCGCCGTCGCCCCCAGCGTGCTCGCGACCCCCAGCGCTGCCAGCATCCACTTCGTCCGTGCCACGGGGTGCATGCGCAGACTCCTTTCGTCACCTGGCCCCACTGGGCTAACGCGTCGCGGTCCAGCTTATTGCGGCCAGAAGCAGCGGTCCCCTCGATTGTATCACTGCGCGCCGGTGGCACGCACACCCAGAGGGGGAACAGGCCCAACTGGGTGTGGCTAGATTCGGTGGCACGGGCAAATATCGGCGAACAAACGGCTCGCGCGGCGAAACGCCGCCTTTCGCGGCCACGACTGGGCGTCGTTTTCCACGCCCGAACAGCCCTGTTGGTCCCGCAATTGCCTAGCTTGGCCTAGCCGCTTTTGCTACCATGGGTTCAGGGCACGCCGCGCTACGCCGCGTGCCGCGCACAGGAGGCTCTCCGATGCGACCGCAACACCGCTGCGGTGCGTTCCTGGCTTGCGCCCTGCTGCTCGTGGGATTCAGCACGGCCCGGGCTGACGACTGCACCAACGCACCCGACCAGTCCGGGCCGCCGCCGGCCGGCACCACCAGCGGCACCGTACCGACCTTTGACCTCACCACCCTGGACGGCCTGCGGATCACGCCCGAGCTGATCGCCGGACAGGTTGTCGTGCTCGACTTCGTCGCCCCGAACTGCCCGTGGTGTAAGCGACACCTGCCGCGCATGGCCCGGCTGGAGCAGGCGTACACGCCCCTCGGCGCCGTCTTTGTCGCCGTCGCGGGCCAGATCGGCACGCAAATCTTCACTGACGAGGAGGTCACGGCAATTCTGCGGGCCACGGGCTACGCCGGCCCGATTGCCCGGGACCTCGGCCGGGCAGCGGCGCGGGCATTTGGCCCGCTGAGCCGGGATGGGCAGATGCACTACCCGGCGACATTCGTGATCGGCCCGGCGGGCGAGATCGTGGACATGACGCCCGGCTATGGGCAGGAAGACTTGACCGCGGCGGCGCTCTTTCGGCTGCTTGGCCCGCCCGCCGCCGGGGTAGGGCAGGCGTCCCCGCCTGCCAATCTCCCGCTGACGTTCCCCGCTGCCGCCGCGGAACTGGCCGCCGAGAACGCCCATGTTTCCGGCAGGGGTATGGACTGGCCCTTCGGCGAGGAGCCCAACGGTCCCACGAGCCCCGAGGCCCTGGAGCGGATTCGAGCCTATGTTCGCGAGACCGCGCCGCCAAGCATCCCGCGCGGGCCGACCGGTTTGCTGGCCAACGAGATCGACGACGGCCCGGAGACCCTACCGGCAACCCCGCCGCCGCCCGAGCCGGTCGACTACTTCTTCCACCCCGCCACCGGACGCGTGACCTTCATGAAGGTCGAGGATGACCCGCAGACTCAGGTCGAGAACATCCTTCGTGCCGTGGAAGCGGGGGCTAACGACCCGCTCGCCGATCCCTTCGACACGGCGCGCCGCTCTGTGCGCCTGCCGGCCTGGCCGGCGGGCGTGCCGGGGGTGCGGCTCATCACGCGCGCAGAAGCGGACGCCGCGCAGCCGGCATCGCCGCAGCGCACTCTCTTGCACGACTTGCAGGCGGAGACGCTCCGCGCGCGTCCCAACGCTGTGGCCCTGGCGACCGAGTTCCTGAATCGGCACGGGTGGGCCTTCGCCCAGGACAAGGCCGCGGTCGCGCGCGTCGCAGCCGGCGAACCCCTCTCCCTCGTCGGGAGAGGGCAGGGTGAGGGTTCACCCGTCGAAATCGAATTGCTACCCACGCGCGCCGAGCGCGACGGCCTCGGCATGACACACGTCCGTTTCCGGCAGCACTACCACGGCCTCCCCGTTTTTGGCGCGGAAATGATTGTGCATATCGGCACAGACGGAAAAGTGAAATCGGCCAACGCCGCGGTTGGGTCTGGGATTAATCTTTCACTTGAGCCCAAAGCTCATGAAGAAGACGCCATAGAAGCAGCCAAGAAGATTTTCGCTGATAAGTACCCGTATATTATTCCCGATATTAGAAACGTCGCGCTTTATGTTTTGCAGCCCGGGCTTTTTAGCAACGCCAATGACGTGACTTCTTATCTTGTTTGGGAGGTTCAACTTTCAAGCAGAGCGTTTGTTGATGAGTCTTATTTTATTGATGCAAAAAGCGGCGAGCTTAGGTTTTGGCTGGATAATGTGAGGAGGTTGAATAGGAAGGTTTACGATTGCAGTGCGCAATTTGGGGAAGGAAACGGCTGTTGGTCTAATTTCCACACTACCTATAATGACCCGAAGTACGGCTGGACGGCACGTCCCCCCGATGACTTCACCTTTGGCTGTTGGGAAACGGGCGGCTATACCCCATGCCCGCATGGTCCAAACCCGCGCTATTTGCCAAGCCAGCAGTCGGTGGATACCGATACTACCTTCACACTTCTTGGCGATGTCCACGAGTACTACCAGACTAAATTCAACCGGAATGGCGCAAATGGAGCGGGTGGAAACACTAACGGAACCACATTTCCTGCAATTATGGACGTCGGCGCGTCATATGTGGATTGGCTATCCAGCTGGCAGGGCATTTGCCCGAGCGCTGCCTACTGGCCAGCTACCGGAGTCTACTTCTGCAAAGACGTTGTGGTTCCTGATGTGGTGGGCCACGAGTATGCGCACGGGGTGAGTCCGGCTGGCCTAATCTATTCCGGTGAATCCGGAGCCCTTGACGAGAATCATTCGGATGTAATTGGAGAGATGTTTGAATACTGGAAAACAGGCGGGAATGATTGGGTTAGCGGAGCAGGGACACCTATCAGTGCTCCAAGAAACCTGTCTGATCCTCCAAGCGTTATTGATTCCTCGACCGGCACACGTTACCCCGACCGGTATACTTCGGATTATTTCTACTGCGGCTCGGCTGACAATTACGGAGTACACCATAATTCCACCGTACCGAGCAAAGCGCATCATCTCGCTTCGATGGGCGGATATTTTAACGGCTGCACGATAGCTCCTATCGGGCGCAATAAAGTTGAGCAAGTCCTCTACCGCGTTATGACTCTATATTACCTTTCATCAGAGACGTTTAACGCCGCCTACCCGCATAGCCTTCAAGCCTGCGGCGACCTCTACGGCGCGCAGTCTTCGGACTGCAGGGAGCTTAAAAAAGCCCTGCAAGCTGTGGAAATGGACCAAGTCGGAAAGTGTGCCGATCCCAATCATGAACAGACGCTGCCGCCGAGCTGCCTGGAGTATCGGGGGGACTACGACCGCGACTTCGACCTGGACCTGGCGGACGTCGCCGGTTTACAGACCTGCTTCAGTGGCACCGGCTCGCCTGCTCAACCACCGCTCTGCCGGGCGGGCGACACGGACGGCGATGATGACGTGGACATTGACGACGCGACCGCATTCTTCAACTGCCTGGCCGGCCCGGGGCAGACTCCGACGTGTCCGTAGGGCCGAGTTCATCGCCGCTGATGCCCTAAGCGCCGCCGCGCGAGGGCTTCGACCGCTTCGTGCCTTCGTCCCTCCGTACTACGATCGCGCGGCTTCTTCGTGCGCGTGGAAGATTCTGGCCGGGTTTCGTTCGGGTCCAATTCCCAATCGGCAACCTCCAATCCCCAATGGGTTGCGGGCGCAGCCCGCGCCGTGCCTCCGTGCCTTGCCCCCGAACTCGTTACTCGCTATGCGCCACTCATAACTCGCCGATTTCCGCCCATCTCCGCCACCCGCCGCCAAACTCCGCCAACCCTCCATCCTCGCTTTGCTTTCCGCCTCAACGTGGGGAATACTTCACCTGCTCACGCAGTGCCAGAGCCTGCCTTGACGGCCCGCTCGGCGGTGTGGCACCGGCCCTCAGCCGGTGAAATGTGCACCCCACACCTGCTGACCCGGTTCGAGACACGTGCTCGGGCGCGTTCGCCCCGTGGGGCCGGTCGCGTTTCTCTGCGGCCGGCCCACCCGCTGGGTCGCCTCTTCGGAGCCCAGCACACGCTCGCGGACGGAGGACGCCCGACGCACCGGCGATCGCCTGGCCGCGGCTGCCTGTGAAGTCCCGGACCCTCCCGCGACTCAGCGTAGCACCGGAGCGGAAGGGATGCTTCGCGAGCGTCCCG
>CAIWOY010000136.1 GCA_903914415.1 uncultured Phycisphaerales bacterium | reverse complement strand
CTCCGTACCGTCAGGCCCGGGCGCGCCACGGCCGGCCACGACAAACCGCACCCCGCCAACCCCGCTCACCAAACTCGACAGCGCGCGCCCCAGGGCGGGTGCCCGCCGCCGCAACTCATAGCCCAGCGTCGTGTTCCCGACGAGCACGACCAGCGTCTGCCCGTCGATGCCGTCGACGGTCGTCTCAGCCAACCAGGCCGGGTCGGCCACCTCCGACCACGCTCGCGCCGCGCGCTCCCGCAACTTGAGCTGCCGGACCGCGCCCCGCAGGATCCAGGCCAGCGGCGAGAGCACTTCCCGGCCCCCGGCGCGGCCCTGTCGGCGGCGCGGCGCAAACTCGTCAAGGCCGAGCGGGCGACGTGGCCGCCGGTTTTCGAGTAGGCACTGGTATTGCTCGGCTGCGCTCTTCATGGGCAGGCTGACGGGCTCACGCCCGACGCTCACAGGGAGATCGGCATGACCACGTACAGGAACTCGTTCCGGTCCTCGCCACGCACGACGCCCGGCCGGAAGCTCTCCTTCAACTCCACGCAGACTGTGTCGAACGGGATGACCTTCAGCGCGTCGTTGACGAAGGCCGCGTTAAAGCCGATCTCGACCGGCTCGCCCTCAAACTCCATCGGCAGCTCGACGCGGGCCTCGCCCTGCTCCGGCGACTGGGCCGTGATGACCAGCCGCTCGCGCGCGAACGACATGCGCACCGCACGCGCCTCGTCACTGGTCAACAGGGCCGCGCGGCGGATAGCGCCGTGCAGCTCCACGCGTGAGAGGCGCGCCAGCTTGTCGGTGTCCTTCGGGATCACGTCCTCGTATTTCGGGAACGTGCCCTCGACCAGCGCGGTCGCCAGCATCCGGTCGCCGCTTCGCAGCAGCACCTGGTTCGGCATGATCTTCACGTCCACGGTCCACGCGCCGCGCTCGCGCGTCGAGACGAAGACCCGCTCAAACGCGTGCAGGGCCTTGGCGGGCACGATCACTTCGAAGTCGCCGCCGTTGGCTTCCTGGATCTGGCCCCCCGCGCGAGCCAGCCGCCGGCCGTCGGTCGCTACCAGGAACAGCTTGTGCCCGCGCTTCTGCCAGAGCACGCCGTTGATCGCGTAGCGCCCCGTCTCGCGTGCGGCCGCGTAGATCGTCAGGCTGATCATCCGCGCCAACTGCGCGCCGTCGAGCACCAAGTCCGGCCCTTCGCCGAAGGTCGGGATGGCCGGGAAATCCGCGGCCGGAAAGACGAAGATCTTGAACTCGCTGCCCGCCCCGCAGACCACGCAGTACTTCTGATCGGCCGTGAGCCGAATCTCCGCGTCGGGCATCTCGCGGACGATGCCGAGCAGGCGCTCGGCCGGCACAACCGCCTCACCGGGCTCCTCGACCGAGAAGCTGCCCACGCCGATGCGCAGGGCGGCCTCACCGTCGGTGGCGCTCAGCTCGACCGAGTCGGCCTCGGTGGCGATCTTCACGCAACTCAGAATCGGCTTCGTCGTGCGCCCACCGGCGACCGCAGCGACCGCTGTGAGGGCATCCACGAACTCCTGACGCGGCAGTCTCGTTTTCATGTCCGCACCCATGCAAGGCCACGAACCGCGGCGCGCCACCTCCGAGCACCCATTCCTGCTCGCCCCCAGGGGCTACAGACCCACTGCGCGCACCGCTATATTTACCGTAACCGCCCCCTGTCCGCTACTAGCCGTTGGGAAGTTCTCCTGCCGGCCCGGCTCACGTCCCGCAAGCTCACGACATTGCTCACAGCTACCTATAGGGCTCTCTCTAGAGTATTCATTCATCGTCTTAGTCCGTCAGCATTGTCAACTTGTGCAGTCGCCAGCGTAGAATGCCGTAACCACTTTAATAACAGTCTGTTATGGACGTCATCCGGGTGTCGGTTGAGAGTAGCTGCCCATGACAAGGCTCGCCCCGGCGCGACAGACCCGCGGTGTAGCAAAGGTTCCCACGGGCCAAGTCGATCGTAGCTGGCCGTTGTCGGTGCGTAAGTGTCACGCGCGTGTCAAGAGAAGCTGCGTCAGGTGGGCCAGCGTTTGGGCCAACTCGGGGTTGGTACCACGCTCGGCCTCGATGGTCCGCTCGGCGTGCAGAACGGTCGAATGATCGCGACCGCCGAAGTGCATCCCGATCTCTTCCAGGCTCAACGGCGTCAGCTTGCGCGCGAGGTACATGGCGATTTGGCGTGGCTGGCTGACAGAGCGGTTGCGCTTCCGGCCCAGAAGCTCCTGGAGGCGGACCCCGAAGTGCTTCGACACGGCCTCGAGGATCTCGCTGATTTGGAGCGGCCGCTGGTTGTGGTTGACGTGCGTGGCCAGCAGCTCCCGGGCCGTTTGGACATTCAGCGGCTTGCCGCCCAACTGCGTCTCGGTGATCAGGCGGGTGAGCGTCCCCTCCAGCAGGCGGACGTTCCCCGGCATATGCTCGGCGATGTAGTCGATTACTTCATCGGGGACCTCAACGCCGCGCAGTCGCGCCTTCTTGTGCAGGATCGCTTGGCGCGTCTCGCGTGTGGGCGGGTCAATCTGAACCACGAGGCCCCAGTTGAAGCGGCTGACGAGCCGGTCTTCGAGGGTCGGGATCTCGCTGGGAGCGGAGTCGGCGCTGAGGATGATCTGTTTGCGGCTCTGGTACAACGTATTGAAGGTGTGAAACAGCTCCTCCTGGCTCGACTCGCGGTTCGCCAGGAACTGCACATCGTCGATGACGAGCAGGTCGGCGCGGCGGACGGACTCCCGGAATGGCTGCCATTGCCCGGACGCGAGCGCCCGCACGAAATCGTTCACGAACGTCTCGCACGGCGTGTAAAGTACGCAGGAGTCGCTGTTTCCGCGTGTGACTTCCGCGCAAACCGCCTGAAGCAGGTGCGTCTTTCCCAGGCCGGAGGCCCCGTGCACGAACAGGGGGTTATACAAGTTGCCGAGCTGGTTGCAGATGGCGCCGCAAGCGGCGTGCGCCAGACGATTCGAGGCCCCGACTACGAACTGCTCGAAGGTGTAGTCCGCACTCAGCGGCATGCGCGTCAGTGCCGGCGGCTGGCTCGTGGCGAGGGGCTCGCCGTTTAATTCTTGAGGGCTGGAGAACTCGACCGTCACCAAGTGCCCGCTGACTTTCATCGCCGCGTCGGCAAAGGCGTGGCGGCAGTTGGCGCGGAGGTAGTGGGCCTGTGCCGGGTCGTTCACGCGGACCTGGAGCTCGCCACCCTTGGGTTGCGTCGGATGCAGCGACGCGAACCAGGCGCGGTAGAGCTCCGGCGTGTCAGTCCGCACGGTCTCCAGCACCTGATCCCAGTCCAGGCTCGCCTCGATTGGCATCCACGCCTCGCCCAACCGCGCGCTATCGACGGCCCCTGCCGCCGTCCTCAGTCCTCTCCGGCCTCTTCCTCCGCCAGCGCGTCCGCGGGCTCCTGGAGTTGAAACAGCTCGCGGAGCAGCGCCGTGGCGTAACAGCCGCGCGGTAATGCAAACTGCAGCGCAAGATAGGGCCCCCGTTCGTCGGCGCCAAGCGCGAGTTCGGGCTCGCCGGGGCGGAAGCGGAGCGAACGGCGGCCGCCCTTGATCCGCAGGGGGTGGGCACGGAAAGTTTCGAGGGTCAGACCCTCGCGCGCGAGAATCTCCGCTTCAAGGCGGCCGGGCTCGCCGTCCGGCTGCGACATGCGGTATCCAAACAAGGGACCTGTCGGGCTGATCTCGAAGCGCTCGGCACGGGGCTGGTCTATGGCCAGGTCCTCGACGCGAAAGACGGCGCCGGACGCGTGCAGCCACGCCAAATCCCCGACTTGCAGTTGCCCGAGTCCCGTTGGGAGTCGTGCGGCCAGCACCTCGTTAAACAGGTGCGACTGATACGCCGACACGTAGAAGTTGCGGATGGTCCGGTCGATGGCGGAGAACGCGCGGCGTAGTTTTCCGCCGCGCTGGACGAGGGCCTTCAGGGCTTGGCGCTCGGTGCGGAAGAGGTGTGGCCAGGCACGGGCGGCCTCGGCGTACAGGCCGCGATCGAACAGCTCCCGCGCGTGGCGGATGGCGCCGTGGTCGTCGTCGGTGGGGCGGCCGAGGATCAGGTTCACGGCTTCGTCGATCTCGCCGCGGACGGTTGCCCGTCCGATGCGCCAGGTGTCGCCGCGATAGCCGAAACGCTGCGCGCCGAAGTAGTTGGGGACCCCGCAGCGACCGAGTTGGGCGAGCGCGTCTTGCAGCCCGGCCAAGCGTGCGGGGTCGCTTTGGCGGATCTTGATGAGGAAGCGATTGCCGCGGAGGTGCCCCAGGCGCAGCTTGTTGGTGTGCCGCGTGGTCTGGAGGACACGCATGCGCGGCAGGTTCAGAGCGTCGAGCTTCTCGGGGGCGACGTGCTCGACGGACATCCACTGCCGCGTGACGGCGCGGGCGTCCTTGAGGCCGGCGAAGCCGATGTCGTGGCGGCGGATGTTGAGGGCGTGCGCGATGTCGCCGACGGCCTGGTGGGTGCTGAGGCCGGCTTTTTCGAGCAGGAAATACGTGTGCGTGCCGGCGCCGTCGGCGGGATAGAGCGGGACCTCCTCGACGAGGAAGTCGGTGTAGTCCGCCTTCATCACGCCGGCGACGGGCACGAAATCACGCAGCAGACGCGGTAGCTCGGGCACGTTGACTCCTGCGCGCGTGGGTTGTGGCGCTAGACAATCCCGACCTAACGCGGATGTCGTGCGGCAATCGGCATCCGCCGGCCGAAACCGAAGGCCCGCGAGGTCACCTTCAGCCCCGGGGCCGCCTGCTGGCGCTTGTATTCGCTCGTCTGGATCTTCCGCACCATGTCGGCGACCGTCGCGGCGTCGAAACCCGCCGCCACGATAGCCGCTGGACTCTCCAGCCGCACCTCGTAGCGTTCGAGTATGGCGTCGAGCACGTCGTACGGGGGCAATGTATCCTGGTCCGTCTGGTTGGGGCGCAGCTCAGCCGACGGCGGCTTGGTCAACGTCCCCTGCGGGATGATCTCGCGCCCCGCATGCTCATTGACGTACCGCGCCAGCGGATAGATCAGTGTCTTCGGCACGTCACTGATTACCGCCAACCCGCCCGCCATGTCGCCGTACAATGTGCAGTATCCGACCGCCAGCTCGCTCTTGTTGCCGGTCGTCAGCAGCAGGCTGCCGAGCTTGTTCGAGAGGGCCATGAGGATCACGCCGCGGCAGCGGGCCTGGATGTTTTCTTCGGTGACGTCCGGCGGGCGGTTCTCGAAGTGCGGCTGCAGCGTCGCCTCGAACGCGGCGTGCATCGCCTCGATCGGGATTACCGAGAACTGGATACCGAGATTCTCCGCGAGGGCCTGCGCATCGGCGACGCTGTGGCCACTGCTGAACCGGCTCGGCATCGCCACGCCGTGGACGTTCTCCGAACCCAGCGCCGCGGCGGCCAGGCACGCGACCACGGCCGAGTCGATCCCGCCGGACAAGCCGACGACGGCCGAGCGAAACCCGCACTTATGGACGTAATCCCGCACGCCCAGGACGAGGGCCGCGTGCAGACCCGCCGGCCCCAGTGGGTGGTGCTCGCGCCGGGTGTCCGCCAGGTTATCGAGATCGACGAGCAGTAAATCCTCGGCGAAGGCCAGCGCCTGTCCAACCGGCGTGCCGGCGGCATCCACCACGCTGCTGCAACCGTCGAACAGCAGCTCGTCGTCGCCGCCCACCTGGTTGACGAACAGGAGCGGGACGCGGTTGTTGCGGGCGTGCTCGACCATCAGGGCCAGCCGCACGCCGTGCTTGTCCAGGAAGTACGGCGACGCGGAGACGTTGAAGATGACCTGTGCGCCGGCCGCGGCGAGGTCGTGGATGGGGTCACAGACGTACAGCGGCTGGCCCAGCATCTCCTCGCGCGACCACATGTCCTCGCACACCGTGACGCCGAGCCTGACGCCCCCGAATTCGACCGCCGGCTGCGGGCCGCCCGGTTCGAAATAGCGCACCTCGTCGAACACGTCGTAGGTCGGCAGCAGCCGCTTGCGCCAGCGCCCCAGCACGCGTCCCTGGTGGACGAGGGCCACCGCGTTGTACAGCGGCCGGCCGGAGCCTTGGTCGGTGCGCTCGGCGAAGCCCACGATAACCGCCAGGCTCGTCGCGTCGTCGGCGATCCGCGCGAGCGCTTCCAGGTTGCGGTCGATGACCGCGCGGCGGAGCAGCAGGTCCTTGGCCGGGTAGCCGATGATCGTCTGTTCCGGAAAGACTGCGAGCTGGGCGCCCGCGGCGGTCGCCTGGCGCATGCCGTCCAGGATTCGGGCGGTATTCCCGTCGATGTCCCCGATGGTCGGATTGGTTTGGACCAGGGCGACTCGCACGGCGGCACCAGATCAACGAGGCGGTTCGAAGCGGTCTACCGCAACCACTGCAGCGCGAGGGGGAGGGCCAGCGCGGCCAGCGCTGCGACGGCCAGAATAGCTCCCACCACCAGGATCAGCATAAATCGCCGGCTCTGCTCGCGCACCAGGGTCAGCAGTGCATCATGCTGCTCGCGTTGGGCGGCGTTGAGCCGCTGGAGCATCTCAACCTGGGAGGTCCCGGCCGACCCGAGCGTGTCGACGGCCCGTCCGAACTGTTGCAGCGACTGCGTAAGCTGGGTGTCCGACTCCAGCCCAAGCTGAAGCTGGCGGGCCACCGCCCGGATCGCCTCCGCCTGCGTTACCAGCGAGTCCGGCAAGCGTCCGAGGGTCTCGGTGAGCATGGCGGAATGCTTGACCCCCGCCTCGGTGTGCTGCGCAATCCCTCGCAGGCATTCGCCGTGCGAGCGCTGCGTTTCCGCCAACTGCTCCAGCACGCCGCCGACGTGCCCCAACGAGCCGGTCAGCTCCGCCGCCCGCTCGTCTTGCCGGCGGAAGTACCGTTCCAGCTCGTCGGCAAGCTGGACGACGCGCCGCGAGGCCTCGCGCATCTGCATTTGCCGGACCTGTCGCCGCTGCCACCAGGAGACGCTCTGCGGCTGCGGTGCCGGCGCGAGCACCCGCTGTGTGCCGTCGCGCGGGGTGGGCGTCGTGCCCACGGTCGCGCGACCGGCCAGGTTACTCAAGGTCGCGGAAGGGGGGTAATCGGGACGAAAGAGGCCGCCCACCCGTTGCCACAACGAACCCGGCTTGGCCATGCCGCACACCTCCTGCTCCGCGCGCCCCGGCGCGTGGGTCGCGCGTGGTGGCCGGATTATACGTGCGGCACGTGTGCCCCGCGAGACGAATCCCGTGCTCCAGGACGCTAGGGTGTGACCAGTCTTTGTGGAGGCGGCGGGTGGTCTGGTCTGGCGAAGGCCGGCGTGGCGTACGAAGCCAGGGCGTGGCGACCCGGGCAGGGGCGCGGGGCGCCGCAGCCGCGCCACGCGCGGGGATGTGGGCGCACAGCGGGGGCGCGAAAGGCGGCCAGAACCCGCTATTCCGGCGGCAAGCGCGCCTTGGGTCCGTAATCAGAATGTGTTTTGGTGTCCCCGGTCCCCAGGGTGTGCGGCGTTGTGCAGGCGACGACGACGTGTCACCAGCAATG
>CAIWOY010000135.1 GCA_903914415.1 uncultured Phycisphaerales bacterium | reverse complement strand
GCGGTCCCGCATGGGCATTGGAAGACCACCACGCTGATCGCCGCGCTGGATCAAAGCGGCGTCCGCTGCGCGCTGGTGCTGGACGGGGCGGTGGACGGCGCGGCGTTCGCGGCGTTCGTCGAGGCGGTGCTGGTCCCCACGTTGCGGCCCGGCGACCTGGTGATCCTGGACAACCGGTCGAGTCACAAGGGCCCGCGGGTGGGACAGTTGATCCGCGCCGCGCAAGCCGACGTGCTGTACCTGCCGTCCTATTCGCCGGACTTCAACCCGATCGAGAACGCGTTCAGCAAAAGCAAGCAAGGGCTCCGCAGCCTGGGGCTGCGGGTCATGACCGAGCTCTGGGCCGCGCTCCAACCCGTCCTCGAGCGCGTCACCCCCAGCGACGTCAAGGGGTTCTTTCGCCACTGTGGTTATGCAACGGAGAAAAAGTGAAACCGCTCTAGGCCGCGCGATCGTCGTCGTCGTCGTTGGCGGCGGGAACGTGGCGCTCGACGTCGCCATGACCGCGCGCCGGCTCTCGGGCGGATCGGTGCGGCTGTTTTGTCTGGAAAGCCGGACCGAAATGCCGGCGCATGCCCAGGAAGTCGCACGCGCCGAGCCGGAAGGGATCGAGGTGAACCCGCGCTGGGGACCCGCGACCATCCTCGGTGCGCACGGCAAGGTGAGCGGCGTCCGGTTCCGGCGCTGCGTCGCGGTGTTCGATGAACGCCGGAACTTCGCTCCGGTTTTCGACGCGCAGGAAACCGTGACGGTGAACGCCGACGTTGTGATTCTCGCCGTCGGCCAGGCGGCGCCGCGCGACCTGCCCGCCGAGCAGGAAGGTGTTTTCCACGCCGGCGACATCACGGGCGCGACGTTGTTGGTCGTTCACGCCGTGGCGTCCGGACGGGCGGCCGCGGAACGGATCGACCGCCACCTGGGCGGCAACGGCGATGTGTCCCTCCGGCGCGCGGATCGCGGCCCGCCCGGTCCTGGCTGGTCTTGCCCGCCCGCTGACACGGTCCTTCCGCACGCCGGCCGCGTCCTCTTGGGCACGACAACCGCACTGCGGCCGCCCGTGGGCCGGTGAGGGCCTGCCGATGGCTGGCCGGCCTGCACGGCCCCTGCACCTCCGCGGGACCCCGGGCTTGATTCTTCGCCGCCTTGCGTTACTTTATCGTGTAAGAATACCAGCCTGCCAAGTAGTGCACTCGCGCCGGCCGCTGACGTAAGCTGCCATTTTGCAGTGATTTGTGCGGGCGTAACTCAATTGGTAGAGTATCAGCCTTCCAAGCTGATTGTTGCCGGTTCGAGTCCGGTCGCCCGCTTTCGCACGCGACTGACAGCGATTCACTACGCTCGGCTACCGCGTCACCTGCGCTCGGCGGTCTTGATCGCGATCGACAGGCCGAGGTTCTTGGGGTCGCGGTAGCCCTGCCACCGGCGCTCGGCGACGAAGTCGGCGACAAGCTTACGCAGCTCGGCGACGGTCGCGGTTTGATCGGCCATGTTCGACTCCCTGGGCGGGATCTTACCCGGGAATCGTCGGCCTATCACCGTCGGCGTGGGCGACGAGGTGGGCGGCGGCGTGCGCGGTTGGCGGGCTGGAAACCGAAGGTGCTCAAGCGCGCGTTTTTGTGTGTAGCCTAATTGAGCATCTTGGTTATCGGGACGATCGCTCACCACAGAGAAGCTATGAAAGCCGGGCCTCCCGAGCGGTATCGTGCCGCTCAACGGGCGCGCGTGGTGCGGCCCAAAGATGG
>CAIWOY010000134.1 GCA_903914415.1 uncultured Phycisphaerales bacterium | reverse complement strand
CTCGATCTGTTCGGCTTCGTAGCGCGTCGGCAGGCCCTGGTCCTTCGGGTATACCGCGACGCGGCCGCCGGTGAGTGTCAGACCCTTATGATCGAGCCGCACCGCGTCGCACTGGATTCTGTGTGGCCGCGCCCGCTCGTCGAGCAGCGTCAGCTCGCCGCCGTCTTTCAGTTGTGCGGCGCAGTAGGTGTAGAAGCGCTGCACCGTCAGGGTGCCGAGGAATTCCTGCACCGCCCCGCGCAGCTTGGGCGCGTCCCACAACGCCGCCCGCCAGCGCAGCAGGTCGCGCAGATCGGCCCACGACAACTGCGGCGGCGCCTCGGTCGGCACGGCCAGCGGCCCGATGGCCTGTTGGCCGACATAGACCTGGTCCCGGCCCGGCTCAAAGAGCCTCGCCTCCGAGACCTCCAGAGTCACCTTGACCGGTGTCGTCCGCGTGTCGAACTGGCACACGCCGAAGCGGGCGGCCGCGAAGCGGATCAGCTTGCCCTGCGTGTCAATGTTCAGGAAGGTCGGGTCGGTGATGACCAGGTAGTGCAGGCCGGGGCCGATCTCGAAGCCGGCGGTCCGCAGGGCGGCGTCGCTGGCGCGCTGCACGCGGTCGGCGGTCAGCGTGAACTCCGCCCCGCTGGACTTCTGGCGATAGTTGATGAAGCCCTCGCGCTGCAGATGCTGCGCGACTAGGTCCCGCAGGTTCGTGCGCGCGAAATCGCTGATCTGGCCGATGAACCGCGGAATGACGAAGTTCCCCATCAGCAACATGAAAAGGGCCACGAAGGCTGACAGCAGGACCGTAGACGCGAACAGGCGGTGAATGTTGATGCCCGCCGCGCGGCACGCCACCAGCTCGTTGTCGGCCGCCAGCCGCCCGTACACCATGGTGGCGGCGAACAGCGCCGCGATCGGCAGCGTCAGCGTCAGCACGATCGGCAGCAGCAGCGGAATGAAGCTCAGCACGTCGGCAGCGGAAACCCCCTCGTAGCGGATGACGTTGTACAGGCCCCCGCCCATGGTAAAGAGCGCGGTGAGCGCAACCAGCGTCAGCCCGAGGGTCTTCAGCAGCTCGCGGAGGATGTACGCGTGCAGTGTAACCATGCGGTGACGCCGCGGCGAACGGCCGTGGCCGGTCGCCCTACTTCTCCGGCAGCTTCAGCTCCAGCCCCACGGGCAGCACGTCCGGGTTTGGGATCTTGCTCTTGTTCAACTCGTAGATCTCGCGCCAACGATTCGCGTCCTTCAACATGCTCCGCGCAATACCGGCGAGCGAGTCGCCCTTGGCCACGACGTACGTGTGCGGCTTGCCTTTCGGCTTTGTCTCGGCCTCGCCGGCCTTCTTCTTCTCTCCGGTCGGCTTGCTCGCGCTCGCGGAGGACTTGCCGCCAGGAGCCGGCTTGGTCGCTTCCGTCGCGGGCAGCGGCCCCTCTTTCGGCGGTATGACCAGCGTCTGGCCCACGAGCAGCACGTCGGGGTTGGTCAGCTCCGGGTTGGCCTCCTTGATTCGCGGCCACAGGCTCCGGTCCCCCAGGTACTGCTCCGCGATCGAGGAGAGCGTGTCGCCCTCCCCGACGACGTGCTTTTTCGCCTCGCCAGCGGGCGCGGGCTTGCGTTCAGGCGCGCGCGCCGGCGGGCCAGACGGCCCCGTGGCCTTCGTCTCCGATGGCGGTACAGGAAGGGCCACGCCCGGCCGGCGGACTTCACCGCCGCCAGGGCTCGGTTGCGTCGTGGGGGACGGCTCCGGGTGGGTCGGGAGCGGCGGGCCCGGCCGCACTGCGGGCTCTTCACCCCCTTCGGCCTGCGGTTTCTCGCCCCGCGGGGGGAGCGGCAGCGGAGCCGGAGTCGTCGCCGGACGCGTCGCGGGCCCCAGAGTCGCGGGCCCGGTCGCGCCGACCGGCCGCGGTTGCGGCTGTGGCGGCGCGACCGGCAGTCGCGCGGGCGCTCCCGTGGCGCCCGCCGGTCGATCGAGCGGCCCAGGCGTCCGGGCGGGGCCGGTGGGACCGCCGGGGCGGGCCGTCGTCCCGGGCTGTGCGGGTTTGGGCTTCACGGCCGACGACGCGCCGGGCGCCGGGCTTTTCTGGAGCGGCACGACGTCCGTCACGTCTTTACCGCCCTTCTTCCCCTGGTTCAGCATGAAGATGACCCCGCCGCCCAGCACCAGCAGGCCAATAATGAGTCCGATCTTCACTTCGGTGCGCATCGCAGTGCCTCGCCAAGTCAAGCTGCCCGACCCGCGGACAGGCACCGGTCCAGCGCCGGCGTCACGCGAGTCGGGCAGCAGTATAGCACGGTCAGCGAAACCAATACAGCGCGGCGGACGCTACGCCACCCGCACCGGTGCTCCGGCCCGGCGGAACCAGCGGCCGGCCAGCAGCAGCGGCGAGCAAATGGCAATGGACGAGTAGCAGCCCGTCAGCACGCCCACCAACATGCAGTAGTTGAACCCGCGGATGCTGCTGCCGCCGAAGATGTACGCGATCACGATGACCACGAAGACCGTGAACACGGTCATCAACGTCCGCGACAGCGTCTGGTTGATCGACGCATTAATGATCTCCGGCGTGACGATGCCCAGGCGGCCGCGGGTTTCGCGGATGCGGTCGAAGACGACGATCGTGTCGTTCACGGAATAGCCGATGATCGTCAGCAGCGCCGCGATGATCGGCATGTTGATCTTGAAATCCTCGACCAGCAGCGCGCGGCCGATGGCGGTCGCGCCGATCCACCCGCTGAACCCGACGAATGCCAGCGCCAGCAGCACGTCGTGGATCAGGCCCGCCACGCCGCCCACGCCGTACATCAGCTTTCCGAACCGGATCCAGACGTAGGCGACGATCATGGCCCACGACAGCACGAGGGCCATGCCGGCCTGTTGCGTGGCGCGGGCGGCGATCTGCGGCTTGAACTGCATGACCTTGCGCAGGGTCTGCTCGGCGCCGAGCGCGGTCTTGATGAGTTGCTGCTCGCCCTGCGCAAACCCGGCCCACCAGACCTGCGGATCGTCCTGGTAGCGGATGTCGGGATCGACGACCGCGATCACGAAACCGCTGTACAGCGGCTGGCCGCGGTCGTCCGTGCGGCCGGGCAGCGGGCGGACACCGATCACCGTGGAGTCCCGCTTGGGCATGTCCGCGAAATCCGGCTGGAAGTGCATGTCGTCGAGGCGCTGACGGAGTTCTTCCACCGACAGCGGCGGATCGACCTGCTCCAGGGCGATTGCCGCCCCGCCGAGGTAGTTCGTCAGATCGGCGTTGAGGCCCGGCGGCAAACCGGGGACCACCGCGTCCAGCAGCCGATCGGCCACGGGATAGGGCCGCTCCCCATCGCTCTTGAACACGTACGACACCTTCGGCTGGATCTTCATATCGTCGCCGATCGCGGTCGTGAGCGCGTACTCGAAGAGCCGCATGTTGGTGGCCGTGGTGGTAACGTTCCAGGTGAGTCCGGCCTGCGCCGCCGCGCCCAGCTCCAGCACGGCGTTGACGTTGGCGCGGCCCAGGTTGTCGCAGGTCGACGTCAGGCCGGGGCCCAGCGCCTGGATCTTCCGCGCGAGCTGCTCGGCCGTCAGGTCGCCCTGGATCTGCAGCGTCACCGCTTCGCGTCCGGCGCCGACGGACACGCCGCCGCGGGCCAGCACGTTTTCCGCCTCCAGCGGTTCCGTGAGCAGGGCCGCCAGCCGCGGGCCGTCCACGCCGGCCAACCGCACGTTGAACGCGCCGGCCTGGTCCGGCGCGGGTTCGACGGTCGCCTGGTCGAGCCGGCGGACCTGGCCGCCGATATCCTCGGCCACGCGGCCCAGGCGCCGGGCGATGGTCACGTCGTCCAGGCCCTTCTGCTTGAGCTCCAGCTCGGCCGCGACGCCGCCCAGGAACTCAATGTCGAAGATGTTGCTTTTGCCGCGAGCCACGAGCAGCCCGACCCCGAGCAGCGTGACGGCCACCGTCACGGGCACCAGGAACTTGGCCTTGCTGTACCAGTCGATGTTGGGCACGCCGATCAGCCGCAACATCTTCACGTCTTTGATCAGGTTGTGCTTCAGCAGGAAGTCGAAGAGGGCCCGCGTGACGAAGACGGCGGTGAACAGGTTGAGGGCGATGCCCCAGCCCAGCGTGAGGCCGAAGCCCTTCACATCTTCGCTGCCGACGTAGTAGATGATCACGCAGGTCAGGATGGTGGTCATGTTGGAGTCGAAGATCGTGGCGAAGGCCCGCTCGAAGCCGTTGCGGACGACCATGCGCAGCGAGGCCCCGCGGGCCTTCTCCTCGCGCATGCGCTCGTAGATCAGCACGTTCGCGTCCACCGCCATACCGACCGACAGGATCAGGCCGGCGATGCCGTCGAGGGTGATGCGTGCGCCGAGCATGGCCAGGACGGCGAGCGTGAGGAAGACGTTCATGAGCATCGCGACGACGGCGACCGTGCCGCAGAAGAAGTAGTAGCCGACCATCACGACGACGATGGCGATGGTGCCGATCAGGCCGGAGCGCACCGCGTTGTCGCGGTTGGTCTCGCCCAGGCTGGAGCCGATGGTGCGTTCCGACAGCGGCGTGTCCTTGAGGCGGGCCGGGAGGGTGCCGCCCTCCATGGTCTGGACGAGGTACTGGACCTTGTCCTGGCTGAACTCGCCGGTGATCACGCCGTCGGTGCGGATGGCGCTCTGAATGTTCGGCGCGGAGTAAGCGACATCATCGACGAGAATGCAGAGGGGCTTCTCGATGTTGTTGCGGGTGAGCGTCTCGAACATCTGCCCGCCGATTGGGTCGAGCCGGAAGTTGACGCACCAGCGCCCGTGTTCGTCGCGGTCCTGCCGAGCGCGTTCGAGGCGCCAGCGGCGTTGGGCCCGCTCGCCCTGCAGGAGGCCGTCGTTGGGGCCGAGCTTGCCGAGCACGTAGTAGTCCTCGCCGAGCTTGTCGACGACGTAGCGTGGGTCGCTGTGGTAGTCCCGCGCGGCGAGTTCCGCCGGCGAGTTCAAGTTGAAGAACTGGAGCGCGTTGTCGATCTTCAACCAGCCCAACTCGTCCCCGGGCAGGCGCAGGCGCCCGTCCTTGAGCTGCTTGCGATAGCGGTCGTACTTCGTGACGTTGTCGGGGCTGGGCTGGGCCAGGATGCGGAACTCGAGCTTGCCGGCCCCGCGCAGGAGGCGCTTGAGGTCGGCCGAGCTGTCGAGGAACCGCCGGCCGCCGCGATAGGCGGCGTGTTTGGCGAGCACGTTGTCAATCTCGTCCAGCAGATCCGGGTGCGCCTCGCGGATGCTGGCCAGGCTGTTCTTGCGGACCTGCGATTTCTCATCCAGCTCGATCACTTCCTGGAAGCGCCGCCGATTGAGATTCGTGGCCAGCACGCTCTCGACCGCGTCCTCGAAGGCTTCGTTCGCGTCGCGGTAGGCCTCCTCCAGCTCGGCCTGCGTCGGCGCGGGCTTGGTGGTCGGCTCGGTGCTCGCCGGCGCGCTGGCCGGCTCCGTCGCCACCGGCCCACGCGCCAGCGCCTCCCGCGCCGCCAGCAGCGCGTCGTCCCGGGCGGCGGACTCGCTGAGCAGTTCCAGGCGCTGATTGGCGACCTGCTCGAGCGCGGTGCGCCGGCTCGCATCGCCACCGCTGCCCAGCGCCTGCAAAGCCGCGTCGGCGCTACGCCACGCGAGGGCGTGCAACGCTTCCTGGCGCTCCGCGCCCGTCTTGCGCAGCGCCTGCTCGATCTCGCCGCGTTTCAGCTCTTGATTGAAGAGACCATCCAGCGCCTTGGAGTACGCTTCCCGCCGCTCCTTGGCGTCCTTGGGCGGCAAGGGCATCTGCACCTCGATGCGGTTGCGGCCCTGCACGCGCCAGACCAGGTTGTAGATGCCGCTGGGGTCGACGCGCTTCTGCAACAGCGCCTTGACCCGCTCGGCCAGATCGCTGATGTTCTCGGCGCCGGTCGGGTCCAGCTCGAAGATCAGCGACGTGCCGCCCGCAATGTCCAACCCGGGGCGCAGCTTCTCGCCGGGCGGATAGATCAGCACCAGCCCGATGATCAGCACGACCCCGATGATGATCAACCGTTGATTGACGTTCCGTTCTCCCATGAGCGATTCCTCAGACAGGTGTCAGCATGAAGGCCAGATTGCCGCCCGCTGCCGGCCCGCGGGCCGGCCACGGCACCGCGCCGGCACAGGGCCGGCGCACTTCGCATTCCCCTCAACTCGGCTTGCGCTAGCGCCGCGGCGGGCCGGTCGGCGAAATGCTCGCCGCGAGGATGGTGAACGGAAAAACCAGTCGGCACGGGACGGGCTGGATCCCGTCCCCGGGTCCCGACGGCCCCAGGAAACAGTGCCACGCCAATGAGTCCGACTCCGGCCTGGCGCCGGCCAGGGAAGTGCCGGACGACGGTTCGCGTTCTCCGCGCGCCACCACGCCGTCGCGCCAGCCGGCCGTCTGACGCAGCGACGCGTCATGCCAGGCCGCGGGCCAGCGGGGCGCCGGCGTGTCAGGCAGGATGTACGGTAGTTGCTTCGCCGCCCGCTTGCGGGCGGCACGATCGCTGTCCGACTCGGCCGGCAGCGGGCGCGGCGCGGCGGTCCGGTTGGGCGGGCCGGCCAGCCACGGCCAGAGCTTCTGCTGGGCGGCCAGGAGAAACACCAGGCCGAACCCCGCTCCGACGCGCAGCCAGTCGTTCGTTCGCCGCGGGAACATTCCCGTCATCCTCGCTGACGAGCCGCCCGCCACACGCGGCCGATCTCGTGCAGCGCCGGAACCCGACGCACGGGCGGGCCTACTTGGTCTTGGTCTTGGTCTTCGTCTCGGCGGCGGCGGCAGCGGGCGCCCCCGGCGCAGCCGCGGCGGCTGCCGCGGTCGTGGCCGCTTCAGCCTTGGGCTTCTTCTTCGCCGCTTTCGCCTTGCGGTGCGCGATCTTGGGCAGGTTCAAGGCGCTCGTGCGATCGCCCCAGCGGTCCTGCTCGACCAGGTGAGCAACTCGCTCGGCGCGCGACAGCACGTTACGATGGCGTTGCAGCGAGGTCTTCAAACGGAGCGATCGGTCAATCGACATCGCGCGTCTCCCTGTCCATAGACCCATTAGTATAGGCAATCCCCGCCACCCCCGCAACCCCGCCCGCCGCCGTTGTCGCGCCCGCATCCGGCGGACCCTGACGCGCCGGGGGCCCAGCCCGGACAGTGGAGAAACCCGGCGATTTCTGGTAAGACGGCGCCCGTGACCGGCAGCACGGCTCCATCTCGCGACGCGCACGTGACGTATCGCGACGCCGGCGTCGACCTCGAGGCCGCCGACGCGCTGGAGGACCTGATTGCGCCGCTCGTCCGCCACACGTACGGGCCGCGGGTGCTGCCCAGCCACGGCGCCTTCGCGGGGCTCTTTCGCCTCGATTACGACGAGCGGCTCTTCGCCCGCAACTATCGCGACCCCGTGCTCGTCGGGTGCACCGACGGGGTCGGCAGCAAGCTCCTGGTCGCGATCCAGGCCGGGCGCTACGACACGATCGGCATCGACCTGGTCGCGATGAGCGTCAATGACCTGCTCTGCTGCGGGGCCGAGCCGCTGTTCTTCCTCGACTACGTCGCCGTCCACAAGCTCCAGCCCCCGCTCGTCGCCCAACTCGTTGCGGGCGTCGCCACGGGCTGCGAGCAGGCCGGCTGTGCCCTGCTCGGCGGAGAGACCGCCGAGATGCCCGACCTGTATCGGCCCCGGCACTTCGACCTGGCCGGCTTCGCCGTCGGCGTCGTCGAACGCCAGCGGATGATCGCACGCGAGCTCATATCCCCCGGCGACCAGCTCATCGGGCTGCCCTCGAGCGGCCTGCACTCGAACGGCTACGCCCTCGCCCGCAAAGTCCTCCTCAAGCGGGCTTACCTGCCGCTGGACGAGCCTGTCCGGGCGCTCGGCGAGCCGTTAGCCGACACTTTGCTGCGGCCGACGCGGATTTACGTCCGCCCGGTCTTGCGCGTACTCCGCCATTACCGGCAGCAAATGATGGTCACCGGCCTGGCGCACATTACGGGCGGCGGGCTGCCGGCCAACATTCCGCGGATGCTCCCAGAGGGCTGCGGCGCGGTCCTGCGCCGCGGCGCCTGGCCCGTCCCGCCCATCTTCGGGCTGCTGGAGCATCTGGGCGTGGCCGAGGCCGAGATGTACCGCGTTTTCAATATGGGCATCGGATTTGTCCTGGCGGTTCACCCGCGGTCCGTCCGCGTCGTCATGCAGATGCTCCGGCGCGCGGGCGAAGAACCGCTCGTGATCGGACGTGTCCGCCGCGGTCACGGCGGCGTGGAGTTTGTGTAAATGAGGTGTCCCCTTTTTCTTGCCGCTCGCCACGTCCGCCGCACCCTGCCCGCCGCAGCGCTCCTGCTCGGCCTCCTGACCGGCTGTGCCGCCAATCAACGCATCCAGGTCCAGTTCGAGACCACGCCCTGGAAGTTCGGCGACGCCGAAGGCACGCAGATCACAACCGAGCACTACGACATCTACACCACGCTCAAGGACAAGGTGCTCATCGAGGCGCTGCCCGGCTTCGTCGAGGGCGCGTTCCAGCAGTATGAGAAGCTCGTCCCGCCGATACGCCAGCCCGAAGAGCGCATGAAGGTCTACCTGTTCGTCTCGCGCGGCCAGTGGATCGCCTTCACCAAGCGCTTCACCGGCCCCCGGGCCCGCGTGTTCCTCCAGATCCGCAACGGCGGGTACTCGGAGGGCGGCGTCTCGGTCATCCAGTACGTCGCCCACCAGATCACCTTCCCGCTCTTCGTCCACGAGGGCTGGCACCAATACCTCTATTGCTACGTCAACGCCACCGTGCCGGCGTGGCTCAACGAAGGTCTGGCCGTGCTGTGCGAGGGGCAGCGCTGGGGGACCTACGGCCTGAAGGAGTTCGACGCGTGGTACAACCCCGCCCGCCGCAATGACCTGGCGGACGCGCTCATCTCGAACCGCCTGTACCCGCTGCGCAAGCTGCTCGAGACGCACGCCGGCGAGGTGATTGAGGGCAGCAGCCGGTCCGTGGCGACGTACTATGCCCAGCTCTGGGCACTGATGCTCTTTCTGCGCGACGGGGAGAAGGGCAAGTACGCGGCGGGCTTCCAGCGCTTGCTGGCGGAGTTGGGCCGGCCCGAGTTGGATCAGCGGACGCAGGCCGCCCACATCTGGTCGGAGCGCGACACGTTCAGTCCTGGCGAAGCGCTCTTTCGCGGCTACATCTCGGAGGACCTCGACACCGTCGAGCGGGAGTACGACGCGTTTATGCGCGCGCGGTTCCTCGGCGCACGCTGACATTTCGCAGCAGGAGAATGCCCATGTCCGAAATGCCCGCCGTCGTTCGATTTGACGACTTCCTGAAGCTCGACCTCCGCGTCGGCACGATCTTGCAGGCCGAGGCGCACCCCAACGCCGACAAGCTCGTCGTCCTCCAGGTGGATCTGGGGACCGAGAAACGCCAGCTCGTCGCGGGCATCCGCGGCCACTACGAGCCCGCGGCCCTCGTGGGCAAGCAGATCGTCGTTGTCGCCAACCTGGCCCCCCGCATGATGCGCGGCCTGGAGAGCAGGGGCATGTTGCTGGCCGCCGTCAGCGCCGACCATTCGCAGGTGGTGCTCGTCACAACGGAGCGGCCGACCACGGCCGGGGACAAGGTCTCGTAGAGCGGGCTTAATAAGGCCACGTTGCCGCGGAGGCCGATCCCGGCGCGCCGGGACTGGCGAGCCGCGGCTCGGCAGGAGCCGCGCCCTCCCAACCGACGCCGGGCTTTGTCTGAATCCGCTCTACGTCTGCGTCTTAAGCTTCTCCGCCTTCTCCGCCGCCATCTCGATCGGGCCGACGTACATGAAGGCCTGCTCGGGCAGGTGGTCCCACTTCCCGTCGCACAGCTCCGTGAAGCTCCGCAGCGTCTCCTCGCGTTTCG
>CAIWOY010000133.1 GCA_903914415.1 uncultured Phycisphaerales bacterium | reverse complement strand
GGCACCCAGAAATCCGCCTGCCGCTCCGCTTCCCGCCGACCCAGCGCCATGGCCGCGTCCTCCGTGACCTGCAACTTCCAAGATGGCCGGCATTCTAGTATACCTAGCTGCTACTGTCAAGACGACTTCTGCGGCGGACTGCTAGGGGTGGAGTACTCGACCCATACGAGCCGATCGTAGCGCCGCTCTGCAGGCGCGTACTCAATGGCCTGAAACGGGTTCTGTGGGTCGTATGAGTCAAGCACGCAGAAGCGTAGATACAGCAGCATGTCCCCCTCGCCTTGGGGGCCAGGGAAGCCGGGGGTGTTGCCCGCCCAGCACCCGAAAATATCCCAATCGTAGTTGAAGGCGATGGTGTACCTTGCCGACGCCGGAGCAGAACAAGTCCAGTGTGCGTAGTTCCATGCCCATTGATCGGCCTGAGCCGAACCGATGCCATCTACGTAAGCGTCCGTGAGCATGTAGGGACCAACGGGGAAACAGTCGCCATCGCAGTGGATACAGCCTCCGCCGGCGGTCTGCGGCGGGGCGCAATACCCACCACAGGGCCAGGGCGGATACAAGGTGTCCCCGAGACCGCGGCCGACGGCCGCGACGGCAAGCAATCCCGCGATCATGGCTGCGCGCACACCGGGCAGCCTTCCGAAACTGAATCGAAGTGACATGTGTCGTACCTCCCTGACCCGCGGTCTCCCAGCCAGCCGTGTCCGCCCCGCAGGTCGAGTGCTTCCATTATACCGCGTACTTCGGCCGCGCCAAGCCTGATTTCCGTCTTCCCCGCATGCGCGCGCATCTTGCCGACACGGTGAAGCGTGCCCGGCGTCCTATCCGCACCCTGCCGCACGAGTGTTGCGGATGCTTCCGTGACAGGTCCACGACCCGCAGCGCCGCCCTGAGCAAACCCTGGCCGCGGGCCGCCCGGGCCTGCTGGCCCCGGTTTCCAGCATCAGAATCCCAAGCTGGCGCCGGCGCGCCGAAGATCATAATGCCGCCCGCCGCCGCCTTGGAAGCGAGCCAGGTGCGCCCTGCCCCCCGGCGGACTACCCAGTTCTGATCGCAAATCTCGCCCCAGTGTTGGCTGATGCCCAGAATTCTGTTCGAGTGCCGTCTGCCGGGGTCGAGGCGCGCGTGGACTGTGCCCGCATCGTGGACGCCGTGCAGAGTACGGCCGTCGCCTGTCAGTGGAAGAAAGTCATGCGGGCACAGATCGAATCCAGACCGGGTACTCTGCACGCCACAATCGCGCCGCGTTCGTCGCGGAATAGTCGCGCTCGTTGGCGGGCGAGATTCGTCGTCCTGGCTCTTGTGGGCCTCTCGGCGGGAGCCGCGCTGGGCCAGGCCACAAACCAGATCGCGGCGATCAACCCGAATTCGGCGGCACAGGGTACGACCGGCCCGCTGGTGACCTTTGCGCTGGACACCGACAGCCCGCCCGCCCCCGCCGGCCGGCGTCATGCCGTTGAGTGTAGTGATCGGCAGCATCAGCGGCGAGCGTTCGAGGCCCGCCGTGAGCGTCGTAATTATAGGACCTTAATTCTTCGCCATAAACTTAATGCTTGTGGCCTGAAAGATGGGCCATTATACTGCGCAATCAGAAGTGTCGGAGAAGTCACGCAGGCGCGGATGTCGGCCGCGTGATGTTCCCCCCGGGCAAAGCGTTTGAGGTGCTGTGCAGGGCAGTCGCGGAATGAGCGCCTGCCGGCTGGGAGACCGAATCATGCGCCGTGTTACATGTCTGGGTATCGTGTTGGCAACGCTTTCAGTCGCCGCCCTGGCCACGCCGACGGCGACGCTGACGCTGGAGTCCACCAAGAACGGGTTGACCGTCGAGCCCAACACGCCGATCGACTGGACCATCAAGGTCCTCGTTGATTCCACCGGCGACAACCTCGGCCTGGCGCTGGTCAGCACCG
>CAIWOY010000132.1 GCA_903914415.1 uncultured Phycisphaerales bacterium | reverse complement strand
TCGGCGATGACGCAGTTATGGCCGATGTGTGCGGCGGCCATGATGTAGCAGTGCGGGCCGACGAGCGTGGTGCTGCCCGGCGCCGTGCCGCGATGGATCGTGGCGTGCTCGCGCACCACCGTGTCGTCGCCGACCTGCGTGAAGCTCGGCTCGCCGGGCCACTTCAGGTCCTGCGGCAGATGCCCGACGACCGCGAACGGGTGAATCTGACAGCGCGCCCCGAGGGTCGTACCCTCCGCCACGTAGCCATGCGCGTACACACGCGTGCCCGCCCCGATGCGCACGTTCCGCTCGACGATCGCGTACGCACCGATTTCCGCCGTCGGGTCGATCTCGGCAGACCTGTCGACGATGGCCGTCGGATGAATGGACATCGCGCTTACTTCTTCTGGGCCGCTTCTTCCAGGTCGAAACGATCGAGCACCGCGGCTGTTTGCAGCGCCCGGTCGAGCAGCCGCTTCATCTCGCGGACGGCCGCGCGCAGGCCAACGAAGACGGCCCGCGCCACGATGCTGTGGCCGATGTTGAATTCCTCAAAGCCGCCCAGGGCGGCGACCGGCTCGATGTTCCGGTACGTCAGCCCGTGTCCCGCGTGCACGGTCAGCCCGCAGTCCCAGCCGAGCTCCAGCGCGATCACCAGATCTTCGAGGGCGGCGGCCTGCGCCGGCTCGTTCTTGGCGTGCGCATAACCGCCCGTCCACAGCTCGATCGCGTTGAACCCGCAGGCCGCGGAGGCCAGCACCTGCTCCTTGGCCGGCTCGATGAACGCGCTGGTGATGATCCCGGCCCCGTTCAAGCGCTTGACGACCGGCGCCAGCCTCCGCCGCAGCCGGGCCACGTCGAGCCCGCCCTCGGTCGTCAACTCCTGGCGCTGCTCGGGCACGAGCGTGCACTGGCCCGGCTTCAGCCGGAGCGCGATCTTCACGATGCCCGGGTCGAGCGTCATCTCCATGTTCAGCTTGGTCGCGACGGTCTGCTTGAGCAGCTCGGCGTCGCGATCGGTGATGTGCCGGCGGTCCTCGCGCAGGTGGAACGTGATGCCGTCGGCCCCGCCGAGCTCGGCTTCGGCGGCGGCCCAAACCGGGTCCGGCTCATCCGCACGCCGGGCCTGTCGGACGGTCGCGACGTGATCGATGTTGACTCCCAACTTGTTCATGGGCGTGACTCTCCTCTGGAGCGGGCTATGGTAGCATGTTCGGGGAGGAGGGGCACCAGCGCGCCGCCGGCACAAAGGATGTGAACCTGGGGGGCGGGTCTCCGAGGCACGCTCGTCAAATGTCTTCAGGGGCCGCCCGGCGGGGCGGCGGTCGGCACCGTCCCCCCGAGGTACCGCGACACGTCTAGGCCGCCGGCCGCAATGGAGTAGCGGCGGGCGAAATCGGGGAGATTCTCGGCCCTGACCAGCTCGCACGGAACCCAACGCACCGGCGTAGGCTCGCGCTCGCTGGTCAGCGCCTGAACGGCCAACTCGACGGCGGCGTAGCCCACATCCCCGTCCAAGGGCCCCACCAGCGCCGCGGCGTCGCCGGGCGTGGCCACCGTGCCGAGCTGTCCCCACAGAGGCGGTGCCGCGGAGAGCGTGGCGAAATGGAAATCCTGGTTCAGGCTGCGCAGCTTCCGCGCCCATCCCGCCGGCGCTGCCAGCCACACGTCCGGCTCGATGGTGACCAGCAACCCAGCGCTCGGGTAGAGGCCGAGCAGGTCTTCGACGACCTGCGCGGGCGACCGGCTGCGGTCGGCCAGGTTCTCCTCTTGAAGAAGCGTGAGGCCGGCCTGGCTCCGCGCGGCGCTAATGAAGCGCTGGTAGCAATTCGTCGACAGGGGGCTGGCGCCGTCGCGATGGATGAGCAGATAGGTGTGGCGCGGGGCCGCGATACGGCCCAGCTCGTGGCCGAGCAGCTCGGCGGCCTCGGGCAGGTTCACGCCCACGTATCCGTACACGCGCTTGTCGTCGAAACTCCACCCAATCGTGATGAGCAAGGCCTGCGCCCGCGCGATCCGATCGAGGTTCGCGCGCAACGCGGTCGGCTCCCGCGCGTCCGATTCCGTCACATACAGGCAGACCGCCGCCGGCTGCTTCTTGAGCACGTCGGTCAACGTCTCGCGCAGACTGTCCGACGTGTCCTGCGGCGGGACCACGCATTCGACACGGATGGTGGGCACAGCCTGGGCGTACCGCAGCGCCCCGCCGCGAATCCCGGGCCAGCGCGGGTCGTCCGCACGGGGGTTGACGACCACGATCGGCGCCCCTTCCTTGAGCAATGACCGGCCCGGATTCGGCCCGCTGGTGCGTTCGCAGCCGATAACTAACGCTCCAGCAAGGAGATATAAGTTGATCGCTGCCGAAACGCCGCGCCGTCGCCTGCTGCTGACCGCCCGAGGGCCCATCGTGCGCCCGCCATTTTTGCCGTCAGGGAGTATTGCAACTGCCGTTTGCCGATTACGCTATAATAAGAGGAGCGGTACACGCCGGCCAGTTGTCTGGTCGGCGAAATGAAGAGGTGTGTCCATGACGCGGCTGCCAATAATCACGCTCGTGATCGGTCTGATCGCACTCCCCGCCTGGGCGCAGACGAGCAACGCGACCACCACCGACCCGAACACGGCGACGACTTTCCGCCTCTCGGGCGGAACACCAGGAAGCTGGGTCGAAGCCGCCATCGCGCGCCACAAGACGTTCATCAACGCGCGCGTCAACGCCCGCCGCAGCGGGCAGACGTCGACGCAGAACCAGTCCAACTCCGGGACCAGCGCGACCACATCGACGACTAGCGGCAGTGCCAGCGATCTCCTGAGTCAGCTCAGCGGCTCGCTCAACACCCTCGGCTCGTTCGGCTCCCTGAGCACGCTGGGCAACCTCACGGGCCTGCTCAGCGGCCAGACCGGGACGACGACGACTGGTAGCACCACTACCGGCACCACGACCTCGTCGAGCGGTATGACCATCGCCGACCTGCTGGCACTCCGCGACGCGCTGGCCGGCCAGAGTTCCAGCACCACGACCGGCACGACGGCCAAGAGTACGACGAGCGCCACGAACAACAGCTCGACGACCGCGAGCAACGATACGACGCAGAATCTCGGCGGCGCCCTCGCGCGACTGCCGAAGGCGTCTCAACTCCAGACGCAAACCACGACCACCGCAGGCACCGGGACCGACCAGCCGAAGTTCGTGGATCGGCTGCTGACGAGCTGGGCCACGACGTTCTTCACCGCGATCTCGGTGGGCTTCCAGACCACCGACTTTATTAGCGCCCTGAAGAAGGGTTTGGAGCCACTGTTCCCGGTTTTGTCCGCGACGAACACCAACAGCACCGACCCGAACAGCAACAGCTCTGACCCGAACAGCAATAGCACCGACCCGAACAGCAACAGCTCTGACCCGAACACCGGCGGCATCGAGAATATTTCGGCACCGAGCGGCAACACCGACGGTAGCGGTAGCTCAACGTTGTAGCATTTCTGCACACGGACCTGGCCGGTCCGGACGGCGCCGCGCTGTACGTCGTCCGCACGAAGCGAAGGGCACGCGGCGGCGCGCTCCAACAGCCGAGCCCGGCGTCGGACATCTGGAACACACAGGTGGAACATGACCGGCGTCCCCGAACGGCACGAGAACCTCCGGATCGTCGCGCGGGTGGCCTTGATTGTCGACCTGATCGGGTCCGTGGCGGCCGGCGGCTACGGGCTGAGCCTGCTCCATGACAGGCCCGACGCGGGATTAGGCTTCCTGGCCGGTGGCGCGGTGGGCGTGGTCTTCGGTCTGCTCCTTTACTGCCAGTTCGTGCTCATCCACAAGATCGTCAACTATGCCTATCGGGGCTACGACGC
>CAIWOY010000131.1 GCA_903914415.1 uncultured Phycisphaerales bacterium | reverse complement strand
CCGGCCATCAGCAGCTTGACCACGTCGCGGCCCGTCGCGACCCCCGTCGTCGCCGCTAGGCTCGCCTGCACGTGCCCGTGCAGGATCGCGATCCACCGCAGCGGCAGCCGCATCTCGAACGGCGTGCTGAGCACCAGGTCCGGGACGACTTCGAGGCTGTCGAGGTTGATGTCCGGCTGGTAGAAGCGGTTGAAAAGCACCAGCGCGTCCGCGCCGGCCTCGTCGAGCCGCTTGGCGGTCGCCGCCAGCGAGCTGAAGAACGGGCCGAGCTTGAGCGCGACGGGGACCTTCACCGCGCTCTTGACCGCCTTCAGGATGTCGACGTAGAGCGTCTCGACCTGGACGCCGGTCTGCTTGGGGTCGGTCGCGATGTAGTAGACGTTGAGCTCGATGCCGTCGGCGCCGGCCTGCTCCATTTTCTTGGCGTAGTCGGTCCACCCGCCGGCCGTGACGCCGTTGAGGCTGGCAATCACCGGAACGTCCACGGCCTGCTTGGCCTTGCGGATGAGTTCCAGGTACTCGTCGGGCCCGTGGCGGTACTCCTGGGCCTGCGGGAAGTACGTCAGCGACTCGGCGAAGCTCTCGGTGCCCTGTGTCGTGAAGTGGTCAAGCTCGGCCTCATCGTGCCGGATCTGCTCCTCGAAGACGGAGTGGAGCACGATCGCGGCCGCGCCCTGCTCGCCCAGACGCGCGATCGAGTCGGCGTCGGCGGTGAGGGGGCCGGCCGAGGGAACGAGGGGGTTCTTGAGCTTCAGGCCCATGTAGGTGGTCGAGAGGTCCATCGCGGCGCCATCCTTTCCGTCGCCGGCTGTGAACCGGCGAATTGAGAATGCAGAATTAAGAATGCAGAAAGCTCATCGCATCCAGTGGCGCTTCGCCACATTCTTAACTCTTAATTCAGAATTCTGAATTCACTTTGTCTCGGCAGTCGCGCCGCCTTCGCCGCTCACGAGCTGCATCGCCGCCAACTGCTCGTACAGGTGCCACCGCCGGGCCGCGTCCTGCTGGGCCAGGGCCAGCAACCGCTTGGCATCCTCCGGCTTGCTCTTGGTCAGCATCTTGAACCGCGTCTGCTGGTAGGCGAAGTCCTCGTACGGGATGCTCGGCTTCTTCGAGTCGAGCTGGAGCGGGTTCTTGCCCTGGGCGCTCAGCTCGGGGTTGTAGCGGAAGAGCGGAAAGTGCCCGCTCTCGACGGCTCGCTTCTGCGTGTCGAACCCGAGCCGCATGTTGATCCCGTGCGAGATGCAGTGGCTGTACGCGATGATCAGGGACGGCCCGTCGTACGCCTCGGCCTCGATGAACGCCTTAACCGTCTGGGCGTCGTTCGCGCCCAGCGCGACCGTCGCTACGTAGATGTTCCCGTACGTGATCGCCATCAGCGCCAGATCCTTCGCGGCCGACGCTTTGCCGCCCGCGGCGAACTTCGCAACCGCGCCGCGCGGCGTGGCCTTCGAGCACTGCCCGCCGGTGTTCGAGTACACCTCGGTGTCGAGCACGAGGACGTTGACGTTGCGGCCCATCGCCAGCACGTGGTCGAGGCCGCCGTAGCCGATGTCGTAGGCCCACCCGTCGCCGCCGATGATCCAGACGCTCTTCTTGGCGAGCATGTCGGCCAGCTCAAGCAGACGTTTGGCGTCGGGCCCTGCCGGACCGGTTTGCAGCCGGCCAAGCTGTTGCTTCAGGGCCGCAACACGCTTCCGTTGGGCCTCGATGTCCGCGTCCGTCTTCTGCACCGCGCCGACCAGCCCCTCCGCCAGGTCCACGCCGATCTGGTCCTTCAGCTTCGTGACCAGCTCGCGGGCGTACTCGGCGTGCTTGTCGATTGTCAGCCGGTAGCCGAAGCCGAACTCCGCATTGTCCTCGAACAGCGAGTTGCACCACGCCGGCCCGCGGCCCGCGCGGTTGACCACCCACGGCGCCGTCGGCAGGTTCCCGCCGTAGATCGACGAGCAGCCCGTCGCGTTCGACATCACCGCCCGGTCGCCGAAGAGCTGCGTGAGCAACTTGAGGTACGGCGTCTCGCCACAGCCGGCGCACGCGCCGGAGTACTCGAAAAGCGGCTGGAGGAATTGCGACCCCTTGACCGTGTTCAGGCGGAGCTTGCTGCGCTCGACCTCCGGCAGCGCGAGGAAGAACGCATAGTTGGCGCGCTCGCTTTCGCGCAGCGGCGGCTGAAAGGCCATGTTGATCGCCTTGAGCCGCAACTCCTTCTTGTTCTTGGCGGGACACGCCTCGACGCATACGCCGCAGCCGGTGCAGTCCTCCGGCGCGACCTGCACGGTCGTCACGTAGCCTTCGAACTCCTTGCCGATGTACTTGACGTGCTTGAAGGTCGGCGGGGCGTCCTTGAGCAGGGCGGCGTCGTACGCCTTCAGGCGGATCGACGCGTGGGGGCAGACGATCGCGCACTTGCCGCACTGCGTGCAGGTCTCGGGATCCCAGACCGGGATTTCCAGCGCGATGTTGCGCTTCTCCCACTGGGCCGTGTCCGTCGGGAACGTCCCGTCGAACGGCAGCTTGCTGGTCGGCAGGTCGTCGCCCTGGAAGACGATCATCGGGCCGAGCACGTTCTTGACGAACTCGGGCGCTTCCGCGGGGACGGCTGGCCGCATCGGGAGGTTGCTGGTGGGCTGCGGCGTGACCTTGATCTCGTAGAGGTTCTCGATCGTCTTGTCGACCGCCTCCCAGTTCTTCTTGACGATGTCCTCGCCCTTCCTGCCGTACTCCTTCTTGATCGACTTCTTGATGGCCTCGATCGCCTGGTCTTTGGGCAGGACGCCGGAGATCGCGAAGAAGCAGGTCTGCATGATGGTGTTGACGCGGCCGCCCATGCCGGTCTCTTTGGCGACGCGGTAGCCGTCGATGGCGTAGACCTTCAGCTTCTTGTCGATGGCGTCCTGCTGGACCTTGCGCGGCAGGCGGTCCCACGTCTCAGCCTGCGGGAAGGGGCTGTTGATCAGGAACGTGCCGCCGGGCACGAGGGCCTTGAGCATGTCGTACCTTTCGAGGAACGCCCAGTTGTGGCAGGCGACGAAGTTCGACGAGGTAATCAGGTAGGTCGAGCGGATCGGCTTGGGCCCGAAACGCAGGTGCGAGACGGTCATCGAGCCGGCCTTCTTCGAGTCGTAGACGAAGTAGCCCTGCGCGAAGTTCGGCGTGTCCTCGCCGATGATCTTGATCGAGTTCTTGTTGGCGCCGACGGTGCCGTCCGAGCCGAGCCCGAAGAACATGGCCCGCACGACGTCCTTGTCCTCGGTCACGAAGTTCTGGTCATACTCGAGGCTGCTGTGGGTCACGTCCTCGTTGATGCCGATCGTGAAGCGGTTCTTCGGCTTGGCCTGCTTGAGACTGTCGAAGACCCCCTTGACCATCGCTGGCGAGAACTCCTTGCTCGACAGGCCGTAGCGGCCGCCGACGATCCGCGGCATCACGCCGCCGTTGCCTGCCAGCATCTCGCCGTAGGCCGTGACCACATCCTTGTACAGCGGCTCGCCCTCGGCGCCCGGCTCCTTGGTGCGATCCAGCACCGCGATCGCCTTCGCCGTCTTCGGGATCGCCGCCAGTAGGGCCTCCGGAACAAGCGGCCGGTACAAGCGGACGCGCACCAGGCCGACTTTCTCGCCGTGGGCATTCAGGTAATCCACGGTCTCGTGTGTCGCCTCGGCGCCCGAGCCCATGATGATGATCACACGGTCGGCGTCGGGCGCGCCGTGATAGTCGAACAGGTGGTACGCGCGCCCGACGACCTTCGCGAAGCGGTCCATGACTTGCTGCACGATCTCGGGGCATTTCGCGTAGAACGGGTTCACCGTCTCGCGGGCCTGGAAGAACACGTCCGGGTTCTGCGCCGAGCCGCGGAGCATGGGCCGGTCCGGCGTCAGGCCGCGCTGGCGGTGCGCCGCGACCGCCTGCTCGTCGATCATCGCCCGCATGTCGTCCAGGGTCAGCTCTTCGACTTTCATCACTTCGTGCGACGTGCGGAAGCCGTCGAAAAAGTGCATGAAGGGGATGCGGCTCTCCAGTGCCGCCGCGTGCGTGATGAGCGCCATGTCCATGACTTCCTGGACGGAGCCGGACGCCAGCATCCCGAAGCCGGTCGAGCGGCAGGCCATCACGTCGCCCTGGTCGCCGAAGATCGACAGGGCGTGCGTCGCGAGCGTGCGCGCGGTGATGTGGAAGACGGTCGGCAACAGCTCGCCGGCCATCTTGAACATGGTCGGGATCATCAGCAGGAGGCCCTGCGATGCCGTGAACGTGCAGGTGAGGGCTCCGGTGGAGGCGGCCCCATGCACCGCCGCCGACGCCCCGCCCTCGCTCTGCATCTCGACCACGTGCGGGATCGTGCCCCAGATGTTCGGCTGCCCGAGGGCGGACCACTCATCCGCCCACTCGCCCATCGGCGAGGAGGGCGTAATCGGGTAGATGGCGATCACTTCGCTGACTTTGTGGGCGACGTGTGCCGCGGCCTGATTGCCGTCGATTGTGACCATGCGACGCTTGTTCATGAGCGCGATTCTCCTGGACCGTCACCGTCGTCCGCCGGACAACGGCGCGCAGCGTGGTTGGGGCCCGCCTCCGGGAACTCGGCGATCCGGGTCTTAATGTATGCCGCGAAGCGAACCATTAGTTTGTCTGGCACGCCCTTCGGCTCCCCCGCGCGGTTGCGTCCGTCTGCGGCGGGCTTCACCGCCAAGCCGCCGCCACCCACACCCGGTGGCTGGTCTCGGCGTTGCCAAGACTCTCTCTTTAGCGGTTTTTCGGGTGCCATGCAAGCGGCGTTCGCGCCGCGGACGCCCAACGCGCGGCGATGCGGGGTGCGGCGAGCGCGTGAGGTTGGACCCTGCGCTGTTTTCCGCACCGCTCGGGGGGGGCGTCGCGAAGCGGTCGCGACGCACAAGCCACTGGAAATCGGACAGAACAAGCGCCTATAACCTAAGAAGAGGGCCATCCGCGCGCAAGAAAGGGCCCCGTGGATTCCTGCCCCAAGCGGCGACGGTGAGCCGCTCTGGACGCGGGAACCCGTTGAGATCACGTGAAGGTTCTCTCATGAACACGGCGCGAGTAAGCCTGCTGCTAATCAGCGTGTTTGCAGTCCCGCCAGCCACGGCGGACCTGGCCGCGGTCGATCTGGATCCGGCGGCCTGCCAGACGTGGGCCTATCCGGTGCTTCACACAAATCACGGCTGGGAGTTCAGCATGAACGAATCAGTCGAAGTGACGCACCTCGGCTTGTTGGACGTCGGGTCTTCGACGAACCACCCGCCGGAGTTCACGCCGGACGGCTTCAAGCTCGCTCACCCGATCGGCATCTTCAAGCTCGACGGCACGCTCGTTACCTCGGGAACGCTCTTGCCCGGCACGGGCGGGATCGTCCAAGGCATCTTCCGGTATGTGTCTGTTCCACATGCGGTACTGACACCCAACGTTCACTATGTGGTCGCGTACTACACCGAGTCTTACCCCTA
Organism: uncultured Phycisphaerales bacterium; assembly: GCA_903914415.1. Taxonomy (GTDB): domain Bacteria; phylum Planctomycetota; class Phycisphaerae; order UBA1845; family Fen-1342; genus Fen-1342. The sequence goes on along the minus strand of CAIWOY010000131.1, from coordinate 13,596 downwards.
CCCGGACGTCGATTGGGCCGCCTTTCACATGACGACGTTCCAAACGCACCCGGCTGTCAACTACATCAACTCGCGCTACAACGGGGCTGGCGGCCTGGCCCTGCCGACGATTCTCGAGGACCCCAACGGTGTGGTACCGCACCGTTTTGGCCCCAACTTCCTGTTTGTGCCGGAGCCAGGCAGCTCGCTCCTACTGACAGTGCTCGTTACGACGTTGTCGCGGCGGCGAAAAGCAGGACATCCGGACGCAGTTCGCGGACGGCGCGCCGGATAAACGGCGCATCCTGGGTTCAAAGGCCGCGGGACATATCTGTCTGGCGCGACAGCACCCGCTCCGAGTGCCACGACGCGACGAACGCCTGTCCGAGCGCAACGCCGCCATCGCCGGCCGGCACGTGCCGGTTGTACAGCACCCGCAAACCGCTTGATTCCAGCGCCTCGATCAGCCGGGTCAGCAGCCAGCGATTCGCGAAGCACCCACCCGACAGCGCGACCTTCGCGAGGCCCCGCGCTGCGCACACCGCCCGAGCCGCATCGCACAGCATTCGCGCCACCGTTTCATGGAAGCGCGCCGCCAGGGCCGGGGCGTCTTTTTGCGCGAGGCGTGCCTCGACGATGGCCCGTACCGTCGGCACCAGCGAAAGCTGCACGGCGTCGCCCGCTGTCGTGACGTGGTAGGGGAGCGGGGTTACGGATGCCGTGCGTTCGCCGGCGGCCGCCTCCAGCGCCATCGCCGCCTCCGCTTCATGCCGATTCTCGTCGCAGAGGCCGAGCAAGAAGCTCACGGCGTCGAACACGCGTCCGAGACTCGACGTTGGCGGCGCGTTCACGCCGCGTACGAGCTGCTGCTCGAACACGCGCAGCTCGTCGTCGGTGGGAGGGCGAGGCTCCTGCCGAGCCATCGGCCGGCTCTTAGCGGCCGGCGCCCCTGGCAATGTAGCGCCCGGCGCCCCTGGCAATGTAGCGGCCGGCGCCCCTGCCGGCCGTAGGAGGCGAATGGCGCTCCAAACCTCGCGCCACTTCTCGCCGTACGCCGCGCGCACCAGCGCCGCGGCGGGCCGCCAGGTCTCGATCGCGGCACGGTCGCCGCCGACGAGGGGAAAGTACTCCAAGTGGCCGACGCGCTCGAACTCGCCGCGCTGGCAGACGAGGACCTCGCAGCCCCAGACCGCGCCGTCGGTTCCGTAGCCGGTCCCGTCGCACGCCAGCCCAACGACCGGTCCGGCCGCACCCCATTCGGCCATGACGCTTGCGATGTGGGCGTGATGATGCTGCACGGGCGCGAGCGGCCGGCCCAGCCGCCGGGCGTACTCGGTCGTCAGGTATCGCGGATGCATGTCACAGGCGACAAGGTCGGGCTGAAAGCCGCACAGTTGTTCCAGGCGCTCGACGGCGTGCATGTAATGCCGAAATGTCTCCGGCTGCGTGAGATCACCGAGGTGCTCGCTGAGCACAGCCTCGTTGCCATTCAACAGGCAGACGGTCGATTTCAACTCGCCGCCGACGGCGAGGACTCGGGCGCGCCTATCAGAGCCCGGAGCGCAAGCGACGGGTTCCCTGGAAACCGTCCGGTCCTCCGGCAACCCCTCGCTTGCGCTCGGGGCTCCGATGGCCGGTTCTCCCGCGCATGCCAAGCGGATCGGCCGCGGCGCGTAGCCGCGTGCGCGGCGAATCGGAATCACCTCGTCCCGCAGCGTGAAAACCACCGAGTCGTCGATCGGCCGGTAGATCTCCCGGTCGTGCACGAGAAACGCGTCCGCCACGTCGCTCAGCTCCGACAGCGCGTCGTCATCGCGGTAGGTCAACGGCTGTCCGGCCAGGTTGGCGGAGGTCATGACCTGCGGCCCCAGCCCCTCGGCGAACAACAAATGGTGCACCGGCGCGTAGGGGAGCAGGATGCCGAAGTCACGGCAGCCCGCTGCGACGGACGGGGCCAGCCCGTGCCCCGGCGCCTGCCGCGCCAGCACGATCGGGGCCGCGACGGACCGCAGCGCATCTTCATCCGCCGGCGATAGGCGACACACGCGTCGCGCCGCCTCGAGATTCGGAACCATGACGGCCACCGGCTTGCCGTCGCGCAGCTTCCGCTCGCGCAGCCGGCTCACGACGTCCTCGCGGTCGGCCCGGCACGCCAGGTGGTATCCGCCGATGCCTTTGACGGCGACGATGGCTCCGTCGAGCAGCAGCCGTGCGGCTTCGCGGACGGGGTCCGCGGTGGAACTCCTCCCCCTCTGAGGCGGAGGTTGGGTGGGGGTCTCGACCGGCGGACCCTCCCCCCGCCCCTTCTCTGAGAGGGAGGGGGGCAAAAGCTGCAACTGCGGGCCGCAGGCCGGGCACGCGTTCGGCTGCGCGTGGAACCGCCGGTCCGCGGGATCGTGGTATTCGCGGGCACACGCCGGGCACATCTCGAAAACCGCCATCGTCGTCTGCGGCCGGTCGTAGGGTACGTCGCGAATGATCGAGTAGCGGGGGCCGCAGTTCGTGCAGTTGGTAAACGGATAGCGATAGCGCCGGTCGGCGGGATCGAGCAGCTCGCGCAGGCAGTCCACGCATGTCGCCGCGTCGGGCGTCACCTCGGGCCGCTGGGCCGCGTCCGCCTCGGAAGGGCGAATCCGGAAACTCGTCTCGCCGGCTGGCGGCAACTCGACGCGGATCAAGTCGGCGATTCGCGCCAGCGGCGGCAACTGCGCGAACAGATCGCGCTCGAAGGCGTCGAGTGTCGCCGGGGGCCCCTCAATCTCGATCACGGCCCCGTTGCTGTTGTTGGCGACAAAGCCCGTCAGGGTGTGCCGCGTGGCCAGGCGATAGACGTAGGGCCGAAACCCGACCCCCTGGACCTGGCCGCGCAGGTCAAAATGCCGCCGGATTGTCGCCGCCGCCTCAGGCACGCGCTGCTCCCAACCGGATTGCAGACGCTACCGCAACGGTGCCGATCCGCCAAGGCGAGCGCAGCGCGGCAAGTCCGGCGCCTTTGCATGAGTGGGGGGCCTGCCGGTATTCTGTTCGGTTCGTCATACGAGGTGCGTCCAACCACCAGCGACCCGATCAGGAGCAAGCCGCGATGACCAGCACGCGCCACCACCCCTTCGTGATGAAGAACGGCAAGCTGCAGGTTTCCCTCTGCGGTCGAGACCTGCTGCGAGACCCACTGTTCAACAAGGGCAGCGCGTTCACCAACGAGGAACGGGAGGACTTCAACCTCCGCGGGCTCGTGCCCTGGCAGGTGCTGACGATTCACGAGCAGGTCGCCCTGGAGCGGGAGCACCTCAAGGCCAAGGTCAGCGACCTCGAGAAGTATATCGGCCTCCTCGCCCTTCAGGACCTCAACGAGACCCTCTTCTACCGCGTCCTCGTCGAGAACATGGCCGAGTTGATGCCGATCGTCTACACCCCCACCGTCGGCCTCGCCTGTCAGCGCTTCAGCCACATCCTCCGCCGCACCCGCGGCGTCTGGATTACGCCCGACGACATCGACCACATCCCGGACGTGCTGCGGAACGCGGCCCCGGCGGACGTGCGCCTGATCGTCGTCACCGACAACGAGCGCATTCTCGGCCTGGGCGACCAGGGCGCCGGCGGCATGGGCATCCCGGTCGGCAAGCTCGCCCTTTACTGCGCCGGGGCGGGCATCCACCCGGCGCTCATGCTTCCCGTCAGCCTCGACGTGGGCACCGACAACGAGGAGCTGCTCAAAGACCCGTACTACATGGGCTGGCGGCACAAGCGGCTGCGCGGCGAGGCGTACGAGCACGTCATCGAGGCGTTTGTGAACGCCGTCCGGCAGGTCTTCCCGCGGGCCCTGGTCCAGTGGGAGGACTTCCACAAGAACATCGCCCTCATGATCCTTGAACGCTACCGCAAGCGCTTGCCCAGCTTCAACGACGACATCCAGGGGACGGCTGGCATGGTCGTGGGCGGCATGTTCGTGGCGGCGCGCGCCACCGGCCGCAAGCTCTCCGAGCACCGCGTCGTTTACGCCGGCGCCGGGGCGGCCGGGACCGGCATCGCCTTCCTGACGCGCGCCGCCCTGCGCGAAGAGGGCCTGGACGAAGCGCAGACGCGTTTGGCCCAGGCGCTCGTCGACGTCGGCGGCCTGCTGTTCGAGGACATGCCCAATCTGCTGGCCCACCAGAAGCCCTTCGCCTACACGCCGGCGGAACTCGCACACTATGGGTTCCAGGGTAACGGCCCGTTCGGCTTGCTGGAGGTCATCCGCCAAGTCAAGCCGACCATGCTGGTGGGAACGACGGCGACGGCGGGCGTCTTCACCGAGGAAATCCTGCGCGAGATGGCCCGCCACACCGCACAGCCGGTCATCTTTCCGCTGAGCAATCCGACCTCTAAGGCGGAGTGCCTGCCCGCGGACGCCATCCGCTGGACCGACGGACGCGCGCTGGTTGCGACCGGCAGCCCGTTTGCCCCGGTGGAGTACAAGGGCAAGACGCACGTGATTGGCCAGGGCAACAACGCGTTCATTTTCCCGGGCGTCGGGCTGGGTGCGATCGTCGCCGAGGCCAGCGAGGTCCCCGAGTCGTTCTTTATGATCGCCGCGAAAACGCTGGCCGAGTGCACCACGCCGGACCGCCTGGAAGTCAGCGCCCTGTACCCGGACCAGAATCACCTGCGCGACATCAGCGCCAAGATCGCGGTCAACGTCGTGCGCGAAGCGAAGCGCCTGAACATCGGCCGCATGGTTCCGGACGCCGATATCGAGCCGCTCGTTCGCAAGTCCATGTGGTACCCGGATTACCTGCCCTACGAGCGTGTGTAGGCCGCACGCGGCGGGACGGACTGCGTCGCGCGGTCTTGAGGTTGTTGCGCCGGGGTCGTAGGATGCCCCACGGCACGGTCTACGGGGCCTGACGGAGTGACGCATGTCTGATGCGCAACCATTTCGCTATCCAATCTGGACCCGTGGCGATTTGGACGGGTTCTTCGGGCTGATGGTCGACAACCTCGTGCAGGTGCTGCTCATCGTCGCGCTGTGCACGACGGTCGCCGGCATCCCCCAGGACTTCATCTTCCGGCGGATGCTCCCGGGCGTCGCGATCAGCCTGGTCATCGGAAACGTGTTCTACGGTATCCAGGCGCACTGGGTCGCCCGACGCGATCGCAATGCGGCGTGCACGGCGCTGCCGTTCGGCATCAACACGCCCTCGGTCATCGCGTATGCGTTCTTCGTGATGGGCCCGGTGCACCGCGCGACCGGCGACTACAACCTCGCCTGGCAGGCCGGGCTGCTGGCCTGCCTGGTCAGCGGCGTGATCGAGTTCGGCGGGGCGTTCTTTGCCGAGCGCCTGCGGCGCGTGACGCCGCGGGCGGCCTTGCTCGGCGTGCTCGCCGCGGTGGGGATCACGTTCATCGCGGCGGACTTCGCGTTCCGCATCTACACGCGGCCGCTGGTCGGCCTCGTGCCGTTGATGTTCCTGCTCCTGGCCTACTTCGCGTACTACAAGTTCCCGTTCAAGGTGCCCGGCGGGTTTCTGGCGATCCTCTTCGGCACCGCGATCGCCTGGGGCACGACGGCGCTCGGTTGGGAGTGGTTCGGCGGGGTGAAGATGTCCGGAGCGGCGCTGGGTGAGTCGATCAAGAAGTTCGGCTGGATCACGCCGGTGTTCTGCGGACCGGAAATCCTCGCGGCGTTGCAGGCCAAAGGGCTACTGCTCAGTTTCCTGACGGTATCAATCCCGATGGGCGTGCTCAACCTGATCGGTTCGCTCCAGAACATTGAATCGGCGGAAGCCGGCGGCGACCGGTTCAAGACCGCCCCTTCGCTCGCGGTAAACGGCATCGGGACCATCGCGGCGGGCCTGTTCGGGTCGTGCTTCCCGACCACGATCTACATCGGGCACCCGGGCTGGAAGGCGCTCGGCGCGCGGGCCGGCTACTCCATTCTCAACGGCGTGTTCTTTACGGCGATTTTCCTGCTGGGGCTCGGGTCCTTCATTGGGGCGCTCATTCCAATTGAAGCCGGTGCGGCGATCGTCTGGTACATCGGGATCATCATCACGGCGCAGGCCTTCCAGGCCACGCCCCGCGCGCACGCCCCCGCGGTGGCGGTTTCTCTGTTCCCGGCCCTGGCGGCGATCCTGGTCGTCACGCTCGGGAACTATCTCGACGTCGTGGGCGGTGGTGCGGCCAGCGCGCCGACGCTCGCGAGCCTGATGCACTCGGACCACCCTCTTGTCGCGTACCTGCCCGGAATGTTGGCGCTGACCGGGGCGAATTCGGCCTGGATCGTCGTCACCCTGATTCTGACCGCGGTTGCGGCGGCATTGATCGACCGGCGGTACAAGGCGGCGGCGATCTGGTGCGGGACCGGAGCCGTGCTCACGCTGCTCGGCGTGCTGCACGCCTACCGGCTGGAAGGCAACGTGATCCGCGAGCTATTCCTGTGGCAGGGGGTTACACCCGCCCTGGCGTCGGGGCCGGCGACGGGATCCGGGGCGGCGACGTTTGCCTACCGGGCGTTTCCGATCGCGGTGGGGTATGGCTTGGCCACGGTGCTCCTGATCGCGATTGCGGTGCGGTCGCGGCGGGACGCGCCGCCGGGGGAGTCGGCGGGCGAACCAGCGCTTGGGCCGCCGACGGCGGTCCAGTAGGTGCGAGCCGCGCGCGGGCGATCGGCGGGGACCGGGCGGATGGCGGGCCGATGGCGGCAAAAACTGGCGTATTCGGGTGGTCAGACGCCGAAATGTAGCGCATTATTAGGAATAGGTGGTGGGTTACGCCGGCCGCTCCGTGGCGAGCGCGGTCGCGGCGAATCGGCGTACCGAACCTGGATTCTGGCCTGTTTCCCACGAGCGCAGCGCGAAGGGAGCCGCGGTGGTCGAGGGGGAAGGGACGCCTTTCGAGGGGCACCCTTCCCTCTCCGTCCCCGGGGGCGGCGCCGCCGGCCAACCGCGAACAGCCCGGCCGAGCGCGGTCACTCGTAACGCAGCGATTCGACGGGGTCCAGCCGGCTGGCTTTGAAGGCGGGGTACAGGCCGCTGATCACGCCGACGATGGTGGCGGTCGCGAGGGACGCCACGATGACGGTGCCGTTGATGGCCGTCTTGAACTGCATCTCGCGGAGCACCTTCGCCATTACGTCGGCAAACATCGCGCCCAGCAGCAGGCCGAGGCTGCCCCCCACTAGGCTGATGACCAGCGCTTCCACCAGGAATTGCAGCATGATGTCGCTGCGCCGCGCGCCGACGGCCATGCGCACGCCGATCTCACGCGTCCGCTCGGTCACCGAGACCAGCATGATGTTCATGATGCCGATGCCCCCCACGACCAGGCTGATGCCGGCGATGCTGTAGAACACGACCTTGAAGACCAGCATGGCGCCGGTGATGTTCCGCAGCGCCTCCTCCTGGTTGAAGATGATGAAATCGTCCTGCGCGCCCACGGCGATCTTGTGCCCGCGGCGCAGGACGCGCTTCAACTGCTTCTGCAGCTCCTCCAGCCTGTTGGGGTCCTTCGCCGCGATCGTCAGGCGGTTCAGCCACTTGCGGTTGAAGAAACGCTTGAGCCCGGCCTCGATCGGGACGAACACGCTCTCGTCCACGTTCATGAAACCGAGGCTGCCCTTGCGTTCCGTCACGCCGATGACGCGGTAGCCGGCCCCGCCCAGCTTGACTGTCTGGCCGACGGGGTCCGCGCCGCCGAAGAGCTTGTCGGCGACCTTGGCGCCGAGCACGGCGACCGCGGCGTCCGGGCTCTCCGACTCGCCTTTCGTGAAGATGCGGCCGTGCTGGGCCTTGAAGGCGTTGATGTCGAAGTAGGTGTCGGAGGTGGCGACGAGCGTGTAGTCGCCGGATTTCTGGAAGCGCTTGATCGTGACCATTCCGAGCGCTTCCGGGGCGATCTTGTCGACGTCGTCGGGCAGCTCGCGGAGGATGTCGTCAATGTCGCCGGAGGTCAGCGTCTGGGATTGGCCGACGGAGCGGCCCTCGACGCGGGCCGCCTCGGGGAAGATGTACAGCACGTTGGAGCCCATCGACTTGAACCGGTCGAAGATGTCCTTCTGGGCTCCTTCCAGGATCGACATGCACGCGACTACCGAGGATACCCCGATCAGGACCCCGAGTGTCGCCAGCAGCGAGCGCAGGAAGTGCGTGTCCAGGCTGCGAAGCGAGGTAACGATCAGACGCAGGTAGAACATCATGGCCTAGCGTTGCCGCCTTCCGCCCCGCCGATATGGGTTCCAGACCCGCAGGCCGATCAGCGCGACGAACCCCAGCACCGATTCGAAGCCCAGCAGGCCGCAGAGCGAAAACAAGCCGAACAACCCGGGCTGCGGGTTCTGAACGGCGAAGGCCGCCTCGCCGGTCGGCGCGGACCGCTCGCGTTGCACGGCGGTGCTCATCTTCGCGGCCGGCGTGCTGCCGCGCGTGAGTGAGACGACCTCGTTGAGCGAGCTGAACGGCGTACCGATCACCGCGGCGACGCCCACGCCGCCGGGGATATTCTGCGCGTCGACCTCGACGGTGGCGCGGAGCGCGAACGCCTGCCCGACGACGGCGTCGAAGGGGTAGTCCACGGCGAGGTTCGGAAAAACCAGGACGCGGAACACGCTGAGGGACGCATCGACCGACGACAAATCGGTATCAAAGATGCCCGTGGTCGGGAAGCTGCCGCCGGGGGTCGCGGTCACCTGACGATTGTCGCCGCCCACGAGCTCGAGGGTTCCGAGGAAGACCTGCTGGGGACTCTGGTTCGCGACCTCCTTGGTCACGGTGACGCGCAGCCGGGCGGAAGCGCCCGACAGATTCGTCGCGTTCTGGTCCGCGAAGATCGCGAGCGCGCCGTCCACGTATACGCGGCCCTGGAGGGGCACGCTCGTGCCGGCGGGTTCGGTTCCAAGCTCCCCGGCGGCGTAGAGCACGTTGCGCAGCTCTTCCGACGACGCGTGGCCGGTGTACCGGATGTCCGCGGACACGCTGCTCAGCGCCAGGTCGATCGCGAACTCGTCCGGGTCCTGACCGCCTGCCGTGGTCCGCGGGTCGGCGAACTGGGCGGCGGCGACGCCGGCCGCGTTCGCGACGATGGCATTCGGGTCGTTCGGATCGACCAGGCGAGCGACGACCTGCAGCGGCAGGTGGCCGTTGGGATCGCTGAAGGTCGCGCTGTCCGAGTCCTGGCCCGATGGCTGCCCGGCGCGGAACCCGGTGATCTGCGCGCTGGCAGAGCCCGTGAACGAGGTCGTGTCGGCGAGCGCGGCCGAGTTGGGCCAGGTCGCGGCGATCAGGCCCACCAGGGCGAGAGGCAACGTGGCGATGCGCATGTGTCTTCCTCCAGGACCGGCCCCGGCCCGGGCAGGGACCGCCCGTACCAGGGGCTGTGATAAGAATAGACTCCCCGCACAGGCCGGACAACGGGGGCTGACACGAATCTACATTTGTCGCCCGGGCGTGAAACCTGCTACCGGCCGAGGCGTTCGCGGAGCCAGTCGCGGACGGCGTCCTTGTGGATGCGGACCTGGGCGAGCGTGTCGCGGTCGCGGATCGTGACGGTGCCGTCCTTGAGCGTGTCGCCGTCGACCGTGATGCAGAACGGCGTGCCGACCTCGTCCTGGCGGCGGTAGCGGCGGCCGATGGCGCTTTTGTCGTCGTAGAAGGCGTTCATGTGCTGCTTGAGGTCGCGGTAGATTGCCTGGGCGATGTCGGGCATGCCCTCTTTCTTGACCAGCGGGAAGACGGCCACCTTGATCGGGGCGAGCTTGGGGTGGAACTTCATCAGGATGCGTTGCTGCATGACGCCGTTTTCGTCGGGGGCCTGGTCCTCGGTGTACGCCTCGCACAAGAACGCGAGCGTGGCGCGGTCGGCGCCGGCGGAGGGCTCGATCACCGTCGGCAGGAAGCGGTAGGGCTCGGCGTTCTTCGCGGTCTTCTCTTTCGCCTTGTCGCCGCCGAAGTTGGCCTTGTCGCGCTCCCAGGCCTCGTCGTCGAAGTACGTGAGGTCCTTGCCGCTGAACTTGGCGTGCTGCGTGAGGTCGTAGTTGCCGCGGTGGGCGACGCCTTCGAGCTCCTGATGCTCGTCGGAGAACGGGAACAGGTACTCGATGTCGGCGCAGGCCTTGGAGTAGTGGGCCAGCTCCTCTGGCCCCTGGTCGCGCAGGCGGAGCTTCTCGCTCTTGAGGCCGAGGTTGACGTACCAGTCGAAGCGGACCTTCCGCCAGAACTCGTACCACTGCATCGAGCTGGCGGCCTGGCAGAAGAACTCAATCTCCATCTGCTCGAACTCGCGCGAGCGGAAGGTGTAGTTGCGCGGGTTGATCTCGTTGCGGAACGACTTGCCGACCTGGGCGATGCCGAACGGGACCTTCACCCGCGTCGTGTCGAGCACGTTCTTGAAGTTGGCGAAGATGCCTTGGGCGGTTTCGGGGCGCAAGTACGCCTTGCTCGTCGCGTCCTGCAGGGCGCCAACGAAGGTCTCGAACATCAGGTTGAACAGCCGTGGTTCAGTTAGGGTGCCCGGTGTTTCGACGTCGGGCCCGACGATGAATGGAAGCCGGCCTGCGAATTCCCCACTCGTGAACGGAAGTACCGACGGTTCGTCAACCACGCGCAGGCCCATTTTCTTTGCGTACTTCTTAGCTTTCTTAATAGCGTTTCCATAGGACGCAGCGTCGCCGTTAACGAAGGCGAAGTGGACCTCGGCCTGAGTGTTGTCTGCGCCGGGCTCGACGTCCCATGCGTAGATGACGCCCAGTTGGTCAGCTCGATAGCGCGCTTTTGACTCCTTGCAGTCCACCATCGGGTCCGCGAACCCCGTCGCGTGGCCGCTGGCCTCCCAGACCTTCGGGTTCATGATGATCGAGCAGTCGACGCCGACCATCTCGACCTCGTGGCCGTCGGCGCCGTTCGGCGGGTTGGTCACCATGTCGCGCCACCAGAGGTCCTTGATGTTGCGCTTCAGCTCGACGCCGAGCGGGCCGTAATCCCAGAACCCGCCGATGCCGCCGTAGATCTCGCTGGATTGGTAGATGAATCCCCGGCGTTTGCAGAGGGCGGTGAGCTTGTCCATGAAGGCGGTGTCGGCGGGCATAATCGTCCTCGTCGTCAGGTGATCCGCGGCGCAAGAGCCGGACGCCAAGCGTATCGGCGATCCGGGCGGCCCGGGGCCAATCCGCTGGCGATTCAGCCGTGGCGGACGGGGCCGCATCATAGGATCGCGCCAGGGCGGTCGCAAACGGGGCGGGCGATGTCGTTCAACGTGGAGACGCGGAGGCGCACAAGTGAGGTGACAAGGTGATAACGTGGGAAGATGATAAGGGGGCGGGTGGCGCCTATCGTCGTTTTGGGGGTCAAAGCGCTGGGTCGGTAGGGGGATAAACAGTTCCGATAAGGCGCAACATCTACCCGAGATCGGTTCCGTATTGCCCATCTTAACAGAATCTGGCCCGAAAGATGTTAAGATTGGTAACATGTGCCCAGCAAACGACTTACGATCAAGTTTTCTTCAGATCATGCGTGCGAAGTGCCGAAGAATAGTGCATGTCGCCGGCAACACGACCAGTAACGGTTGCGGCTTGTGACCCCGTCGGGATGGCGGGGCGGATCGGTACGGCCGAGGAGGCCGGCGCGGCGGAAGATGGCGACTGGTTGGGTTCGACCGCCGCGACTTTGAGCGAGGGCTTTGCGCATGGAGAATACAAGGATGATTCCTGTAACGGCAGTGGGTAGTGGCCGCTTGAACGTGCCGCCGCCGCCGATCGGCGGACGGGTGCAGCAACCTGACGCGCCGCCCGCCTCGGCGCCGGGCGAATGGCCGGCCGATACGGTTCAGGTCGAAAACGCCGGCGCCGCCGGGCCGGTCGAGGTCGTGGACGATCCGCACGTGGCGGAGGTTCGGCAGCAGATCATCGCAGGAACGTATTTGACGCCCGAGAAGCTCGAGTACGTCGCGGACCGGCTATGGGAGGTGCTGACGGAGTCGGTGCCGAACGCACGGGAGCGGTGATCGACAGCGAGGCGCGGCGGGGCCGTCCGTGCGGCCTGAAGGCCGCGGCTCCAGTCTGAGCGCGATGCAGCATTCGCGAGGCAGCACGCTACGCGTCGGGGGCGGTGTCGCAGAGTTGCATGTAGACGTCGAGGCAGAAGCGGTCCGTCATGCCGGCGACGTAGTCGGTGACGACGCGGTGCAGACCGTGCTCGTCCACGCGACGCCGGAAGCGGTCCGGCAGGTGGGCGGGGTGCTCGATGAGGGCGTCGAAGACCGCGGCCAAGATGCGGCGGGCGTGGTCGTCGGCCCGCACGAGTTGCTCGCTGCGGTAGAGGTGTGTGTAGAGCAACGCCGCGAGCTGCTGGAGCTCGCGTTCGAGGTCGGGGGAAAGCTGTGCGACCGCGGCGCCGGAATTGCGCGCGGTGTGAACGAGATCGGCGAAGACGCGGGCCTGGATCGCGTCCGTGGCGGCGCGCAAGTGCCGGCGGGACGCGTCCGGCGGGCCGGTTTCGGGGCCGGTGTACGCCGCGCGCCACAGCGGCACGTCGGCGAGGTGCGGCAGGTCGAGTAAACCGGCGTAGAGGCCGTCCTGCAGGTCGTGGAGGGCGTACGTGAGGCGGTCGGCGAGGTCCACGACGTGGCTTTCGGGTGGCGGCGGGCGGCCGTCCTGGAGCGGGTGGGAGCCGGGGCGGTCGTAGGGCGTGTCGTGCTTGGCGAGGCACTCCCGGGCCACGTGCGTGAGGTTGAGGCCGTAGAACTCGGGGTAGGGGTGCTCCAGTTCCTCGACGATGCGGAGCGTGTGGCGGTTGTGCTCGAAGCCGCCGTGGTCGCGGAGGCATTCGTTGAGGGCCTTCTCGCCGGCGTGGCCGAAGGGGGGGTGGCCGAGGTCGTGGGCGAGGGCGACGACCTCCGCGAGCTCGGCGTTCAGGTTGAGCAGCGATGCGAGGCAGCGCGCCTGGTGGGCGACCTCCAGCGTGTGCGTGAGCCGCGTGCGGAAGTGATCGCTCTCCGGCGCGACGAAGACCTGCGTCTTGTGCTGGAGCCGGCGGAACGCGGCCGAGTGCACGATGCGCTGGCGATCGAGTACCAGCGGCGGCAGCATGTCCGCCAGGGGGTCGGGGTGTTCGCGGCTGAGGTCGAGTGGGGGCATGGCCATAATCGTCCCGCAGGAACGGCCGAAAGGCAACCGTCGAGGCATGGGGCAGGCCGCGCCCGCGACCCAATGTAGCGGCCGACCCCCGTGTCGGTCGTAGGCCACCGGACAATCTGCGTGGTGCGCGAAGATTCCGGTGGTTTGTAGCACGGAGATCGGCGAGGACACGGCGCGTGGGCGGGCCAGAGGCGGGGCGGGCGGCTTGCGCGAGATCGTCGGCAATTGCGAGTTATGAGTGGCGAGTAGCGGGTAACAATTTGGGAACGGAGGGACCGAGGGGCGCGGTGGGACAGCCGTGCGCCGATAGGTGGCCCGTGGTAGAATATGCCGCGGCACGGTTTCTTGGCAGTACGGGTTTTCGGCTGCTGCGAGAGGTCACGCATGGCGATCGATTGGGGTACGGCCGGCGGGATCGCGCTGGTGAAGACCGTCAGCAAGGTATTGGTGGGGTGGCTGACGCATGAGTCTGAATTGGCGTAACACTTCACCCGTCTGCAAGATTGTCTGAGATT
>CAIWOY010000130.1 GCA_903914415.1 uncultured Phycisphaerales bacterium | reverse complement strand
GCGCTACACTAGTTGACAGCAGCAGCGAGTACACGTGGGTGGCCGAGGGGTTGCTGAAGAAGCTGCGCATACCGCCGGAGAAGAAGGACCTGACGTTCGTGATGGCCAACGGCCAGACGATCACGCGGCGGGTGGGCTTCGCGATCATCCGGGTCGAGGGCGTGCATACCACGGACGAGGTTGTTTTCGCGCAGGAGGGCGACCTGTCGTTGCTGGGGGCGCGGACGCTGGACGGTCTCAACCTGCGGGTCGACTCGCGCGGCAAGAAGCTGGTGGCCGGTGGGCCGCTACCGGCCGCGGGCGGACATCGTCTACCGCCGACTCGCATACCGGTCTGACCGAAGTCAATTCGACGCAGTCACGGTTTTTCGATGAACGGCCTGAGCAACTTTTCCAGGCGGACTATCGCGTCGACCATCGCATCCTGAATCTGCGGCCATTTCTGCTCGTCCATGAGCCCGCCTACGTCGAGCGGCAGTTTGATGCGACACGCCCGCTTCCCCTCCAGGCGCTGCCATTCCAGTGGCGCACCAGCGGCTTTCTCGATCTCGTTCTTGGAGGCCACGAATTGGTCGACGATGGCCTTGTTCTCGGCCTCAGAGTCCTTCCCCCGATCGATGTACAGGTGCACATCCGCATCGTGTTTGCGGATCACGTACGTTAGCCCGCATATTTCATCAGCGCGAAGCTGGCCGGGGAGAGAGCGGCATGGCCAGCCGTGCGGGGACGCTTGGATTGGAATTCACCGGGCGGCGCAGAATACCCCCTTACCCCCAGCGGCCGGTCGGGTTGGGGTTGGGTCAACTGGGGGCGGGAGGGAGGACGTACGGCGCGCGCAGTCGCGCGAGCATGCGGGCGAACAGCTCCGCGAGTGGGTATGTGCTGGAGAGGTGCAGGACCACGCGGCGCACGCTGGTCTCCACGCGGGCGGCGACCTTGAAGAGCTTGAGCCGGATCGTGCCGGCCTGGGCCGGGGCGAGTTCGGTGTCCGCCAGGGCCGTGCGCCGCAGGGTTTCCACGAGGACGTAGGCCGCGGCGGAGAGCAGCACCCGGAACTGGTGGGCCAGGAAGGCATGGCAACTGGTGCGGTCGGCGAAGAGCGCGAGCTGCTGCTCCTTGCTGCGGTTTTCCATGTCCCCGCGGGCCACGTACAGCTCGTCGTAGACCCGGGTCGGACCGAGGCGGGGCAGATTCGTCACCACGAAGCGCGCGTGGGGGCCCTCCGGCAGATGCTCGGCCTTGACGATCACGCGCCGCGCGTGGTCCCAGGTGCCGGCGGCGTACGTCACCTCGTGGAAGTTCCGCACCTTCTGGGAAGTGGCCTCAAATTGGGTCTTTGCGGCCGCCATGCACGGCTCCGCCAGTCGCTCCAGAACCTGGTTGCGGGCCAGGCCCAACACGTAACACACGTGGTTTTGCTCGCACCAGCGCAGCAGCTTCCAGCGGCAGAAGCCCGAGTCGCCGCGCAGGATGATCCGCACCTTCGGCCAAGTCTGGCGCAGCCGGCGGACCAACAGCTTGAGAATCGGGCGGGTATGCAGGCGGGCGTCGATGTGGCTGGGCCGCCGGTAGGCGACGAGTAGCCGAGAGCCGCAGAAGACATACAGCGGCAGGAAGCAATAGTGGTCGTAGTAGCCGTGGAAGAAGCGGGCCTCCTGCGTGCCGTGCACCGGGTCGTCGGTCGCGTCGACGTCCAGAATCAACTCCGCGGGCGGCTGGGCATAGGAGGCGATGAACTGCTCGACCAGCACGCCGGCCAGCCGGGCCAGGCGGGCGCGGGTCACGCGGTTCTCGAGCCGGCAGAGCGTCGGGGCGCTGGCCAGGGGTTGCTCCGGGTCCGGCCGCTGGTTGGCCAGCACGGCGAAGAGCGGGTCCGTTCGCAGGGTGGCGTGGTCGTTGAGGTCCTCGTAGCCCAGTGTGATGTCTCATAAATTCATG
>CAIWOY010000129.1 GCA_903914415.1 uncultured Phycisphaerales bacterium | reverse complement strand
GTCGATGCGCTGCTCAAGGAAGCGCGGCTCATCAAGGACATTCAGCCGCACTACAACGAGCAGCTCAAGGACGACAAGACTTTTCCCTACCTTGAGATTACGACGGGGGACGATTTTCCGGCGGTGTACGTGACGCGCAAGCCGCGGCCGAGGGGCAGCAAGCTGTACGGGCCGTTTCTGAGCTCGGCCGGGCTGCGCGACGCGGTCAACGCGCTGCAGAAGGTGTTCAAGTTCCGCACGTGCGAGTTGGAGATTGAGGCGGGGGACGAGAAGCGGCGGTTCTTTCGGCCGTGTCTGCTGCACGCGATCGACCGCTGCACGGCGCCGTGTGGGGACAAGATCGGCCGGGAGGCGTACGCGGCCGACATCCGGCGGCTGCGGAAGCTGCTGGACTCGAAGCGCAGCGTGCTGCTGCGGCAGTTGCGCAAGGAGATGGAGCAGGCGGCGGCGGAGAAGCGGTACGAGGACGCGGGCGTGGTGCGCGACCGCGTGAAGGCGATCGAGTCGCTGTCGCTCAGCGGGAGCGTCGCGGAAGACGTGCAGCCGGAGGTGTTTTTCATCGATCCGGCGGCGGGGCTGGAGAAATTGCAGCAGTTGCTGGGTCTGGCGGCGCGGCCGCGGATCGTGGAGGGGATCGACATCGCGACGCTGCAGGGGGAGGATTCGGCGGGGTCGCTGGTATGCTTCATCGACGGCAAGCCGTTCAAGAGCGGGTACCGGCGGTTCCGGATCAAGACCGTCGCGGGCGTGGATGACTACGCGATGATCCGCGAGGTGATCGCGCGACGGTACAAGTATGCAGCCGTCGCGGAGGAGCTGTATCCCGACATCATTCTGATCGACGGCGGGCTGGGGCAGTTGCACGCGGCGCTGGAGGCGTTCGAGCACATGCAGCGGGCGATCGAGACGGAGGGGCAACATGCGGTGAAGCCGGCGATGGTGGTGTCGCTGGCGAAGCGCGAGGAGTTGATTTATGTGCAGGCCCGCGCGAAGCCGTTGAAGCTCGAACGCAACAACGAGGCGCTGCGGCTGCTGCAACAGATCCGCGACGAGGCCCATCGGTTTGGGCAGCACTATCACCACATCCTGCGGCGGAAACGCGGGTTCGACGAAGACGTGGCCGCGGGACGGCGACCGCCCGCGCGGCGGCGTGCGTCGGAACAGAAGGGGGCGGGGAAGCCGTCCGCGGGGCGGCACTGAAGAAAGTGCCCGACGGGCGGCGAATAACCGCGCATCGGCGGCGTTTTCGTACAAGGGTGTGTTTCCGATTCGGTCGGGGTCGGGGAATAGCGCCGCGCGACAGAGCGAGGTCCCGAGTCGGCACGTCGTATCGGACGGGCCCGACGATCGGAGGACATGGATGACTCGACGGAATCGTCTTCTACTGAACGTGGCGGTTGGGACGCTGGTGGTTTGCGGCCGGGCGGCGGCCGGCGGGTTCGTGCTGGCCAGCGAGCGGGCGGGCACGACGGTGGCGAAGATCGACGGCGCGACCGATCAGATCGTGGGCCGGGCGACGATCGGCGCCGTGCCGAGCGCGATGACGCTGGATCCGGTGCGGCGCTGGGTGTACGTGTCCGCCAATCTCGGCGACAAGATCGTGGCCGTCAACGCGGACACGCTCGCGGCGGCTGACGTGGCGGTCCCGGGACTGGGGCGACAGCCGATCGGCGTGGCACTGACGCCGGACCACGGCCGGCTGCTGGTCGCGACGCGCGGCACGGACGGGGTGGTCAGCGCGGACGACCGGCTGGACATCGTGCAACTGAACACGTCCGCGTGGCCGCCGACAGGCTCGATCGTGGCGTCCGTCCCGACGGGGCTGCATCCGGTCGGCGTGTGCATCGATCACACCGGGCGCTACGCGGTCGTCACGGTGCGCAATCAGCCGGCCATCCTGATCGTGGACTTGCAGGTCTACCAGGTGGTGGGGCAGGCGGCGAACCTGCCCGCCGGCGCGGAGCCCGAGGGCTGCGACATCCACCCCACGGCCAACATCGTCTACGTGACGCTGCACGGCACGATGAGCACCATCGAGGTGTTCGATCTCGACACGCTCACGCACACGAAGCACGTGCCGATCGTCTACGCCCCGCCGGCCCGTCCGAGCGGCGGCACGTTCACGCCGGACGGCAGGCGGTTCTACGTCTCGGGGCAGACGGTGAAGAAGGTGTTCCTGTTCGACACGTCGGACCCGTACAACCCGGTGCAGGACATGTCGGTGCAGCTCGCGGTGGGGCCGCAGCCGCACGCGATCGCGTACCTGCCGGGTCAGCGCGCCTACGTCGCGAACACAAACAACGAGCAGCCGCTGGGCAGCGTGTCGGTCATCCACGACTATTCGGGCACGCCGACGGTCAGCAGGCCGATTCTCACCACTCTGGCCGGGCCGCTGGACTTGGTGTGGGTTCCCGCGCTGGCCCCTGGCGACCTGAACTGCGACGGGCGGGTGACCTTCGCGGACATCGACCTGTTCGTCGAAGCTCTCAGCGGCGAGTCGGCGTGGACGCACTGGCCGTGTCCGTGGATCAACGGGGATTGCAACGGGGACGGCCTGGTCACGTTCGCGGATATTGATCCATTCGTCACACGGATCGGGACGACCGCGCCGTAGGGGGCGGCGGCCGGAGCCGGAGCGTGGCGTTGAGGCAGCGGGCGTGATGGGCGAGCGGGGTGTGGGGGCGCGGTCCGAGGCAGTTTTCCCACGACCGTCATACCAGCCCTACGTTGACCTGCACAAGAATAAACGGGGGGCGACGTTACCTGGGGTGCGGCGTACCCGCTGACCTGGTCACGGAATGTACGTCGGCCAGCGGTGGAATTGGGCGGGGAATTCCGTGGGGGACCCTCGTATAATGTAGAAAGCGCGCCGCCGGGCGGCGGCGCAAGGAGAGGAAGAGTGGCGACGGCGCATCACGTTGAGGTGGTCCTGTGCGCGGTCGCGGGGATCCTGGCGGCTTCGGCGGCCGCGCGCGCCGGCACGCCGTGGCGGTTCATCTCCGTCGGGGACAGCCGCGGCCCCGACAACGGCATCAACGCGGCGATTCTGGCGGAAATCGCCGGGCGGATCGTGGCGGAGCAGCCGGACGCGGTCGTGTTCTTCGGGGACCTGGTGGAAGGCTCCGATGACACGGGCGAGTTGATCTCGCAGTTGACCACCTGGCGCGACACGATGCAGGTCGTCTACGACGCGAGCATCGCGGTCTACGCGGTGCGCGGCAATCACGAGGATCAGGGGAGCGTGGATGCCTGGAACGCGGTATTCGCGGGCCCGTACGCCATGCCGGGCAACGGGCCGCCGGACGAGATCAACGTGACGTATTCGCTGGTGCACAAGAACGCGTTCATCGCGGGGCTGGACGAGTATTCGGGTCATACGCATCGCGTGAACCAGGGGTGGCTCGACGGTCAGTTGGCGGCCAACACACAGCCGCACGTCTTCGCCTTCGGCCACGAGCCGGCGTTCAAGGCGGCGCACGAGGATTGTCTGGACAGTTACCCGAGCGATCGGGATGCGTTCTGGGCGAGCATCGCGCAGGCCGGTGGGCGGGTGTACTTTTGCGGGCACGATCACTTCTACGACCACGCCCGCATCGACGACCAGGACGGCAACCCGGACAACGACCTCCATCAGTGCATCATCGGAACCGCGGGCGCGCCCCTCGTCGTTTTCGATGGCGTCTACGACGGCAGCAACAGCAACATGATCCCGCGGCAGCAATACGACGCGTCGGTGTACGGCTACATGGTGATGGATATCGACGGCCTGAATGTGGCGCTGACGTGGATGCAACGCGTGGGCGCGGACGACTACGTGGCCATGGAAACGTGGAGTTACACGGCGTTTCCCGGCCCCGGCGATCTGAACGCGGACGGGTACGTGGATGCGGCGGACCTAGACCCCTTCGGCGGGTGCATGGCGGGTCCGGGGAATCCGCCGGCGGGCGGCTGCGGCACAGCGGATCTGGACGGCAGCGGCGACGTGGATCTGGCCGATTTCGCGGCGTTGCAGGCCCTGCCGGTTGGCGGCGGCGCATGAGAAGCCAGGAGTCGCTGTCGACGTGGGGCGGCGGTGCAGTACAGCGCCAGGGCGCAGCGATATGGGCGTTACAGGACTCGAACCTGTGACCTCATCCGTGTGAAGGATGCGCTCTAGCCAACTGAGCTAAACGCCCGGCGGGCCGGCGGTTGCCGGCGCTGGGGATTCTCCCCACGCGGGCACGGGGGTGTCAAGAGCGAGCGCCACGGGGCCGCGGGGGCGGAAGATCGGGGCGGGTGCGCGCACAAAAAAACTGAAGAACGCGCCGGCTCGTGTCAGAAAGCGCCGCCGGGGGTCTATCTCCCACTAGGCCGGCTGTGACCGCCCGCTCGTCGTGACGCGCGGACGGGATCTCGAGTGCTGGGAAGGAATGCCGGGCGGGACTGGTCTTTGTATGGGCCTGCGTGGGCCAGAGGTCCTGCCGCCGGGCGTGCGATGGCGGATCTGGAGCTTGGCACAGTTTTGGGTGCCGGGAAGTCATGTCAGAACCCTTTGGAAGACGTAGCTCAGGAGGCGAGTCATGGTGCACATCACGAAACATGCTTGGATTGCTGGCATTGTGGGGTTAGTGGCGGTGGCGGCCGCGATGGGCGGCACGACAACGCTGTATCCCACGGGCGATGCGTATCTTAACTACGACAGTCCGAACGCGAACTACGGCAGCAACTCGACGCTGAAGGTCGGGTGGGACGAAGATGCGGAGACGGAGGACGGTGAGATCCGGAACACCGTCATTCAGTTCTATCTCGACCCGACCCAGATCCCGCCGGGGGCCCCGATCGTCGTCGCGCGCCTGTACGTGTACTGCTACAGCGACGGCCAGTCGGGCGGCGATCAGTACATGGAGATCCAATACGGGTACCTGGAGCTGCCGTGGCACGAGGCGGAGGTCACCTGGAACCACCGCGACGAGGCCCTCGGCTGGTGGTGGACGGGCGATGACGAGACGGAGCGCGGAGGCCTGAGCGACAAGGTCGAGGACGCGAACTCGCCGACGACCCTGGGCCAGTACGGCGAGCAACACGAGGACTCCTGGGTGTGCTTCGATGTAACGGATACGGTCGCCGAGTGGGTCGAGAACGGGGTGCCGAACTACGGCTTTCTGCTCTGGTCCGAAGACGCCACGCTCGACGGCACGCGCGTGATCGCGGATTTTCGCGCGCGGGAAAGCGGCGTTCAGCCGTACCTGTACATCGAGTGGGATAACACGCCGCCGACGCCGAACCCGATGTCGTTCTCGGTGCTACCGCACGGGATAAGCCCCTCGGCGATCGCGATGACGGCGACGCTGGCGACGGACACGCAGTCGCTGCCGGTGTCGTATTACTTCCACTTCGTCGGGGGCGGGCCGGGCGGGTCGGACAGCGGGTGGCAGGCCGGGCGGGACTACACCGATGACGGGCTCGCGCCGAACACGCAGTACACATATCAGGTGCGGGCGAAAGATGCCCGCGAGAACGTGACGGCCTACAGTCCCGAGGCGAGTGCGTACACGTGGGCGAACGTCCCCATGGCGCCGATGCTGTGGGGCGCTACGCAGACCACGATGAAGCTGGCGATGAACGAGATGCCGCCGTACGAGAACCCGCCCTACACATTGCACGCGATCCGCTGCATTGCCACGTTGCCGCCTGATCCGGCGTGGTTGAACCAGTATTTGACGCGGCCGGGCGGACACTCGCCGGTCGAGGAGTGGCGGACGCGCGCGGACTGGGGCACCGTCCTCGTGCAGGGACTGAAAGCGGGCACGCGGTACACGTTCGCCATCAAGGCCCGCAACCAACAGAACGTGGAGACGGTGTTCGGACCGGGGGCGTCGATGTGGACCCAGCCGGCTGTAGCCGTGGTCTGGGGCGACATGAATGGGGACGGAGCCGTCACCTTCGCGGACATCGACCCGTTTGTGGCGGCGTTGGCCGGCTACGAGGCGTTCGCGGCGACGCACCCGGCCGACAACTGGTTCGCCGCGGACTGCAACTGCGACGGCGCGGTGACCTTTGCGGACATCGACGCGTTCGTCGCGTGCCTGGGCGGCCACTGCCCTTGCCAGGCAGCGCCGACGGCGCCATAGAGCCGCTCGCGGTGCGGCGGGCGATTCGCGCGCGGGTACGCGCCGGGCCGCGGGTACCCGCTGGCTGCGCGGTTTCAATAGAGGCCCGTGGCCTTGGGAGGGCGAAGCTCCCGCTGAGCCGCGGCTCGGCCGGAGCCTCGCCCTCCCGGCCGGCGTGGGCAGAAAAAAAGGCAACAACCCCCGCCGCGGTGCGTTATTCTATATGTATAGGTAGCGCCGGGGGACGCGGTGGAGGTGTGGCCATGAACGCCTCGTACGGTTGGCATGTTCGCTTTCCTGGGCTTGTTCTCGTTATCGGGCTGTTGGCTTGGCCGCTCCTGCCAGCGCGGGCGGACGACGCGGACGAGGAGCGTGCCGCCGCGATCCGCATCCGGCACGAGCGGGAGGCCGCGCGCAGCCAGCAGTTGCTGGCAGACCTGCAACTGACGAGCGATCAGGCCCGGCACTTGGCTCCGCTCTTGGAGCAGGCGGCGACGCTGCACGCGGAACGGTACGAGACCGACGCGCGGCTGTTGCCGGAAATGATCGAGGTGTACACGGCCTTCGCCGCCGAGGACAAGCTCGGGCAGGGATTCAGCAAGGAAGTGGAGCGGCGGACAGCGCGCGTGCATCGCGACGAGATCGAGGCGCGCGACAGGTTCGACCTGGGGATGGCGGAACTGGAGCAGCAGGCAGCGAAGGTGCTGACGCCGGCGCAGCTTGCCCGCATCCAGCCGGCACCGGGCCGGCCGACGGCCGCGGCCGAAGAGGACCGGCTGAGCGAACTGCGTCAGGAGCTGCAGCAGCGCGAGGCGCGGAAGCACCCGTCCGTGGGGCCGCTGGGGCATGGTTTGTTCAGTCCGGCGTCGTACGAGGCGGTTTGGGCGCTGGCCCGGGTGCAGCCTTCGGAGACGGCGCGGCGGGCGGTTGAGGTCCACCAGAACGGAACGGCCGAGTATCCGCTGACGACGTTTGAGGAGCAGCAAGAGGAGGTGGCCCGGCTGCGGACCGAGATCAACAACTGGAACTTGATCAACGGGCTGTACCTGAAGCAGGAGCAGATTCAGCGGATCGCGACCCTGTATGACTCGGGGAAGGCGAAGGCTGCGGCCAGCCGGGTGCGGCAGGGGAGCCGGCCCGCGGGCGAGGAATGGGCGACAGTGGAGCACGCGGTGGAGGCGGTGTTGAATCCGGGGCAGCGCGCGGTCCTGGCGGACTACAAGGCTTGTCTGCTGCCGCCGAAGAACCTGAAGGACCCCGTGCGCGTCGGGCAGGCGCAGGACACGTCGGCGTACGTGCCGTGGCTGGCGCGGGCCCGCGGGCAGACCGGCCGGGAACTGGAGACGGCGATCAACGACGTGCTCGAGCGCGAAGCGAAACACGCCGGCGAGCTGAACAAGTGGGAGCGGCAGCAGCGGGTCGCACTGCTCCGCAGGACCGCGCGCGAGGCCGGCAAGATGACGGACAGCGAGTTCGAGCTGAGCAAGGAGGAATTAGCGGCGCGCATCACGCCGCCGGACCGCATCCAGGAGCTGCACAAGGAGATGGACCAGGTGGTGCGCGCGCGCGGGGAGCCGGGGCGAACTGCGCGTTTCATTCTGAATGCGGATTTCATCGCCCAGGCCCGGGAGCGTGGGCAGCAGCTTGCGGACGGGATCGTCCCGCAGTCGGCGGATATCGCCGCGGGCCCGCAGGCCGAGAACTGCGAGAAGGGCTGTGCCCTGCCGGGGAAGAAGCCGACGAAGAAGTAAAGCGGCATGGCAGCGCGCGACGACAGTGCGCCTTTCGTAAGCCGGCGCGAGTTCCTGGGCTGCGCGGCGTGCGCGTGTGCATATGGGGGCCTCGGACCGTTGATCGCGCGGGCGGGGGAGCCGCCGTCGCCGACGTGGACGCGCGAGATCGACTTCTACGATCAGCTTCCCGAGCAGAAGATCCAGTGCTTCGTTTGTCCGCTGCATTGCACGCTGAAGGACGGCGAAACCTGCTTTTGCCGGACGCGCACGAACGTCGGGGGCAAGCTGTTCACGCGGGCGTACAACAACCCGTGCATTCTGGACGTTGACCCGATCGAGAAGCTGCCGCTGAACCATTTTCGGCCGGGGACGCAGACGCTGACGATCGGGGTGGGCGGGTGCAACCTGCGCTGCATCTACTGCCAGAATTGGCAGCAGTCGCAGAAGATGCCGGACGAGCTGAAGACGTTCGAGCTGGCGGCGGCGGATGCGATCGCCCAGGCGAAGAAGAAGAAGATCGACACGATCGCGTTCAGCTACACCGAGCCGATGGCGTTCCTGGAGTACGCGAAGGACGTCGCGATCGAGGCGAAGAAGGCGCGGCTGAAGGTGGTCGTGGCGTCGGCGGCGTTCGTCGAGACGGAGGCGCTGCTCGACTTTGCGCAGCACGTCGACGCGTTCGTGGTCTCGCTCAAGGGGTTCGACGACGACTTCTACCACCGCGTGTGCGGCATCACGCTCGAGCCGGTGCTGACGGCCATCGAGACGATCAAGAAGAAGACGAAGTGCTGGCTGGAGCTGCTGAACCTGATCGTCCCGTCGTACAACGACGAGTTGCCGAAGATCGAGGAGATGGTGGCCTGGATCCACAAGACGCTGGGCGACGAGGTGCCGCTGCACTTTGCGCGTTTCGCGCCGATGTACAAGCTGGCGAACCTGCCGCGGACGCCGGTGCAGACGCTGGAGGTCGCCTGTGAGGCGGCGCACCAGGCGGGGTTGCGGTACGTCTACACGTCGAACATCGCGCCGCACGAGGCGAACAACACGTTCTGTGCGAACTGCCACCAGCCGGTGATTCAGCGGCTGGGGTTCAAGATCCTGGAGAACAAGCTGAGTCACGGTGCGTGCCCGGGGTGCCACCGGAAGCTGCCGGGGGTGTGGGCATGAGTGCGCGGGCCTGACCTCCTCATGCACACGGGGGCCGGAAACTGCCGATACGGTTTCAGGGCCTTTGTGGTAGGATTGGGTGGTCGGAGCAGGCTCGACTGCCGCCCTCGGCGTTCTGGAGGCTGGGATGATGATGCGCTGGACCGGGGGCAGGATCGTGGCGTGGGCGGGGGTGGCACTTTTCCTCGGACTCGCGGCTGGCACGGGGCGTGCCCAGACGCCCGAGCTGCGGGCGATGTGGTCCAGCCGCTTCGATTGGCCGAGCACCGATCCAAATACCTGCAAGGCCACCATCAACGCGCTCATGACCAATCTGGCGGCCCACAACTTCAACGCCGTGTTCTTCCAGGTCCGCGGGCAGGCGGACACGCTCTACCCGTCGCCGTACGAGACCTGGTCGCCGCTGCTCAACGAGACGAACCCGGGCTGGGACCCGCTGGCGTATGCGGTCGCGGCGGCCCACGCGCACGGGATCGAGTTTCACGCGTACATCAACGCGCACACGTGCTGGCAGAGCAATCCGTCGTCCGCACGCACGCTGCCGAGCGACCCCAACCACCTGTTCTACAAACACTGCAACGTCAACAATCCCGCGGCCCGTGATTGGCTGCACTACAACACGCCGACCAACCCGGTGCAGTTCAGCGAGAACGACTACGTGTGGATCGCGCCCGGCGTGCCGGCGTACCAGGCGTATTTCCGGCAGCAGGTCCTGTACGTCGTGCAGAATTACGCCGTGGACGGCGTGCACTTCGACCGCATCCGGACGCCGTGGTCCGACGAGCCGTCGTATGACCCGATCAGCGTGGCGCGGTTCGGGGACTCACAGAGCAACCCGAACGGCCTCGACCTGACGCACTGGACCGCGGACCAGATCACGCGGATGGTGCGGGACGTCTACGCGGCCGTCATGGCGGTTCGCCCGGAGGTCAAGGTGAGCGCGGCGGTGTACCCCGATCCGAACACGGCCCCGAGCGCGCAACACCAGGACGCGCTGACGTGGATCCAGACGGGCGGGCTGGACATCGAGGTGCCCATGATGTACTCGACGGGCGGGGCGGGCTCGACGTGGGATGCGCGCCTGCAACGCTGGCTCGCCGGCTCGGCGGGGCGACACGTTGTCCCGGGCCAAATCACGACGGAGGGTCTGGCGTCGCTCGTGGAGCAGATCACGCTGACGCGGACGCGCGGCGCGCAAGGCAACAACATTTTCTCGTCCGGCTCGTTCACGTTGTGGGACGATTACCTCGCGCAGGTCTACCAGAGCGCCGTCAGCCGGCCGGCGATGAGCTGGAAGAGCAGCCCGACTACCGGAATCATATACGGTTACGTCAAGAACGCGAGCGCGGCGCCCGTCGCCGACGTGCAGCTCACGCGCAGCGGCTCGTCGTACATCGCGTTGTCGAGCGGCGACGGATTCTATTCGTTCCTGCTCGTTCCGCCGGGGACGTATGGCATCAATACTTCGCACCATGCGTACGACCCAGCGGGGGTGTCGGGGATCGGCGTCAGCGCCGGTGCGGTCGTGCGGCGGGACATCACGCTGGGTGCTCCGCTGGCGCCGATCATCGCCGAAGTGACGCCGGACCCGGACGGCGTGGTAGCGCGGCAGGAGTATGCGCGGCAACTGACGCTCACGCAGGGGGTCGCGGACAACTGGACGCTGCTGGCGGGGCCGTCGGGGGCGGCGGTAAGCGCGGGCAGCGTGAGCGGCTGGCGGCCGCGGAACGCCGACGCGGGGCGGACGTTTGACTTCGCGGTGCGGGCGTCGAACACGGCGGGGTTTGACGATGAGAGCTGGCGCGTGCTGGTCAGCGCGGGGCCGGCATGCAGCTTGTTCAGCATCACGGGCTTCGAGGGTTACGCCAACGGTGCGATGGTGATGTTCCAGGCGCCGCGCTTTAGCGGCAGCACGTCGGCTCACCTGAGCACGACGCCGAATGTCGCCCAAGTCACCGACGCCGTGCCGGCATTCGGGGGCACTAAGTCGTCGATCGTGCAGTGGCAGTGGATCGACGCGACCGCGCAGCGCTGGCTACGGCTGACGACGAACGGCGCCACCAACGTGCCGAACCCGACGGTCGAGCTGGATCGGCCGATCCGCGTGCGGCTGCGGCTCGATGCGGGCCACCTGCGGCTGGCGGTTGGGATTCGCGAGACGGGGACGACGGCGGCGCTGGGTGCGAACGGCGGCACGACCGGCACGATCGAATGGGTGGGCGTCACGGGAACCAGCAGCGGCGCCCCGCAGGGCAAGCTCGTCAACCCGTTGCCCGGCGTGTGGCAGACGTTCGTTTTCGATCCGCTCATCGATCCGATTTATCCCCAGACCGGCGATGGCGTGCTCTATACCGCGACCAACAAGGGCGTGCTCGAGCAACTCGCGTTTTCCTGCGTCGACACGGCCGGGCCGTTCACCGTGTACATCGACGACGTGGAACTGCTCTGCCCGCCGCCGGAGTCCAGCGACCTAAACCAGGATGGCGAGGTGAGCTTCGCGGATTTCCCGCTTCTGGCACCGTGCCTGCATGGTCCGGGCGTGGCGGTCAGCACTGGCTGCCTGCCCGGCGACACGGACGGCGACGGCGACGTGGACGTGGCGGACTTCATGGCGTTCCAGGTGCTGTTCACGGGCGCGGGCGGATAACCCGGGTTGCGCGGCGGAGGGCGAGCGAGATACGCCTCACGGGGCCGGGGCGTCGGCGGCGCTTGGGGCGTCAAAGAGGGCGTCGATTTCCGAATCGCTCAGGGCTTCGCCGTAGACGTAATCTGCGAACAGGGCGTGGGGGATGACGAGTGTTCCGTCGGACGCTCTTCCGGTCCTGATCGTCTTGTCGGGGCCGTGGAGCCGGGTGCCGGTGCGGACAAGCCAGTCGTCCACGTGCTCGCTGGAGATGCCGTCCGCGACGCTCAAGCGGAGGACGCCATTGGAATAGCGGACGGCGAACTTCACCTGCATGCCGCGGGCGAAGCGATGTACGCCGGTCGCGAGCTGGGCGCCGGGCGTGCCGTCGTCGGTACTGGCCAGCTTGAACTTGTAGTCGGCCGTGTCATAGTAGAGCTCGACGTAGTTGTCTGGATCGCCGACGTACGCACACAGATACGCGTGGGACGCGCCGCTCGTGCCCACCTCGGTGGCGTCCGGGATGATCTCGGTCGAGAAGACATGCGTGAACTCGGGCGGGAGGTCGAGCGTGAAGGCCAGCGTCTCGGGGGCCTGCGCGGTGCCGCCCGGGGACCAGGGGCTGGCGGGGCACGGCGCGAACTCCACCGCACCGATCCACACGTCGAAGCTCGCGTCGTGCAGCGTCGGGTTGATCCCCAGCAATAAGAGGCTGCTGGTGGCCGACGCCGTGAACGGCCGCGACCAGATCTCCGTCCAATCGCCCGCGCGCAAGCCGTAGCAAATACGCTCGACTGCGCTGACGCTCTCGAGGTACACGTTGTCCGCGCGCCCCTTGATCCACGCGTGCGCCATGTACTGTTGCCCGGGGACTGTTCCCCAAACGGCGCAGCTCCCCTCGCAGCCCGTCGTTGCGTTCGTCTTCGTCACCCGCAGGCTGGAGGCCCCGGCGTCGAGGTTGACGAGCCAGGCGTTCGGGTCGAGCGTTTTGGCCGCTCCGGTGAACGAGCCCCACGGCGCCATTCCCTTGCTAGTCGCGGGCGAGACCAGGTTGGTTTTCGGTGGGGACAGGACGAGTGCCGGCTGGAAGGAGACCTGGGCGGGCGAGATGGCGAAGTGCACAAGGCGGCTTGAGCCATCCTGCACGAACATGTGCAGCTTGCCGCCCGCATAGCCGGCAAACTGGTTTACGCCCTGGATCGTTCCGTCGAACTTGTGGTACACCGCCCAATGCTCCAGGTCCGGGCTCACCAGGATCATGGCATCGCGGCTTCCGGCGGGGTTCGAGGAGGTACTGCACGCGTACCACAGGCCGGCGTAGGAAAACAGCTCGAAGAAGACCTGGTTTTGGACGATCCGCGAGTACTGCGTTTCTTGGACCGTGCCGTAGCTGAAGTCGGTCAGGTCGTGCCAAAAGACGTCTTTGTACTGGTCGGACGCGCACAGGATGCGGGTGGGATGGCCATAGTCACGGAAGCGCGTGACCTGGCCGGCCGGCGACGGCGGGCAACCCACGCGGACGTTGTCGACGATGGCGGTGAACCCGGTGCCCGCTGCTTGCGACGCCGCCTTCAGCCGCACTTCGTACACGCCGGACGTCGTCTTCGTGAAATGCGCGGTAAACGCGGCCGTGGAACCCCCCGTGCCGGGCACCGCGGAGATGCTCAGCGGCAATTCGCCTGTCCCGTCGTCGATCACCGGGATGAGCCAGTTGCCCGAGTACGAGGCCTTGTAGTCGAATTGCAGAAACAGGTCCGAACCAACCGCCAGCGTGTCGGGAATCGTGAAGGCCAAGGAGACATAGTCCCCGGGGGCGACGCTGGGGGTGGCGACGATCTTCCCGGCCCCCGTATTGCTCACCAGGTCGAGCAGGTCGGGCGGCGCCGTCGTGCGTGCAATCGAGAGCCCAGCGCCGGTCGCGACCCAGTCCAAGGGATCGGCGCTCTCGAAATGCGCGTTGCGGTGCGAATCCGGCAAGTACGTGATCGCGCCGGGCGTCGCGCTGGCCCATGTCTGGCCGTCGTCCGTGCTGATGAACAAGAAGCGATGGCCCTCGCCATCGCCGGTATCCGCGACCCACTGGCCGCTGCCGGCGTGATAGCCAACCGCATGGAAATGCCGGATCACGTCGTCGTGCATCCACAGGACTCTGGTCCAGGTCGCCCCGTTGTCGACCGAGCGGTAGATCGCGTCGTCGTCGGCGCCGTTCCCCATTGAAGCCCAATTGGCGTACGTCGCGCCGATAATCGTCCCGTGCGGCGCCTGCTGCAGGCTCCAGTACAGCGGCTGACCGACAAAATCCCCGTTGGCCACGGTGAAGGTCGCCGCGTTTGGAGCCGCGGTATGAGCGTCGTCGGAGTAGGCGGGCCGGTAGGCGTTCGCGGAAACTTGGCGGAAGATCAGAATCCGGTCGTTCTGGAGCGCCCAGACGCTCAGCACCGCGCCGGCGTTCGACGTAAAGGACTTTTCCCACGTGACTCCGTCCCGCGAACGCCAGAGCTCACGCGAATGCGCGTTGCTGATCGCGAACAGATGCGTGCTGTTCCGACACCAGGGTTGCAGGCTACCGCCGGGTCCGACCTCGTTGTACAGGATCTGGCCATCGCTCGCGCTGCAGGCGAGCGCGGTCTTCGTGCGGCGAGCGTCGTTGCCGTAGGGCACCATGTTGGAGAAGTCGCACAGATACGCCGTGCTGGCGCGGGCAAACGTCCCGCCCGTTTCGACGTTGAGCTTCGTGCGCGCGCCGGGCGGCATCGGGTCGGGGGGGCAGGCGGGCACTTGATATGGGCCGTTGAAACAGCCGAGGAACGTGGTGAAGTCGTCCAGGTCGATGTCGTGGTCGAGGTTGAGGTCCGCATCGTCGCAGGGGGACCGCGTGTCGCCGAGATTCAACTCGCCGAAGCAGTTCTGGAAGTGGGCGAAGTCGGCCAGGTCGACCGCGCCGTCCCCGTCGAAATCGGACGGCCATCCGTCGCCGCCGTCAAACGCGTTTGCGAGGCCGCGGTTGGGCCACGGCGCGAGGCAAGTCGCCACGATTGCTATGAGGGCTCTCGTGCACACACCGATATTGGTCGGTCGTGTCATTCTGGGCGCTCCTCGGCGACGGGTTACTACCGCTTGTCGTATTGTACGCCCAGTCGTCCTGCAAAGTCAATGCGATTGCGGCGACACGGTGGTTTTACGCTCCGCGCGACGTGCGGCGCCGATTCTGAGGGGGCTGCCGCCACCGACGACGGAGGAAGTTGCGGCGCCGACCGGACGATCGCAGCCGGGTCGCCGGGCTCGGACGGGCCGTGCGGACTTCGGGCACGCCCCCGTAGCATGGCTGCGACCCGCGCGCTAGAATCCCGCCCATGCTCGCCCGACTGCACAGCATCGCGCTGGTGGGAATCGAGGCCCGCGCTTGTGAGATCGAGGTCGATGTCACGGGGCGCGGGTTCGGCGTGACGACGATCGTGGGGCTGCCCGATTCGGCGGTCAAAGAAAGCGTCGACCGCATCCGCAGCGCGCTCAGCAACTCCGGCTTCGCGTCGCCGCGGACACGGAGCACGATCAACCTCGCCCCCGCCGACGTGAAGAAAGAGGGGCCGGCGTTCGACCTGCCGATCGCGCTGTGCATGTTGCT
>CAIWOY010000128.1 GCA_903914415.1 uncultured Phycisphaerales bacterium | reverse complement strand
CGTTTGGTCTGTCGCGCGAGGCCGAGTTGAACGCGGCGTGCGTTGCGACGGGCCCGCACCAGCAAGACCCCGGTGCACAAAGGCATCCCTTACATGCTCGAGGTCCTTGATCGCGCGGTCCAAGCGGGCTACGTATTCCGCGGCGTCGCCGCAGTCATCGCCGGCTTCCCGGCACAGGAACAGGAACAACGTGTCGCCGGCTTCCTGCGCTCGTGCGGCGAACGCGCTGAGCGGCTCGCCGGGTTGTGGAGGATCAATCGGCAACAGGTCCTGATCCGGATAGCCCTGGTAGATCACCTGGGCCGCGGTTTGTGGCCACTTTCCTGGGCGCATCAGTGTGCACCTCCGCTTGGGGCGTCCTCGCCGGGGAACGTCCAGAGACCGGCCGCTGCCGCATCGTCCTGCAGGGCGTCCAGGAAGTTGACGAGACCCTGAAACACATCCCGCACGGGCCCCGGCTCAAGCTCCTCCAACCGGCCTGTTAAGAAGCGCTTCTGTGCATGCAGCAACCCCCAATCGACGCGCTCAAGGCACGGAAAAGTCGCCATACCTGCACCTACTCTTGAGGACCGTTGTGGCGCAACACGATCGACTGGTACCGCGCGCCGTCCTTGTCCTCGATAGCACTTCCCCAACTGTCAGGTACGTCGTAGTCACGGATCTCGACGTCTGCGCCGTGTGGCAGGCCGCGAACATCGGTGACACCGCCGGATTCCATCGTGATGACGACGTGCACCGGACGGCGCCCACGAGGCCGGACGTTCTTCTTCTTGGCCATTGTCGTCTCTCCTCGTCGCCCGGCCCAATTACGAGCCGGGCGCCGGTCGATCCTTCAAAGTCATGGCGCAACCCAGGTCCTTCTCCTCGATCGTCAGCTGCTCGTCGTTATCCGGCTCGTACGCCGACTGGAGCACCTGATCGACTATCTCTTCTTCAGACGGCACATGATCCGACCATACTAGATACACCGTCTGTCCGTACTCGTGCGTGTGCACCACGACGTACAGCTGCTTTCGCGTTACCGCGTTGCGAGCCGCCATCATTCTCCTTTGTCAGCCGCGCTTCGGCGGCTTCAGCATCTTTTTCTTGCCGCGCTTCGACGTGATCTCGACCCGACCGTCGGGCCAGACCTTAACGAACCTCCAGTTGCCGACACCACGTATCTGCTCGATGGCCGACAGCACACCGCGCCGCGCCGACTCCTCTGGTCCAACCAGCGCCAACCCAAAATCGTGCAGTTCGGAGCTAAATCGGTCGGACTGCGTGTCCCACGTGTCATCGTCGTCAAATGGACCTCCCATGTAAAACCAAAGTACGGTGTCGTCGGCCTCGCGCTGCGCCGCTGGTGTGACCAGCAGGTCTTCCCGTTCGTCGACGCCAGGCGGAACCGCCATGCAAACTGCTGAGCGGAACACGCGGCCGTCACTCGTCTTCACCGTAATGACAAGCGACTCGACGCACGTCAACGTGCCACGCCATACCGAAGCCTCGTGGGTCTTCCGGCCGATCTCGACTGCCACGGATCCGATCGTCGGCAACGTCGCCCACGAGTAGCCGTCGTACTTGGGCTGTATCTCGACCGGCACGAACGGCGTCTTGAACTCACCCAGGACTGCCAGGATGTGCGCATTGCAGACGTCTGTTTCGTGGTCGCTGTCCGCCTCGTATTCAAACCGGTAGCAGGACGACAACGGAAATCCGGACGGCTGTTTGACCAAACCGGGATAGGTGCCATTATCGCTATCGCTCAGCAATCCGACCGAGAACTGCGGATCCGCCTCCGGCAAATCCACACCCAACTCGCGCGCCCGGACGTACTGCTTGTACGGCAACTTGTGATGTCCGGCGTGCTTCAGGAACCAGTAGGCCTCCAGTTCGATCGCCGCCAGCAGCGCACCGCGCGCCGGGTTCTCGACCAGCTGCGTACGCGCCGGCAGCATCAGACGAATGCCCGTCGGCTCGCCCGTCAGGTCTATCAGGTAATGTAGACCCGGCTCGTCGACCTCGTGATAGTCAAAGTGGACCAGCTGGCCGTGGAAGTTGATGGCGGCATTTCGGCAATAGGCGTCACGGCCGCAAAACTGCGCGCCACACTTCCGCTCGTCGTTCGAGGCCAGTACCTCGATCCGGCACCCCAGCTCAGGATGATGAACGGCGTTCTTGCCCAGGAAATCCTCACGCGGCAATGGACGATCGTCGACCGCGACTTTCATACCGCCGAAAGCCGCCAACGGGCGAACCAACGCCGCGGACCACTCGTCGTCCTCGAACTGGACGATCGTACCTTGCGCCGGCCCGTGATCGGGTAGCACTTCCACGGGCGCACCGCGCCAGCCGCCGCTGGTGATATCCACCCTGCGACCCTTGGAGCGGATCCTGATATCGCGCGGCGCCAGGCAGAACAGCCCGACACCCGCCGGGTCCTCGCTGGCCTCGTACTCTTCCTCCCAGCCGGAGCCGCCCAGGTCGAGCAACTTGGCGAAGTCGTCGATGCCGCGGCCGTCGTCCTGGATCGTGACGGTGCCACCGGAGTTCGTGATCTCCACGTGCTGGGCGCCGGCCCGCCGGGCGTTCTGAAGCAGCTCGATGATCCGGCCCTCCAGCGTCCCGGTGAGCAGCCGGTCGGCCTTGCGCAGCAGGCGCGGGTCGACGCGGGCGCGGATGACGGGCAGATCGTCCGCCGACTCGAGGTCGGCGGTAGCAGTGCTATCATGCATGACGTTGCTCTCTCCTTTGGCTTGCCCCCCGTCAGACGTGTGTCAGCGTGCGTACCGCGGCAGCGGGCACGCCTGGCCGAGCGCCTTGCGGGCGACGTACTCCACCGTGGCCAGGCCGCGCAGGTTGTCGCCCAGCGTCCGCGCTGCCCGCAGGTGGCAGAGCAGGAACTTGACCGCGTACTCCGGTGTCGGGCGCTCCGGTGGCGGCGGCTGGGGACCGTCCACATCGGGGTCCCACTGCGCCACCGTCGGTCGGGCGTGGCTCATGCCCTCATCTCCTCTTGTTGTCACCGGCGCTCCTGAACGGGGTCGTCGTCGAGCGCGGCGCAGACCGGCGGGTTGTTCTGCATGTTGCGGGCCGTCCGTTCCAGCGCCTCGGCGATCACTTCGAGCGCTGCAGCGCCGTTGGGCGGCCCATCGGGCGATGAGCAGTAGTGTGGATCAAACGTGTCGCCCTCCTTCAGATTGTCGAAGTCGATGATCTGGATGCGTGTCTCGGACGGCGCGTACACGGACTGCACGTTGCCGCCGGAGACGACAATGATCACGTCGGGAATGGTCATCATGCTCTCCGCAAGCGCTGCCCGGTCGCAGGCGTGCCCCCACGGGCGGACGCCGCGGCCGGGCAACCGGTAACGGGGATGTCACTGGACTCTGCCGGACGCAGCCGAACCTACCACTCGATCGCCGTGGGCCAGGAATGGCCGTTGGGGCAGCACACCAGCGGCAGGTTGTCCGGACCTTTCGGCGCATCCTTCTGGTGGACGGTGCGTTGCTCGTCCCACCAGATCTCGGTCCAGCCGCTGTACTCGGTGGTGCCATCATCGGCCACGGTCGTAAACTCTGCCCGGCCCATCAGCCGCTCGACGGTGCCGACGGCGGCCTCGCCACACTCGGGGCAGGTCGGTTGGTGGATCTTCATGCGTGGTTTCCTCTGCTCTCTGCGCGGGTCACGCCAGGCGGCGAGGCCTCCGACACGGCGGGCTGGCTTGGACGAGCCGGACGGGGCGGCAGCCCGATCATGCGCCGGGCGGCCGCATCCCGTCCGTCCTCCTGCATCCGACACAGCCGCTCCCAGTGCTTGGCGCACAGCGGCTTGCCCAGATAACTCAGCTCGACACTGCGGCTCCGGCAGCGCGTCCACGCGCAATGCTCAGCCGGCACTGGCCACGACCGCCGGTTCGGTAGCCGGCTCTTCCGGGAAGTTGCTGCCCAGGTAGTCACGCGTGGCCGCGAAGCCCATCGTGATCGGCATGAGCACCCAGTGTGGGCCGGGGTGATCTTCCCCGTAGAGCAGCGCCGGCCGGCCGACGACACTGCCATCGACTTTGGCGTAGCCGTTCTGGGCTAGGTCAACGATCACGCGCTTGTCCGGCAGTGTGCGTAGCGCTTCCAGCAGGAACTCGGGGTTGAAGCCGGTGTGGATGACGCTATCGCCGCCGCCCAGGAAGCGGGCCGGCAGCTTGGCGCTGGCGCTGCCGGACTCGGCCGAGGAGGCCGACAGTTCCAGGGAACGCGGCCGCAGGCTCACGGCCACGGCACGCGAGCAGTCCCCGGTGGCGAGCATGACCTGCCGGAGCGTCTCGGCCAGCAGCCTGCGATCGACGGCGAAGCGCGACGCGCTGGCCGGCACGACGTCGCGGTAGACCGGGAAGCGGCCGTCGACCTCCTGGCAGGCGACCAGCCAGCGCGGGCCGGCGACGAACAGATCCGCCGGCAGCTTGTCACCCTTGTCCGTCGTGTGCCCCTGCACGGCGAGCACGAGTGGTACGTCCTCGTCGGCGGTGAGCTTCTCGACCAGCTTCACCAGCCGAGCCGGCAGGATGGCCTGGCCTTTGAACCGGACGTCGACCTGCGTCAACTCGACCGTGACGAGCCGGTGGCCATCGGTGGCCACGACCCGACAGCCCTGCTCGTCCGACTCCAGCAGCACGCCGTTGATGGCATAGCGGGTCGTATCGCGCGCCATGGCACAACTGGTCACCGACAGAGCCCTGTGCAGCTCCTCGGCGGCGACGACGACCTTCTCCCCCTGCCAGCGGTCGGATACAGGCGGGAAGTCGTCCAGCGGGAAGGTGTACAGGGCGTGCTCGACGCGGCCGCCATTGACGATCAGGCGCGGCGGCCGGCCCCGCACGCTCAGGACCGTGTGGGGGTCTTTCGAGGCCCGCAGGCGGCGGATCAGCTCACCGCACGGTACGACGACCGGGGGCAGCAGGCCCTCGACCGTAAGCTCGGCGTGCAGGGCTACCTCACCGTCCGTGGCCTGAACGGCTAGGCGGCCTGCACGACCACTCAGGCGCACGCCAGTCAGGATGGGTTTGCACGAGCGGGTGGCCACGACGGCCTGCGCCCGCTCGAGGACGCTCAGCAGGCCCTTCCGGTCGAGCGTGACGCCCACGACCGGGGGTGCGGAAGCAACAGCAATGGTCATCTCGGAACCTCCATCGCCAAGAGCCGGCCCGGCACGCTGAGTGGCGCCGGACCGGCTTCAGGTTGGTTGAACAGAGCAAAACGTTCTACTGGGGCTGGGCGACACGTTCGCTTTACGGCGGGCCGCACGGTTCGAGCACGCCGACCTGCGTGGTTCCCGCCGGATGCTGGACCTGGACGAAGCACACCCAGGCCGGCGTCCGGAGCACCAGCCAGTACAGGCCGCGCCGGCGGCATTCGGCCTCGAACTGCGCCAGGCAGCCGGCGGCCACGCCGGTCAGGTGAGCCTCCCAGGCGGGGGCCTGCCAGACGAAGGTCTGCCCAGCCCGGGTCGCCCGCAGCACGACCTGCGTCTGCGTGCTGAGGTGCAGCTCGGACGTGCCATCGGAGGCGACAGAGCTGACCAGCTCCAGTCCGCGTGCCAGCGGCGCCTGGATGGCGGTGCGCATTTCCCGGGTCCAGGTCGCGTAGGAGATCTGCAGCAGCGGGACGGCGCCTAATTCGCGCAGTGCAAACACGCCCAGCGCGTAGCGTAGGTCTGTTTCGGTCGCCCGATACAGGGCCTCCAGGTCGCCCGTGCACATGGCGTTTACGCCACACCGGCCAGCCGGTGGGGCTCTGACCTGGCGGCCAGGGTGACCACGCCCGGCTCGGCTGGCGCCCAGCAGACCGCCAGCGGGCGGTTCATCGCGCGCCCCCTGTGCCGGGGCCGGCGGCGGCGCGGCCGGGCCTGGCCCAGGTTTGAACAAAACAGCAGATGGCGTTCGTAAGCTGGTACGTCGTGGATCGAGAGCAACATGGTTGAGCTCCTGAGCGCGCAGGGAATCTCCGGTCCAACTGGGCACGGCTCTGCACGCTGGGGTTGATGGGAGTACGGCAGGCTCAGCCGCGCCAGGCGCGGCAGGCCTGTGGAAACGGACAGGTGGCGCAGTTCATGGCACTGGGGTTGGGATAGACGTGGCCGGCCTGCATGGCCTGCCAGACCCGGGCGAGCACGCGTTGGGTCCGACCCAGCGCGTGGGGATCGAACTCAACCGAGTGTGTGTCCACGGCCGGCCGCTTGGTCTTCGTCAGCACCACGAACTCCAGCCGGATGGGTAAGTCGCCGAATTCCTCGGCCAGCGGCCTGGCAACCTCGCGGTAGAGCAGGAGCTGGGAGGCCGACTCGGCCTGATTGGCAGCGCTCCAGCGGCTACGCGCGGTCTTGAAGTCGCGGAGGACCAGCGCGTCGTCCGTGCGGACGATCAGGTCGATCCGGGCCAGCACGTCGGGCAGGCCGGGGATCACTTGGCGCCGCAACTCCTCCTCGACGCCGAGGATCTCGCCGTCGGGAATCGCATGCGGCGACGCAGCGAACGTGGCCAGCAGGCGGCCGGC
Source organism: uncultured Phycisphaerales bacterium (assembly GCA_903914415.1). Classification (GTDB taxonomy): domain Bacteria; phylum Planctomycetota; class Phycisphaerae; order UBA1845; family Fen-1342; genus Fen-1342. The sequence continues at coordinate 9,216 of CAIWOY010000128.1, read as the reverse complement.
CAGCTCGTGCAGCGACTGGACCGTCTCGCCCTGGGCATACTGGACCGGCCGGGCCACTTCTGCCTGCCAGGCCTGCTGGAAGGCGACGAGCAGCTCATCGGGGCTTGGCGTCGAGCAACCAGCCAGCAGGGCCCGGAAGTGCGTCTCGAGGGCGGCGTGCACGGCGCTGCCGAATGCCAGGCTGGCGCCGACCCGCTCGTGCGAACGCTTATCGAGGTATTCGAACTGCCACTTCAGCGGGCAGCGCTGGTAGGTGGTGACCTGCGTGTAGCTGAGGTAATCGCGGCCGGTTCGGGAGGCCAGGCTGGGGGCAGCGCTGGCGCGGGCCGCAGCGATCATCGCCGGTCCCCATTGCCACGGCCGGCCGGCTCACCGGCCCGGCGTTTGAGCTCGTCGATGACCTGGCTGGCCTGCCAGAGCGTCAGCGCATCCAGCCCGGCGCCCGCCGCGTCACGCGTGACGCGCTCCGGATCCAGGCTCAGCCGCTCGGCGATCGCCCGGATGGCGCGGAGCTGAGACGCCGTGGCGGGGCGCTGGCCGTTGCCGTTGCTGCCCGAGCGTGGAGCAGCCGGCGGCCCCGCCCGGCCCAGCTCCTCGTCGACCGCCTGCCGGGCCAGCGTAAACAGCCGGCGGATGCGGTCCATGAGCCCGTCTGAGTCGTGGATGAGGTTGCTTTCCACTTCCAGTTCGAGGTTGACGCTCGCGCCGCGGCTGCCGTAGTCCGGCTCACCGACCTTGCGCGAGAGACCTGCGTTGAGCTTCAGCATGGGACTGTCTCCTGTGGGGGTTGAAGGTGCGGGTGGGTTGGCGTCCTGCGCTGGCCGCGGTGCGGCGCGGCCCCGCCGCCGGCGTCTGCGCCGCCGCCGCGTCCTTTGTTGGACAGGGGGGCGCGGGGCATACGAATCGGGACCGGGCAGCGCCGGCCGGATCTGGTGTGGCAGGTACTGCCGGATGACCGGCTCAGCCAGTCCGCACCGCAGCAGCGTGCGAATCGTCTCGTCCATCCCGATGGCCGAGCGTTCAGCCCGCGCCAGCAACCAGACTCCGGCGGCCAGCGGGAGCAAAACGGACAGCACGAACAGGATCAGCGGAACGGTGCTGGGCGTTTGGGCTGCGACGACTTCTTCGTGGAGCACATCGAGCGTGCGGTCGAGGACGTGCAGTTGCTCTTCGGTGATGGGACGCGAGGGCGGGCCGGTCGCACAGCAGGGACCGTAACAGAGCAGCGCCAGGACGGCGATCAGGATGACGACAGCGAGGTGCCGGGGTTGGATGTGGCGCGTGGTTCACCTCCTTCCTTGGGCGGTAGGGCTTGGACGGCGAACGTCAGGACCCGCCGGCGGCGGATCTCGACGGCCAGCCAGACGGCCAGGGCCAGCAGCGTTGCGCTGCACGCGACCAGCAGGCCGTGCAGCAGCGCCAACTGACCGCTGAGCTCAACGAGCTCGGCCTGGCCACGCAGCCGCTCGATGTCGCGCAGCCGGCGCTCATGGCGCACCTGCTGCTCGGCTTCGGCTGCCTGGCGAACGGCTTGGTCGGTACGGCGCTGGGTCTGTTCGACGGCCTGTTGGGCAGGTGGCTCGGCCAGCTGCCCGCCGCATCCGGGCACCAGCAGGGCTGCCGTAATCAGAGGAGCACGGGCGAATCGGCTCACCCGGCGCGCAGCGAGACACGTGGACATGTCATCCTCTCCTTCCATGGGTAAGTGTGTGATTAGCCGTTGGGGGGCGCGCGCTCGCGGACGAACCCGGGCCGGAAAAGCTAAGGGGCCCTCAATATGTAATAACGCACGGAGGGCCGGGAATTAAGCTGGCCCGCCGCCCTTCCCACGCCGTGGCCGCTCCGCCGGCGGGCGCCGCCCGAGAGCCGAGCCGGCGGCGCTGGACCGGCGGCGCGGTTTCTTGCGGGACTTCAAACGCCGATGCAGCTGGAGCCCTCCGCGGTGCCACCGGATCTCCGGCAGCCGCATCCGTGGCGGAGGCGCGCGCAGCGCTCTCGATCACTCCGCCCGCACGACCCGCAGACCCAGCCGCTCCGCCTCGACCCGCAGGTTGGCCACGGCGGGTTTGTCCATCGGCACAGCGCCGTCCGGCGTGTCGAACTCGACCGCTTCCGGGTGCGCCTCCGGCAGCCAAGCGGCGTAGTGCCGGCGGACGATGGCCGGGCTGTTGCCCATCAGCTCGGCGATCGTGCGTTCGTCGCGTCCAGCCATCGCCAACTGCGTGCCGAACGTGTGTCGATATTCGGCGCAGCTCCACGTCAGCCCCGCCTTGCGGTTCAGGTTTGCCAGCCGGTGGCTGAAGTTGTCCGGGTTCCACCAGCAGCCCTCGGGCGACGGGAAGTGCCACGGCCCTTTTGGAGGCGGCGTGTAGGCCTTCAGATAGCCCAGCAGGGCAGCGCTGACCGGCACCTTGCGGTTGTGGTTCGTCTTCGGCCGCCAGCTCCGGTCCACGACCGTTTTAGCCCGCACGTGGATGACCCGGTGCTCCAGGTCCACGTCGGCGGGCGTGAGCCAGAGCAGCTCTTCCCGGCGAAGGCCGGCGTAGATGTACACGGCCACCATCGTCTGCAACTGTGGCCAGTCGGCCAGTGTCTCAAGCTGCTCCCGGACCTGCGTTAGGTTTAGAAAGCGAATCTGCGGCGGCGCGATGCTACGGGCCGGGATAGCCGACGCAGGATTGACCCGGCCCGGCATGATGACGCCCGCGGTCTCCGCCGCCCAGACGAAGAACCCGTGCAACGTGCCGCGGTACTCCCGCCATGTTTTCGGGCCGATGTTGCGGGCCTCGGCCAGCTTGGTCAGCGCATCCACCAGCAGCGCGGCGGTGACCTGTTCGATGAAATGCACCCTCAGTCTAAACTCGTACATCTTCGGCATCTTGGTCCGCTTCGTTTGCTGGCGCGCGGAAGGCCGAATACCACGTCTCGGCACCAGCACGGCCGTAGCGGATTCGGCTTCCGACGGACCACCGAACAATTCCCGGAGCCGATAGGCGTCGGACTGGGCGCCTTTGAACCGGCGGTGGGCGTGCATGTGGCGGATGTAACGCTCCACGAGCGGGCCGATCTCATGGCACGTCGGGAGGACCAAGCCGGTCGTGCGCGCCTCCTGCTCGTACTGGCCGGCTCTCGTCCGGGCGATGCCGTAGTTGTCGGTGCCCAGCGCGATCGTCTGGCGCTTTCCGTGAAACCAGATGTCGACGTAGTAATTACAACTATTCTTGCGACGGTAGGGACTGGCCATCAGCGTTCTCCTGCGGGCTCCCGGCGATCACATTGCCGCCACCGCAGGTCCCGACCGCCGAAAACCACTGAAGAACCACTGAAGTCGGGCGTTTTCAGGCCCAAAAAAGCAGGGGCCTGCGGTGTGCAAGCCCCTGTCACGATTCAACTTAGCGGGGGCAGGACTCGAACCTGCGACCTCCGGGTTATGAGCCCGACGAGCTACCAACTGCTCTACCCCGCAGCCGTATTGGTGAGCGTAACACACCTACGCCGCGTGTCAAGGCGGGGCCACGCGAACTTGCTGGTAACGGGCTGTAGGCCAGAGCGCGTGCCGGCCGCGTGACGAGTACCGCCACGACGACGCGCGCCGGCCACAACCGGTCGAACGCGAGGCTCCTCGACAGAACTGCCCACCCACGCCCTGGCGTCGTGCGTGTCTGCGAGACTGCCGGGCGCCCGTCGCCGTCCCATGAACAAGCGGAACCCCTAGCCTGGGCCGACGTGCGGGTTATAGTGCCCCTCTTGGCCCGTCGGCGGAATGCTCTGGATGGCGGCAACGGCAAAACTCGGTCAACCAAGCGGCCTTTCGGCACGCCTCCACCGCTTCGCCGCGACACGCCCCGACGCCGTCCTGATGGCCCCCCTGATGAGCTATCTGCTCTTGCTGGGCGTCACGTATGCGCTCCCGGCCCCCTGGCAGCCGGCCACCATCGCCCTGCGCGGGATCGGCTCCCTGGCCGTCGTTTGGGCGGTTCGGCGACACCTCCCGCCCTGGGGCAAACCGTACTGGCCGGTGGCGATCTTCGGCGGAGCCTTGATCGCCTGCGGCTGGGTCGTCGGCCAGCACGCGTTCGACTCGTGGGGCCTGCCCGGGCGACTGCCGCTCTATCCGGGCGGGAAGCTGAGCGTAGACCCGCGCGACGCGCTCGGCGCCGGACGATTATTCTGGACGACGTGGTCGCTCCGCCTGACCGTCGCCTGCACCGCGGTGCCCGTGGTCGAGGAGTTGTTCTGGCGGGCGTTCCTGCTGCGGGCCTTGATCGATTGGCACAACTTCGATCGTATCCCGCTGGCGCGCTTTACGTGGGTCTCCTTCCTCGGCACGTCGCTCATTTCGACCTTCCAACACCCCGACAACTGGGGCGTCAGCATCCTGTGCTGGATGGCCTTCAACGCCGTGTTCTACTGGACGCGGAGCATTTTGTGCCTCGTCCTGCTCCACGGCGTCACGAACCTGATCCTGTACCTCATCGTGCTTCGCGTCGACGACTGGTCGTTCTGGTAGATCGGTGCCCGGTGCCCATCAGCGTGCGACATGCAAAGCCGCTCGACACAACGCCGGCCAATGCCTGTGTGGCTCGCCGGTCGAGTTGCACTGTCGTGCTGCTCCTGGGCTTCGCCTTGTCGGCCGCGCTCGGCGGGACCGGTATCCAGCCCGCTGCACGACCGCCGGACGCCTCCGCCGAGGAGACCCTCTGGCAACGGATTGCGACGCTTCACGCGACGCCCGCGACTTCGCAGCCGTTCGAGCAGTGGTTTGTCACCGCCGAGCGGCGCGATGCCATGCTTCGTGACCAACTCCGTCTGTACCTGACGTTGTACCCCGGCGGCTGGCATCGCGACGAAGCGATTCGGCTCGAGTTGGCGAAGCTCTTCGAACTCGGCACGCTCCGCGGCGGCGATCTGGCACCGCTGCGCGCCCGCATCGCCGAAATCCTGCGCGCCCCGCCAAGTCCGGCCGCCGAAGAGGAGGCCGCGTACTCGGAACTCCTGTGCCAACCAGGGGAGCCCGCGCCGCCGACGCCCCCCACCCGCCAGGCCACCACGGCGCCGGTCCGTCCCCTGGGGGCGGACTCGCCCGCCACCTACCGCCGCTTCATCGCACGCTACCCGCGCAGCCGGCACGTTCCGCGGCTGGCGACCCTGTTGTTCGAGGAAGCGGCGCGCTACGGCGATCGCGAGGGGATGCGGGCGATCGCGGAGCATCTCGGCACGCACTTCCCGAATCACGAAGCAACCGAAATGGTCCTGGGTACGTGGAACCGGCTCGAGTCGGTTGGGCGTCCGTTCTGGGCGGCGCTACGCACCCTCGACGAGCGCACGCTCGATACGCGCGAGTACGTGGGACACCCGGTGCTGATCGTGGTCTGGGCCGGCTTCGACGACGCAGCGCGGCAATGCGTGCAGCGCGTCGAGCAGTTCCGCCGCACGCACACCGACGTTCACGCCGTGGGCGTAAGCCTGGACGAGACGGCGGACGCGACCCGGGTCGCCGCCCGCGCGCTCGGCATCGAGTGGCCTCAGTCCAACGACGGCCGCGGATGGGGCGACGAGTTCACCCGCAACTGGGGCGTGCGGCAGGTGCCGTTTGTCTTCGTCATCGACCGCGCCGGAATGCTCACCGGCGCCACCGGCGGCGACGACTGGGAACGACTCGCCTCCCAGGTGCTCGCCCAACGCGCCCCGCCGGCGGACAGCCGCCCTACCTCAGACGGCTTCCCGTGAAACCGCAGGGCTCGTGCGGCCGCGGATGGAGAGCACCAGCGACCGCGAGTGGACACCCCGGCGGAGAAGTTCTAAGATTCCCGTGCTTCCGGACGCGCGCCCGCGGGCGTGGTGGTCGGGCGCCCGAATTCTTGCCCTCCTGCGGAGAAGCGTTGTGAGACCGCCTCTGATCGTCGGCATCGCACTCGCGGTTCTGATCCTCGCCGCCGGCCTCGTGGCCCCTGTCTTCCGTTCTTCGCAGCGAAAAGCGAGTTGGCAGGCCCAGGAGCGGGCCGAGCTGGCCCGCCGCGAGCTGGCCCGCGTCAGCCCCGAGCTCGACTGGCTGAAGGACTGGGTGAACACGGCCGGCCTGAAGGCCGACAAGACCGGGCTCGACGCCGCGGTCGCGAAGGCCAGCGAGCAGTTCGGAAAGCGGAGCGCGGAGTGGCGCAAGTGGATCGGTGCCGCGCAGGAGCTGGCCCAACGGCGCGGGCGGCCGGCCCCCGCGTTGCAGCCGCCCAGCGCCAACACCGCGGGCATTCAGCAGAGCTTCGCCGCGTTCGACAAGGCGGTTCAGGAGAACGACGCCTTGCTCAAGGCGGCCATCGCCGACGCCCAGGCCGCCGTCGGCATCGACGGCAGCGCCATCGCCGTGCAGCACTCGCTCGGCATGGCCGAGTACCTCCGCGCCGCCGAGCTGCTCGTCGAAGCCGAGCGCCAGCGGACCCGCCAGGCGGACGCGCAGACGCGTCTGCTCGACGACGCGGCGGAATGGAAGCTGGCGCGCAGCGCCGCGGACCACTTCCGCGGGCTCGAGGTCAGCGGGATTCTGAGCAAGCTGCGCGTGGACCTCGATGAGTTGAGTGATCGCCGCGATCAGGCCGCCAAGGACTTGGCCGCGAGCACGGCGGCGGTCACGCAGCGCGAACAGGATCTAGCCCGAGCCGACGACGAAATGAAGGCCACCGCGCAGAAGCTCCAACAGCTCGAAACGCAGGGCTTCGCCGCCGGCGATGACCAGGCGTTCGCCAGCTACCGCACGCGCTACCTGGCATTGACGGCCCGCCTCCAGCAGGCCCAGGAGCGCGAGCAGGAATTGCGCTACGGCGGGCGGCCGGGCGCCAAGCTGGTCGGCGAGGACCCCAACACCTTCGCCATCGAGGGCGGCGAGTCGCTGCCCGGGCTCGGCGAGCTGCGGCAGCGCCTGGCGGTCACGCAGCAGGCCGCGCAGCGCTATAGCACGGCCAACGCGTCCCTCGAAAAACAGATGAACTACGTCCGCGAGCTGGGAAAGCAGGCCGAGGGCGAGGCTGCCCGCCACGAGGCCCGCGTCGCCGAGCTCGACACGCAGCAAAAGAGCGACCTGGCCGAGGTCGCCGCGGCGGCGACTGCGGCCCTGACCAAGGAAGCGGACGCGCTCAAGGCGGCCGAGGCGGCGGTACGTGCGTTCCGTCAGGCGCAGAACGCCGTGCAGAATTGGCTCCGCGCCGCGCGCGACATCCAACAGAATGCCGATCCGAACCGTCGCAACGAACGGCTCAATGCGCTCCTCAAAGACCCGTATCTGGAGCAGGTGTCGCAGAGCGCGGAGGCGGCGGCCCGCGTGCTGGCCGGGCGCATCCACGCGCAGCGGGTCGAGAGCAACCAGCGGCTCATCGACGAGATTCGCCTGTTCGCCGAGATCAACCCGAATCCGGACTTCAAGTTCGACTCGGCCCCTTTCCAGACGGTGCTGGACACCGCGCGGGAGGAGGGGCTCAAGACGCTCAAAGAGGCCCGCGACACGTACGAGAAGCTCTCCAAGGCGCCGCCGAACACCGTCTGGGTGCCGCTCGGAGCCCTGGCGGCCGCCCAGCTTCTTACCGCGCGCCTGGACGCGTCGCAGGCCGACACGTTCCGCGCGCAGGCCGCCGCCACGATCACCAAGGCGGTCGAGAAGCGCGAGCGAAACCCGTATGTCGCGGCGTACGTCGAGCTCCGCGACCACCTGGTCGCCGCCAAGCCCGCGACCACGAAGGGTGAAGAGGACGAGCTGTTCCCCGGCGACGAACCCAAAGCCGGCCAGCAGCCCAAAGCGGAAGGCAAGCCGGAAGCGGGCGAGAAGAAGCCGTAGCACCTGTACCGGTCACGGGCTTCAACCAGCCTCACCCTGCACCGCATGGCCCGCTCGAGAACGCAGCGGCCCACCCAAACGCATACGCGCGGGAAACGTCCCCGGCGCGGACAGGGTAAGTATTCCTCAGAAACGGGGCGGAGCGCAGGCGGGGCTCGGGGGAATCGCAGGATCAGCGGGCGGTGGCCTGCTCGACGATGCGGATTTCGGCGTCGGTCAGACCGTAGAGCTCATACACGAGCTGGTCGATCTGGCGGTCGGTGGTGTCGATCTGGCGCTGAATGACCGTCTTCTCGTGGGCCGTCTGCACCGGCGCCAGGGATTTGTGGAGGTCCACCATGGACTAGGGCAGGCCCAATGCCTGTTTACTGAGGTCAGCCAGAACACCTTTGAGTACCTCGAGGGTCACACCAGCGCCGGCACTAACGATCTTCACTTTCGCCCTTTCCCAGATGGACGGCTCCCGCGCGGCATCGAGGAACTCGCAGCCTTCCCAGGTGATGTTGCGCGCCTGCGCCTGCGGCGACATTGATCCCCGGGTTGCCACGTCCGCGGTTTTGAGAAGCCCGGCCTCGCCCATGAGGTGGACGTGGAAACCAATCTCTTCTTCAGAGTGTCCCTCGATCGCGAGGGGCCGCGGAGCGTAGCCGTGCTTGTGCTTCTCAAGTTCCAACAGGATCTTCCGCACCAAGTCCATGTCACGCTTCATCTTGGTGACCTTTCGTGTTTCGTTGTTTCCTCAACGATGCGAATCTCGTCGTCGGTCAAGCCGTACAGCTCATACACGAGCTGGTCGATCTGGCGGTCAGCGGTGCCAATCTGACTGAGGGCCAACTTTGTCATCCACGGGGTGCTTTCAGATGATTGTCAACACGGCTATCGCTGCCCCGATGATCCCAATCGACCAGCAGGTTCCCCGCCAACGGCGGACGAAGATGCTTAAGAACACCATCAGCACTACGAAATCGAGGGCGAGCTGCAAACGGAGGCTACTCGGATGAGTCCGTACCCACTGTGCGCCTGGCCATGTGGTCCGATGGATGATGGCTTCGAGGAGGCCAATGGACACCGCGGCCGACACGAACGCGAGAAGCACGTGCCGCACCTTGACGGGGTGGTTGGAGTGCGAGGTCGGCTCGATACTCTCGACAGTTTGGGCGACACGATCTAGTCCACGCTGATGATCGTCCTGGAAGTCCTGCACGGCCTGCATCCCTGCGCGAAGCCTCTCTTGGGCATCGAGGACGATGCCGTGAAGGCGCTGCTGTTGCTCCGGTGAAAGCTCTAGGCCTTTGGGCGGTGGGGAATCGCCCTTCTTGCGGCGTTTGTGTCTGTTCATTTGCTCGCTCCTTCCACCAGCGCGATTTCGGCGTCGGTCAGGCCGTAGAGTTCGT
>CAIWOY010000127.1 GCA_903914415.1 uncultured Phycisphaerales bacterium | reverse complement strand
GGGACGGTGCGGTGAGGCAGGTCGCGGCTTGAGCAGCCCGCGCGCTGCTCGTATGATCCACGGCGCGAACACCCGATCATTCAGCACGGTCGCGACAAGGAGGCCCCATGCACGACCCACGGCTCGACAAGCTCGCGGCGGTACTGGCAACCTACTGCGTCGGCGTCAAGAAAGGCGACCGGGTGGTGCTCACGGGCGCGCCGGTGACGGAGCCGGCGCTCGTGGCGGCGTACCGGGCGGTGTTGGCGGCCGGTGGGCATCCGTGGGTGCGGATCACGTCGGACGACTGCAAGGAAGTGCTGCTCAAGTACGGCCGCGACTGGCAGCTTGCGCACACGTCGCCGTTCGAGAAGCACGTGATGGCGACCTGCAACGTCTACATCGCGTTCTGGGGCGAGGAGAACACGCGGAACCTGACGAACATCGACCCCGCGAAGCAGGCGCTGGCCAGTAAGGCGCGCAAACCCATTCTGACGCACTTCCTCAAGCGGGCCGCCAAGCCGGCCCACGACCCCGACCGCGTCCGCTGGGTCGGGACGCAAATGCCGACCCACGCCGCCGCCCAGGACGCCGAGATGTCGCTCAGCGAGTATGCGGATTTCGTCTTCCGCGGCGGAAAGCTCGAGCAGCCGAACCCGGTGGCGGCGTGGCAGAAGGTCTCGATCGCACAGCAGCGGCTGGCCGACGTGCTGAACCGGGGGCGGGAAATGCGCATCCGGGCGCCGGGCGGCACCGACATCCGCTTCGGCATCAAAGGCCGGCGTTGGATCAACTGCTGCGGGCACGAGAACTTCCCGGACGGCGAGGTCTTCACTGGTCCGCTCGAGGACGCGACCGAGGGCACCGTCCACTTCACCTATCCCGCCGTCATGGGCGGGCGGGAGGTGCTGGACATTCGGCTGAAGTTCAAGGGCGGCAAGGTGGTCGACGCGGCGGCCGCCAAAGGCGAGAGTTTTCTGGTCAAGATGCTGGATCAGGACAAAGGGGCGCGGATCCTCGGCGAGTTGGCTTTGGGCTGCAACTACGACATCCGCAAGTTCACGCGGAACACGCTTTTCGACGAGAAGCTGGGCGGGACGTTCCATCTCGCCGTCGGCAGCGGATACCCCGAGACCGGCAGCCGGAACGAGAGCGGGCTGCACTGGGACATGGTCTGCGACCTGCACAAGGGCGGGATCGTCGAGGTGGACGGCCAGGTCATCAGCCGGAACGGCCGGTTTACCAGTGCGGCCTGGCCGCGGTAAGCGCGCAGCGCACCATTTGGGATTTTGGATTTTGGATTTTGGATTGCATCCGGGTCCGACCGAATCCGCGGGGAGGCGGCCATCGAGTCGCCTGGGGCGGGAATACCTTGTCACCCTCGCAGCCGCTGGCGTGCTCTATGTGGCCACCGTCGCGCCCGGGCCCTTGTGGCAGGACAACGGGCTCGCGCAGGTCCGCACGCTGCGGCACGATCTGTATGGCGGCCTGGGACTGGCCCTCAGTCACCCGCTCTACTACCTGATCACAATCGCGTTCCAAAAGCTGCCCTTCGCCGAGTCCGCGTACAAGACCAACCTCGTCGCGAGCGTGTGCGGCGCGCTCACCGTCGCCAACGTGTATCTGCTGCTGCGGCTACTCACCACGCGCCGGACGGCGGCGGTAGTCGGGACGATCAGTCTGGCGGTCGCGCACACTTTTTGGCAGCACTCCGCGCTGGCGGAGGTTTACACGGTCTCGACCGCCCTGCTCACTGCGGAGCTGCTGTGCCTGGTGCAATACGCACGCTATCGCAAGAGCGCCTGGCTGTTGACCCTGTTCGTGCTCAACGGGCTCGGCGTAAGTAATCACATGCTGGCCGCGCTGCACCTGCCCGTCTGGATTGTCTTGCTGGTCTGGCTAGCTTGCCGTCAACGGCGGAACGCCGTCCTGCTGCCGGCCGCAGCCGTGCTCTGGGTGGTCGGCGCAGGCATCTATCTTTCGATGATCGCACACGCGCTCGCGGCCGGACAACCCTGCGGGGCCGTGCTGCGCTCAGCGCTGTTCGGCGACCAGTACGCCGGCAACGTGCTGAACGTGCACATCGGTGCCGGCTTGATTGGGAGGACCCTTCTGTACCTGGGGCTCAATTTCCCGACCCCGGTCGCTTTGCTGGCGCTGCTGGGGCTGGGGGCGCTGTGGCGGCCCGCCGCGGCGGGCCAGCAGATCGCAACGCGCGCGATCGGCGCCCTGCTCGTGATCCACCTGCTGTGGGGCCTGCACTACAACGTGCCGGACCAATACACGTTCTTCATTCCGGCGATCGTGTTGATCGCGATCGCGATCGGGCTGGGCGCCGACCGTTTTCTGGCCGGCCGCGGCCGCGGGTGGACCGTTGCGGCCATCGCGCTGGCCGCGCTGCCGCCGCTGGTCTACCTGCCGCTGCCCCGCATCGCCCGCGCCGCAGGAATCTCGCTCGGCGTGCGGCGGGAGATCCCCTATCGGGATACGTATTCGTATTTCCTGTGGCCGTGGAAGGCGGGCGACCAGGGTCCGCTGCGCTTCGCGACCGAGGTACGGCGAACGCTGCCCGACGGCGCGGTCCTCATTGCGGACGGCACGACGGTCCGTCCCATCCACTACCTGATGGAGCTGGGCCGCTGGCGGCGCGACGTGTTCATCTGGCCGCCACTGGGCGCCGCAAACGATGCACCGTGGCCGACGGTGATGGATCTCGCCGGGCCGCTGCAACTGGGCCGGCTCTACGTGATATCGCCGGTGCCGGGCTACTGCCCGCCGTGGCTGCTGGAGCACTACACGTTTGAGCCGGCGGGAGTCCTATATCGCGTCGGAGGGCTCCGTCAACCCGGGGAACCGGGCACGCGACCGTAGCCCCGCGGCCGGCGCCAATCCTTGCGTCGCCGCCCGGCGCGGACCAGAATGGACCGTGACGGTATAATCTGATGACAGGGCAGGAGAGGCAGAGGTACGCGGCCACGTACCCGACCCCGGACGGTGGTTCGTCAGAGGAACGACGGCATGGCGCGACGCCGCAAGAAGCTTGGCGAAATCCTGGTCGGCTGGAACATCGTCACGCCGGAGGCTTTGAAGGACGCGCTGGCCTACGCCACCCAGCACGGCAAGCGCGTCGGGGAAGCGCTGATCGAGTTGGAGCTGGCCAGCGAAGAGGACGTGACGAAGGCGCTGGCGACCCAGTTCGATCTGGAATACGTGGATCTCGACAAGAACGTGCAGGTGCCGGCGGCGCTCAGCCTGATACCGGAGAAGATCATCAAGGACGAGCGGGTCCTCCCGATGGAGAAGGTGGACAACCGCCTGAAGATCATCATCAGCGACCCGCTCGATCTCGGCCTGCTGGACAAGCTGCGCTTCCTGCTGGGGATGGAGTTGGAATGCGCCCTCGCGCCGCGCAGCAAGATTCAGCGGTTCATCGACCACTTCCTGGGCGGCTACGGGACCAGCGTCGATGACGCGATCGAGGAGATCGATCACGACGCCACCCTGCACGCCAAAGAGGTGGAAGCGCACAAGAAAGCCCAGGCGGCCGCCGACGAGGACGCGCCAGTCATCAAGCTGATCAACCTGCTGATCGGCGAGGCGGTGCGGATGCGGGCCTCCGACATCCACGTCGAGCCAATGGCCGACCGCGTCCGTGTGCGCTATCGCGTCGACGGCGTGTGCCTGCAGCGCGACAACATTCCCAAGAGCATGCAGGGTTCCGTGGTCGCCCGCCTCAAGATCATGGCCGGCATCGACATCGCCGAGAAGCGCCTGCCGCAGGACGGCCGCATCAAGATGAAGATCGGCGCCAGCCCGATCGACTTCCGCGTCAGCTCGTTGCCGGCGTACCACGGTGAAAGCGTGGTGCTGCGGATTCTGCGGCCGGACTCGGTCAAGATCGGCATCACCGGCCTGGGGTTCGAAGAGGACGACTACGAGCGGTTCCAGAGGATCATCCGCCAGCCGAACGGCATCTTCCTGGTGACGGGGCCGACGGGCTCGGGCAAGACCACGACGCTGTACGCCGCCCTGCAGGAGCTGAACCGGCCGGACCGCAAGATCATCACGGCGGAGGATCCGGTCGAGTACAACTTCACGGGCATGAACCAGTGCCAGGTGAAGGAGGAGATCGGGCTGTCGTTTGCCCGGATTCTGCGAGCGATGCTGCGGCAGGCGCCGAACATCATCCTGGTGGGCGAGATCCGCGACCGCGAGGTGGGCGAGGTCGCGGTCCAGGCCGCCCTGACCGGGCACCTGGTCTTCAGCACGCTGCACACCAACGACGCCTCGAGCGCCATCACGCGTCTGATCGACATGGGCATCAAGCCGTTCCTCGTGGCGTCGTCGATCCAGGCGATCATGGCCCAGCGCCTAGTCCGCGTGATCTGCCACGAGTGCAAGGAGGTCGATCCCTCGCCGAACCGCTTCGTGTTGAAGATGCTCGGCATCACGGACGACGACCTGGAAGGCCACCACGTGTATCGCGGCCGGGGCTGCAACCGCTGCGGGAACGTCGGGTTCCGCGGCCGGCAGGGCCTTTTCGAGATGCTCGCGATGAACAACGAGCTGCGCGAGCTGGCGTTCAACCGCGCCCCGACCAACCAGCTCCGGCGGGCCGCCGTCGCCAGCGGCATGCGCACGTTGCTGGAGGACGGGAAGCTGAAGATCCTCCGCGGCGTCACCACGCCCGACGAGGTAGCGCGCATCGCCCAGATGGAGGGCGTGTTGGTCGAGGAATAACGGGCCGGTGAGGTACTTCCGTGGCCACCGTTCATATTGACCGTCTGCTGGAAACCGTGATCCGCGTGGGCGGGTCGGATATTCACCTGCACGTCGGGCGCCCGCCGGTGCTGCGCATCGACGGCCGGCTTCGGTCGCTCGAGACCAAGTCGCTGGAGCCCGACGACACGCAGGCGCTGATGAAGTCGGTCACGCCCGAGCGCAACCAGCAGGAGTTGCAGGAGGAAGGCGGGACGGACTACGGCTTCGCCTTCGGCGACAAGGGGCGGTTTCGCGTCTCGGTGTTCCGGCAGAAGGGCAACGTCTCGATGGTGCTGCGTCTGATCCCGTCGAAGATCCTGAGCTTCGAGGAGATCGGCCTGCCGAAGATCGTCAAGGCGCTGTGCCGTCGGCCGCGCGGTCTGTTCCTGGTGACCGGGCCGACGGGCTCCGGCAAGACGACCACGCTGGCCACGATGCTCGACTACATCAACCGCGAGCTCGGCGACCGGCACATCATCAGCATCGAAGACCCGATCGAGTACTACCACACGCACCAGAAGTGCTGCTTCTCGCAGCGCGAGGTGGGTGTGGACGTGCCGAGCTTCGCCGAGGCGCTGCGGCGTTCGCTGCGCATGGACCCCGACGTGATTCTGGTGGGCGAGATGCGCGACCTGGAAACGATGGAGGCGGCGATTCGGGCGGCCGAGACGGGCCACTTGGTGTTTGCGACGCTGCACACCACGGGGGCCCAGGGCACTATCAACCGTATCATCGACGCGTTCCCGGTCAGCCAGCAGGAGCAGATCCGCGTCCAGCTCTCCACCAACATGCTGGCCGTGCTGTCGCAGTCGCTGCTGCCCAAGAAAGGCACCGGCGGCCGCGTCGCCGCGTACGAATTCCTGGTCGTGACGCCCGCCGTCTCCAACCTCATCCGCGAGAACAAAACCTACCGGATCGACTCGGCGATTCAGACCGGGAAGAAGTACGGCATGCAGTTGCTCGACGATCACCTATGGTCACTGTACGACAACGACATCGTCGATGCCGACGAATGCGTCGAGCGCGCCCGGCAGCCGACTGAGTTCCAGATGAAGGTCGACGCCAAGCTCCGCGGCACGACGGTGACGGGCATGTTGGGCAAGACGGGAAAGGTCGAAGACCAGAAACTGACCAACGAAGCCCAGGGCTAGCGGCCCGCGGGCCGCAGGAGCAGCGGTGCCGGGCCTTCGGTCACCGCCCTCGGATCCCCGGAAACGCTTGACTTTGGCAAGCCGTCCTGCGATACTGAATAAGCGATGAATATGCTGCTGCGCGCATTCTGCTACTACTTTAACCGGTTCACCAACGCGGTGGGCCCGGCGGCAGTGTAGTTTCGCGAAACCAGAGCACGAAACCGACCTCAATGACGCCGGCCCCCGTGGCCGGCGTCTTTTTTTCGACTGACTCTGCTCGAGCGAGGTGGCATGTCATGCCAGACGAACTGGACAAGCTGCGCGGCCGGCTGGACAAAGTGGATAGCCGCATCATCGCCGCCCTGGCCCAGCGGCAGCAGGTGATCAACGAGATCGCCCGGCACAAGGCCGGTCAGCCCACTCCGGTGCGGGACGCCCTGCGCGAGCAGGAAGTCCTGACCCGCCTCGTGGAAATGGGCAAGCAGGCGGCGCTCGACGAGCACTTCGTGGCGCGCGTTTATCGCCAGATCCTCGATTATTCGGTCCGTTGCCAGGAGGAACACCTGATTCAGCATCATGATCCAGAGCGTGCGGTCCGTCGCACGCCGCACGTGGGGTACCTGGGGATCGAGGGGTCTTACAGCCACCTGGCGGCGACCAAGCACTTCAGCCTGCGCGGCGGCGACGCGGTCTACCGGGGTTGCGACTCCTTCCGGGAGATGCTCGACGCGGTACAGGCTGGGAGTCCCGACTGTGCCGTTTTGCCCATCGAGAACACCACCGCCGGCTCCATCAACGCCGGCTACGACCTGCTGACCCGCATGAACCTGGCGCTGATCGGCGAGGAGGTGCTGGACGTCACGCACTGCCTGCTGACGCTGGGGCCGGTGCCGCTCGGCGAGCTGCACAGCATCTGCTCGCACCCCGAGGCGCTCGCGCAGTGCAGCGACTTTCTCGCCGGCCTGCCGAGCTGCCGGCAGGAGTCGTGCCGCGACACGGCGTACGCCGCGCGCAAGGTCCGCGCGGACGGGAACCGCCTCCAGGCGGCGATCGCCAGCGCCGACGCCGGCGCCCGTTACGGTTTGCACGTCCTGCAAGGGGATCTGTCGAACCAGAGGGACAACCAGACCCGCTTCGTGATCGTGGCCGCGGCGCCGGTGAGTTACGACCTGCGCATTCGCTGCAAGACCTCGCTGGTTTTTGCGACGCGCCACGAGCAGGGCGCGCTGTTGGCTTGCCTGAATGTCCTGGGGCGACAGGGTCTGAACCTGACCAAGCTGGAATCCCGGCCGCGGCCGGGGATGCCCTGGGAATACCTGTTCTACGCGGATTTCGAGGGCAACGTCGCGGAAGAGCGTGTGCAGGCAGCCCTGCGGGAACTGGCCACCGCCACCAGCTATCTCAGGCTGCTCGGCTCGTACCCGGTCCGCGTCAGTCCGCTGGGGCGCGGCGTCCGGTCGGAGGGCAATGGCCGGGTCGTGCGCGCGGCGGGGTCGGCGGGGCCACTGCTGGCGCCGAACGGTGCGCCCGGCGGCGCGTCCGCGCCCGCCGCGGAGCCCCCGCACTGACCCGCCCGAAAGTGTGTGCTATGATGCCGCAGTCCAAGAACCTGCACGCACCGAAAGCCGAGGACCAGCATGGGCGTCGAAAACGTCGTGATCGTCGGTTCCGGACCGGCCGGCCTGACGGCGGCGATCTACGCCGCCCGCGCCAACCTGCGGCCGCTCTGTATTGAGGGCTACAACGCCGGCGGGCTCATTCCCGGCGGGCAGCTCATGTTCACCACCGAGGTCGAGAACTATCCAGGCTTCCCGCACGGAATCATGGGACCGGAGCTGATGAAGGCGCTGCGCGACCAGGCCGAGCGCTTCGGCACGCGCTTCATCCGCGACGACGTGAGCGCCGTCGATTTCTCGCCGCGGCCGTTTACCGTCCAGACGCCGGACACGACCGTCCAGGCGCACGCGGTCGTCGTCGCGACCGGGGCCCGCGCGAACTGGCTTGACCTCGAAAACGAGCAGCGGCTGGCCCAGAGCGGCGGCGGCGTGTCCGCGTGTGCGGTGTGCGACGGGGCGCTGCCGGTCTTCCGCAATCAGGAGGTGGCGGTCGTTGGCGGCGGGGATTCGGCGATCGAGGAAGGCAGCTACCTCACCAAGTTCGTCCGGAAGGTGTTCTTGATACATCGCCGGGATCAGTTGCGGGCCAGCAAGGCGATGCAGGAGCGATTCTTCCGGCTCGTCAAAGCGGGCAAGATGGAGCCGGTCTGGGACTCGGTCGTGGTCGACGTCCTGGGCGACAAGACGATCACCGGCCTGCGGCTCAAGAACGTCAAAACGGGCGCGGCGCGCGACCTCGCCTGCAAGGGATTGTTCCTGGCGATCGGGCACACGCCGAACACCGAGTTGTTCAAGTCCGCGCTAGCGATGGACGACAAGGGGTACCTGAAGATCGCGAAGGTGGGGAGCACGTACACCAGCGTGGAGGGTGTCTTCGCGGCCGGCGACGTGGCCGACCATGTTTACCGTCAAGCGGTCACCGCCGCCGGCACCGGCTGCATGGCGGCGCTGGACGCGGAACGGTGGCTGGCGGCACGAGGGATTGAGTAGGGTCACATCTTTCGCCCTCCTCAGCCGATGGCGTCACATCCAGCACACGCGGATGCGGAAAACACCAACCGGCCGTTCTACAGCGCCCGCGGCCCCAGCGTCGCGACGCAGAGCTGGTCCAGCGGCAGGCGGCGGGCGTATGCGACCACGCGGTCGAGCGTGACCGCCCGCAGGGCGTCGAGTTTGGCCTCGCGGCCGACGGGGCGGCCGAAATGGAACAGATCGTCGCCAAGGCCGGCGGCGTGGGCACGCGTCAGATCGTCTTCCGTCTCGTATTGCGCGATCAACCCGTCCCGGGCGCGGACGGTCTCCGCTTCGGTCAGGTCTTCGCCGACTCGCCGTAACTCCCGCAGCAGCGTCTGGTACGTCCGGTCGCTGCGCTCCGGCGTCGTGCTCGCACCGAGATGCAGCACGCCCTTGCCGCGCGGCTGCTCGTGCCAGGCCCCGACCCAGTACACGAGCCCCTGCTTCTCGCGCACCTCGGTGAACAGCCGCCCGCTCATCCCGCCGGAGAGCACGCCGATGAGCACCTGCTCGACCGCGAATTCGTCGTGCGCGCGGGGCAGGCCGGGCAGCGTGAGCGCGAGGTACTGCTGCTCCAGCTCCTTGTGCCGGTGCTCGCGCGCGGGCGTGAACTCGAACTGGGCCGGCCCGCGGCCCTGCCGCTGCGACGACCCCAGCCCGGCAAAGCACCGCTCCACGTGGGCGGCCAGCTTGTCCGAATCGACGGGGCCCGCGGCGGTCACCTGGAGGCGGCCGGCGTGGTAGACCCGCTGCCAGTGCGCACGCACGACCTCCGGCGTCAGCCGTGCCAGCGATTCGGGCGTGCCGCCGGGGTGGCGTCCCAACGTCGGACCCAACGTGAGGCGTTGAATGATGATCCGCAGCAGGTCCTGCGGTTCATCTTCGAGTTGCCGCAGTTCCTGCTGCGCCAGATCGACGGCGACCCGGCACGCATCGTCCGGGAACGTCGGCCGGCAGATCATCTCCGCCACGAGGTCCGTCGCAGCGAGCACAAACTCCGGCAGACACAGCACGCGCACGAGCATCGACTGCCGGCCGCTGACAGAGGCCCACTGCGCCCCAAGCCGGTCGAAGGCGTCCGCCAGCTCCTGGCCACTGAATTGGCGCGTGCCCTTGGAAAGCGCGTTCTCGACGATCTCGCCCACGCCGGTCAATTCCTCCGGCTCGTCGACGAGGCCGCAGAGCATGCGAAAAACGAGGGCGACGGTCTGACGTTGCGGGAGCACGTCGGCCGCGAATTCGACGCCGTTGGGGAGAGAGCTGTGGAAGAAAGGACTGCCCGGCCGTACAACGCGATCGGAACCCGTCGCCGGCGCTCCGGGCTCGGCGT
>CAIWOY010000126.1 GCA_903914415.1 uncultured Phycisphaerales bacterium | reverse complement strand
GACTCCCGCCCCCGTGGCACTGGCCGCCGCACCGACAACAGCGCACCCGCCCATCGACCCTCCGCCGTGGCACAGGCCGTCGTGCGCCCGCAACCCGCTCTGGCGGCCGGCAGAAAGTCGGATAGCCAACCGTCAGAGCCCCAAGCGCGAGCGCGGGGTTGCCGTCAGAGCACGCTTCACGAGAAACCCGTCGCTGGCGCTCTGGGCTCTGATTCGGCCGACGACGCGCCGGTCGCCAGGCTATGCGGCCTTCTCCGCCGCCGTCGGCAGTGCGCCGAGTACGTCGTTGAGCACGAAATCCGTGCTCAGCCCCTCCGCCTCGCCCTCGAAATTGAGCAGCAGCCGATGCCGCAACGCCGGCAACGCCGCCTTCTTGATGTCGTCGAAGCTGACGTTGTACCGCCCATCGAGCATGGCGTAGATCTTCGCCGCCAGCGTCACGGCCTGCGCGCCGCGCGGGCTCGACCCCCAGCGCACGTACTTGCTCACCGCCGCCGGCGCGAACGGCCCGTTCGGGTGCGTCGCCAGCACCAGCCGGATCGCGTAGTCCTGCACGTGCGGCGCGACGATCACCCGCTGCACCAGCTCCTGCCCCGCGATGATCTGCTCGCCCGACAGCACGGGCTTGATGTCGGGCTTGAAGCCCGACGTCGTGCGGTCGAGGATCGTCTTCAGCTCCTCGCGGTCCGAATAGCCCACGACCAGCTTGAAGAAGAACCGGTCGAGCTGCGCCTCCGGCAGCGGATACGTCCCCTCCTGCTCGATCGGGTTCTGCGTCGCCATGACGAAGAACGGCTCCTTGAGCGTGTACTTCACGCCGCCGGACGTGACCGTGTGCTCCTGCATGGCCTCAAGCATGGCGGATTGCGTCTTCGGCGTGGCGCGGTTGATCTCGTCGGCCAGGATCATCTGGCCAAAGAGCGGGCCGCGCTGGAACTGGAACCCCCGGCGGCCGGTCTGCGCGTCCTCGGTGATGATGTTCGTGCCGATGATGTCCGCGGGCATCAGGTCGGGCGTGAACTGGATGCGCGAGAAGTCCAGGCTCAGGGCCTGGGACAGCGTGCGGATCAGCAGCGTCTTGCCGAGCCCCGGCACGCCCTCCAGCAGGACGTGCCCGCCGGCAAAGAGCGCAATCAGCACATCGTCCACGATCTCGGCGTGTCCCACGATAACCTTGCCCACTTCGTCGCGCAGCGATTGGAACATCTTGCGGAAGTCGTGGCAAAGCTGCTCCACATTGGTCTGTTCTTCGGTCATGTTTGTATCCCTTATTCCTGTTTATCCCTATCCTTGCCCAGGCCCTTTGCACGGCGTTTCGCGTCGAGCAGCCTGCTGACGTGGGTTTCCTGGCCGGCCGCGGGGGGCTGGGGTTTCTCCGGTTCCGGCGGGGCGGCCGGGCGGTGCGAAGGCGGCATCTTGGCCACGTCCGGCTCGGGCAACTCTGTCGCCGCGCCCTTGGCGGCCACGAAACGCCGCGCAACCTCCTGCTGGCGCCCCTCGGCCTTGAGCTGCTGCTGGACGGACTGCCGCCGGGCCTTGAGGGCCGCCAGCGTCGCATCCGCCGCGGCGGGGATCGCGCGGGAGAAGATTATCCCGCGGAGCAGCCAACCGGCCGCGGCAAGCAGCATAGCGGCCGCGATGACGATGTGCCATGCCAGTCCCAGCCCCACGGGCAACATGCCGACGCAGACCAGCACGCCGAGGGTGATAG
>CAIWOY010000125.1 GCA_903914415.1 uncultured Phycisphaerales bacterium | reverse complement strand
GCTGGGCGACGACCACCCGGACACGCTGACCTCGATCATCGGCATGGGCGTCCTGCTCCAGGCGCAGGGCAAGTTGGCGGAAGCCGAGCCGTACTACCGCGAGGCGCTCGAATCCGGCCGTCGAGTGCTGGGCGACGACCACCCGGACGTACTTGTGTGGATGAAAGCCGTGGGCTCTCTGCTCCAGTGGCAGGGCAAGCTCGCTGAGGCCGAGCCGTTTTCCCGCGAGGCGCTGGAGGGCCGGCGCCGCGTGCTGGGCGACGACCACCCGGACACGCTGCTCTCAATTCACGACATGGGCAGCCTGCTCCGGGTGCAGGGTAAGCTGGCAGAGGCAGAGCCGTTCTGTCGTGAGGCGCTCGAATCCCGCCGCCGCGTGCTGGGCGACGACCACCCGGACACGCTGCTCTCAATCAACAACATGGGCCGCCTGCTCCAGGCGCAGGGCAAGTTGACGGAGGCCGAGCCCTATTTGCGCGAGGCGCTCGAATCCGGGCGGCGAGTGCTGGGCGACGACAATCGGGTTACGCTGATCTCGATTAGCATCCTGGGCGACGTGTTCCGAGGCCAGGGCAAACCCAGCGAAGCTATCGCGCTCATGACGCCCGCGGAGCCGGCGGTGCGCCGGGTATTCAGCGGGGGCGACACGTTCTGGCTGGGAAATTTCCTGACCGCACTCGGTCGGTGCCGCGCCGCGACGGCGGCGTTCGACGTGGCGGAGACCAATCTGACCGAGGGATACGCGATCCTGAGCGACGCGGAAAGCGCAACAGCGAATGAACGCGAGGCAGTTTTGACGGGCTTCGCTGAACTCTACGACGCTTGGCACGCCGCCGAGCTGGACCAGGGCCACGACGCGAAGGCCGCCCAGTGGCGCACCAAGCTCGCCGAATGGCAGGCGTCGACGCAGCCGGCACCTGCGCCGACTACATCAGCGACCTCGCAACCCTAGCACCCCTGGGTTTCCTTCGTGCCCTTCGCGTCCTTCGTGGTGAAGCACCCGCCACCGCGGGTAGGGGGGCCCCGCTACTTCGGCGTCGCCGCGTGCAAGACCAGCCCGCCCACCGCCGGCACACGCAGGTGCAGCTTGTGCTCCGTCGGCTCCACCAGCCCCGTGGCGTTGAACACGCCCTTCCATTTGTTCGGCGCGCTCAGCGGCAGCGGCACGACGACCTCGCGCTCCGCGTCCGACGCGTTCAGCACGACCACGAGCTGCTCATCGCGATCGCCCCGCAAGAACGCCCACACGTCGTTCTCGTCGTCCGTCAGCAGCGTCCGGTACACGCCGGTCTGCAACGCCGGATGCGCGTTCCGCAGCGCGATGATTTGCTGGCAGTACGCCAGTTGCTCCTTCATCACGAAGTTCTCTTCCGGCTTCTCGTAGGGCTGGAGGTCCTCCCACAGCATCGGCTTGCGGCCCGTCGGGTCGGCCGCGCCCCACATCCCGACCGCCCCGACCTGTTGCGCCGCCGTCCGCACCCCTACGGCACCGGAACGAGCGCCTGCTCCGGGACCACCAGGCGGTCGCCCTCCTGGACGCCCAGCCGCGCGAACGTCCCCTGCTTGACCTCCAGCGCGAACAGCGCCGGCTCCACCGAGCTGAACGTCTGCCACGTCAGCGCCGGCATCTGCCAGATCTTCACGATCGTCCCGTCGAAGCGGGCGAACGCAATGTCCAGCGGCGTGATCGTGTTCCGCATCCAGAAGCCGCGCACGCGCTCGTCGCTGAACACGAACAACATGCCCTGATCGTCGGCGATCTCGTCCGGCCGGACGTACATCAGGCCTTCTTCCTGGACGCCCGGGCGGTTGGGATCGAATTCTTGTGCGAGCCAAACGCGAAAAACGTGGTCGTCGATCGTCACCGTGCTCGTGGGCAGCGTGCCGAGCGGATACCGTCGCAACGCGTCGCTCGAGCCGCCGGCCTGCGCGTTGGCGCCGCCCGGCGACCCGAAGCACCCGGGCAGAAACGTGAGCGCCGCCATAAGCGTGCCTAACAGAACCCCCCTCCCTCTCAGGGAGGGGCTGGGGGAGGGTCGAAACGCCCAGATCTTGATAGGGGCTCTAAGGGTCGCCCCCGCGACGACCGCGGCACGGTACGCAGTCAGTGCCGGCATAAAAGCACCTTTAGCGAGACTCCCTTGGCCCGCCGCGGTTAAGATAGGCGGGCGCGGAGGGCGCCGGCAAGGATCATGGACGGCATCATCAATGTTTACAAGCCGCTCGGCTTGACGAGTGCGCGAACCCTGGACCAGGTGCGCCGCATCACCGGGCAGCGCAAGAGCGGCTACGCCGGCACGCTCGACCCGGCCGCGGAGGGGGTTATGATCGTGTGCCTCGGGCGGGCGACGAAGCTGGTGGAGCGGCTCATGGACCAGGCGAAGGTCTATCGGGCCACCGCCCAGCTCGATCTGGTCAGCCCCGGGTTCGACAGCGAAAAACCGCCCCAACTCATCGAGGTCGCGGCCAGGCCAGGCCGCGCCGACGTGGCGGCGGCACTCGCGAGCTTCGAAGGCCAAATCGACCAGGTCCCGCCGGCGCTGAGCGCGGTGAAGGTCGCGGGGCGGGCCGCTTACAGTCTCAGCCGTGCCGGCCGGCCGCCCGAGCTGGCGGCCCGTCCCGTGCACATTTATTGGACCCACCTCTGGCAGTACGAGTGGCCACGCCTCGGCTTCGACGTCGCCTGCGGGCGGGGGACGTACATCCGTGCGCTCATTCGGGACATCGGCGCGCGGCTCGGCACCGGCGGATGTCTCACGTCACTGATCCGCCAGGCGGTCGGTCCGTTCCAAGTCCATCAGAGCTGGTCGCTTACGCGACTTGAGGCGGCGCGCGACCCCGGCGAGTACCTGATTACGCTTGAAACCGCCCGGGCGATGCTCGCCGGACCCGCCGCGGCGATTCCCCCGCGCCCGGCCGGCGGGTCCGACAGGCTCGGGCCGGACGGTGCGACTGGGGGTTGACAACGAGCGGCGGGGGTCCGCTAATCGCCCTTTCCCGCTGAGTTTTCCTTTACAAAACCGCAATTCCACGCTACTATGGCCGATGAGGGATGATAAGGAAGCTCGCGCGAACACGACGGTTCTAGCATCTACCGAGGAAGCGATGGCGGGGGGTGACTGGTGAGTTCGCCTCGAAAGGCGAGCCAAGCGTGGAAACATTTGGGACTTCTAATACCTCTTAAGCAAGGAGAGCAAGGAATGAAGGTTTATGCAATCGGCGCAATTGTCTTGGTGCTGACATTCGCTGCCGCAGCGAGCGCCACGGACCTGGCTTTATGGACGTTTGAGGTGAGCGCGCCGTCAAACGCCGGCCCGCACACGCCTGAATCCGGCGAGTATGCGATCGTGGGGATTTCCAAGGCCCTTGGTCTTCATGCCGATCCGAACACGGTCTACAGCAGCCCAGTGGGCAACGGGACGGCGCACTCTTTCAGCTCCAACCACTGGGCCATCGGCGATTACTACCAGTTCCAGACCAGGACGTCCGGCTTCACAGGCATCCAGATCGCCTGGGACCAAACGCGCAGCAGCACCGGGCCGACGACATTTCGGTTGGACTACAGCACGGATGGCAGCACTTTCACGAACCTGGCGCCTAGTTACCCCGTTCTGAACGACCCGAACGGCTGGACCCAAGCGACGCGGATTATGACCGATGTGTTTGGACCGATCTCCGCTCCGGCCGCGCTCGACAACAAGCAGGCCGTCTATTTCCGCCTGGTCTCCCTGGTCGACCCCAATGCGCCGGCGGGCACGTGCCGCGTGGACACCGTCCAGATCACCGGCACCGCGACGGGCTTGACCGGCGCGTGTTGTGTTCCCCCCGCCCCCGCGTGCACCCCCAACGTGACCTGGGCCGCCTGCGATGGGCTCGGCGGCATCTATCTGGGCGACGGCACGGGGTGCGTTGTGGGCGCGTGCAATGCCACACCAACCGGCGCGTGCTGCGTGGGCGGGTCCTGTGCGATCCAGACCAGCGCGGACTGCCTCCTGGCCAGCGGTTCATGGATGGGCGCTGGCGCGACATGCGCGCCGCGGAACCCGTGCATACCCGACATGACCATCGACGAGGCGAAGGCCCACGGGGCCGGGCCAGTCCGTGTGCACAACGTGATCGTGTCGAGCATCACGAACCTGATCGGTTCCACTTATGCAAGCTTCCAGGTCCAGGACGGCACGGGCGGCCTGACGGTCTTCGGCGATCCCAGCGTCATCGGCGATCCCAACAACCCTCTCATTACCAACGGGTTGCTCAACTACATCGGCGAAGGTGACCAGGTCGATCTGGAAGGCACGATGTACCTCTACGGCTGCTGGTGGGAGCTTGAGGCGCCCTTTACCATTCCTCCCGTCAAGTACGGGCACCCGGGCGTACCGGCGCCGATCGTGATTGAGGCCTCCGACCTCGCGGACGGGAGCCCGACCGCCGACGGGTATGTGAGCGAGCTGGTCCGCGTCAACTGCCTGAGGCTCGATCCAAACACGTATAGTGGAAACTGGGCTTATGGCAATTACACCGTCACGGGCAACACGGGCTCGTTCATCATCCGCATCGCCACGTCAAGAATAAATCTGATCACGACGCCCCTCCCGCCGGGCGCCTTCGACATGGTCGGCATCGTCACCCAGTACGGGACGTGCGGCACGACCTATGAGCTCGAGCCGCGCAGTACTGCGGATCAGTTCAACCATCCCGACCCCAATGATCCCACCTGCGTACCCGCGGGCGCTTGCTGCGTGAGCGCTGTCTGCTCGATCGCGACGCATGACTACTGCGTCAACACACTGCACGGTACTTGGGGCGGGCTGGGCACGGACTGCACGCCGAATCCCTGCGTGGGTGCGTGCTGCCTGAACGGCGCGTGCTCACTCATGTTGCTGGGCGCCTGCACCACGCCGAGCATCTTCCTCGGCAACGGGTCGGAGTGCCTATTCGCCGTCTGCCCGACGCCGGTCCACTCCGGTGATCTGGCGCTCGGCCTGAGCGACAGCCGTGCGTGGGTCACCGCGCAGCAGATTCGCCCTGATCCGAACAACGCCGCGGTCGGCTCCCAGGTCGGCTCGTGGAGCTCGGAGGCCTTCCTCCAGTCGATGGAGTTCGACGCCCTCGGCGGCCTCCAGCACAACCACGCGGGCAACCTGCTAGGCGTGGACAACGGAGCCGGCGGCGGAGGGACGGGTATCCCGCCATCGTGCGGCGCGGGCACGCCGCCCGAGCAGGGTGCCAAGCTCTTCAGCCTCGCGACCAACGGCTCGAACGGCGGCCAGATGCTTTGGGACTTCAACTCGCGGACCGGCAACCCGAATCCGCATAGCACTGAGTGCACGCGTGGCGGCGGGCTGAGCGTCAGCCCGGATAACCAGTACCTCGCGTTCTGGGGCACCGACCTCAAGCACCTGTACGTGCTCCGCTACCACGCTGGCACCGGCGGAGGCAGCGGCGGGTCGATCAGCAATGAGTACATCTACGCCGGCCCGTTCGGGACGTTGCCAACCCTTGCCGGCTCGATCGGCACGACGTGGTACAGCTCGTCCCGGATCCTGGTCCACTGCACGAACGCCGTCGCGGGCGTGTCCAGGCTGTACTCGGTGGACTTCAGCGCCCCGACGTTCTCGAACCAGAAGTTGCAGGCGACCTTGTACCATGCCGCCGGGGCCGACAGCTTATTTACGGACGTCAAGTACAACCCGACCGTGTCGCCCTACGTGTACTGCCTGTACTCCAGCCTGACCAGCAGCGTCAGCTATACGTATCTCGACGTGATTGACCCCACCACCTCGCCGACGTGGACCGTCATCAAGCAGATCAATATCTCGGCCAGTTGCCAAACCGGCCGCGAGATCGCGCTCGGCCCCGACGGCTACCTGTACATCTCGCAGTACGCGGGCTCCGGCGTGCCGCGCCCCTACGTTGACCGGATGAACACGGCGAACGTCGCGAGCTGGGTCGACGACTCGAGCGTGGACTACTACGTCATGTCGTCCTCTCCGGTTTATTCCGCGTACAACGGATTGGACGTGGCGTTCGGGCTGCCCGGTGCGTGCTGTGTCGGCACGGACTGCACCGGCCCGTACTACGAGCAGCGCTGCATCGCCCAGTACGGCGGGACCTTCAAGGGTGAGGGCGTGGCGTGCACGCCGACTCTCTGCAATCCTCCTCCGAACGGTGCCTGCTGCACCCCGGCTGGCGGTTGCACGCAGACGCTACAATCCGACTGCCTCACGCCCAACATCTGGCATGGCGAATGGACGAGTTGCACGCCGACGAATCCGTGCCCGCAGCCGACCGGTGCCTGCTGCACCCCGACTGGCGGTTGCACGCAGACGCTGCAATCCGCCTGCCTCACGCCCAACATCTGGCACGGCGAATGGACGAGTTGCTCGCCGACGAACCCGTGCCCGCAGCCGACGGGTGCCTGCTGCAGCTCGACGGGCTGCACGGTCACGCTGCAATCCGCCTGCAACACGCCCAGCGTATGGATGGGTGCGGGCACCACTTGCACGCCGAGTCCGTGCACCGGTGCCTGCTGCTCCATCACCGGCACGTGCTCGCAGATGACGCAGGCGGCCTGCCTGGCAGCCGGCGGCAAGTACTACGAGAATAACAAGCCTTGCCGCACCGGGAACAAGTGCCCGGCGTCGTGCAGGGGCGACATGAACTGCGACGGAACCGTCACGTTCGCGGACATCGACCTGTTCGTCGCCGCGCTGGCGGGCGAGCCGGCCTGGACGCACTGGCCGTGCCCGTGGATCAACGGCGATTGCACCGCCGACCAGAACGTCACGTTCGCGGACATCGACCCGTTCGTGGCCAGGATCGGCCAGCCCTGTCCGTAAGCGCAGGGCGCGACCGCGTAGTCGGTTGAAGTAGGTTATCTCAGCAGGCCGGTGGAAAACTCCATCGGCCTGCTTCGTTAGAGCAGATTCAATAAAGGTGCGTTGCCGGGGGAGGGCGATCCCGGCGCGCCGGGACTGGCGAGCCGCGGCTCGGCAGGAGCCTCGCCCGCCCGACTAGCGCCGGGCTTTTCTCGAATCCGCCCTAAGATGGCAGATAATGTGTGCGGGCCGATGGACCGTGCGTGGCCGCGTGCCGGTCGGCAAGCTCTTGGAGGTAGTTCCG
>CAIWOY010000124.1 GCA_903914415.1 uncultured Phycisphaerales bacterium | reverse complement strand
GGCCCACTCCGCCGGCTTTTTTCGCCGTTGCACCACGCGCCGCATGGCGCGCACAAGCGAGCTTCTGCGTCCCATTCAACATCACGCAGGCTCCGCTGACACGGACGTCATGTTTCAGAAACGCCTGACCTGGTTCTGGATCCTGCTCGGTCTGCTCACGCTGGTCATCATCGCCCGGCTCGTGCAGATCCAGGTCCTCGACGCCGCACGCTACGACGAGTTGGCTGCCCGCATTCTCACGCAACGCCCCGAGTACACCCCCGCCCGCCGCGGCACCATCTTCGACCGCCTCGACCGCCCGCTCCTCAGCGACGAGCCCACCTCCGACATCTGCATCCACTACGGCGTCGTCGTCGGGCGCGACGAGTACCTCCTGAGCGTCGCCCGCGCCCTCCGCCGCCACGGCGACTTCCCGGCCGACCTTACGCTGCGTGAGATCACCGACGAGCTGCGCCCCCGCATCAGCCACATGTGGCACCGGCTCGCCGAGCTGACCGGCGTGTCCGTCGCGGAACTCGAGCAGCGTCTGGCCGGCACACGCGCCCACATCGAGCGTATCCGCGACGCCGTTCAGGACCGCTCGCCCAACGTCCACCGCATCGCCCAGGAAGATCAACTGCTGCCGATCGTCGAGGACGTGGACAGTGACGTGGCCCTGGCGGTGCGCCTGGAGCTGGAGGCGGCTCCGTGGCTGAGCGTCGTGCCGGGTTCGCGCCGCGTCGCCCACGACGCCGACGCACTCGGGCACGTCCTCGGGCGTCTCGGCGCGGTCAGCCCCGAGCGAATCGCCGAGGACCCGCTTGCCGACGACGAGCTGCGCCGCCTGCGGCCCGAGGACCATTGCGGCATCGCCGGCGTCGAGCGCGTCGGCGAGACGGCCCTGCGCGGCTGGCGCGGGCGAGTGTTGAAGAGCTATGACGGGCGCGTGCTGGAACGCACCGACCCGCGGCCCGGCCGCGACGTGCATCTGACGATCGACCTCGACCTGCAACGCCACATCCTGGGCTTGCTGGAGGACACCGTCGGCAAGGCCACCAGCCCCGCCGGCGCTGCCGCGGTCGTCATCGACGTCGCGACGCGCGAGGTCCGCGCCCTGGTCAGCTACCCCGTCTACGACTACGGCCGCTTTAGCGAGGACTACGACGAGCTGCGCCGCGACACGCAGAACCTGCCGCTGCTGTTCCGCGCCGTGCAAGGCCAATACCCGCCCGGCTCGATCTGCAAGGCGATCGGCCTCGTCGGCGGCCTCAGCGAGGGGGTCATTACGCCGGAGACGCGCTTCGAATGCACCGGCTTCCTGCTGCCCGACAAGCCCGACCGCTTCCGCTGTTGGTACTACAACGACTATAAATTGGTGCACGGCTCGCAGGACGCCGAGAACGCCGTCCGCAACTCCTGCAACATCTACTTCTTCCACGTCGGCGAACGGCTCGGCGCGGCCCGGCTCTGCGAGTGGTTCACGCGTTTCGGCCTCGGCCGCTCCGCCGGCACCGGCCTGATCGAGGAAGCTCCCGCCATCGTGCCGACGGAGGCCTGGATGCAGCGGAACATGGAGCGCGGCTACCAGCCCGCCGACGCCTGGAACTTCGCCATCGGCCAGGGCGAGGTCACCGTCACGCCGTTGCAGGCCGCCAACGTCGCCGCGTCGATCGCGTCAGGCTTCTGGGCACCGGTGCGGCTGGCCTACGACTCCACCGGACAAGCGCTCGGTGCCTCACCAACCGCCGCCGGACCCTTCGAAGAGTCCGCGCTGCGCATCCTGCGCCGCGGCATGTGGCGGGTCGTCAACGACCCCGGCGGGACCGGCAAGCTGGCGCATCTGAGCGGCCGGGAGTACGAATTCTGCGGCAAGACGGGGTCCGCGCAAACGGTGCCGCGCGTCATCAACACGCTGTACACCTGCGAGTGGCCGGACGGCCGCCGGCAGCAGGTGGTGACGATCTCCGAGGACGATGCGCTCGCGCAGTTTGGCGACGACCGGCCCAAGATCGTCGGCCACCGGGCCAACGAGCGCTACCCCGCTCTGGAGCAGGGCGAGCGCCTCCCCGCGCACGCGTGGTTCATGGGCTACACTCAGCCGGCCACAACGCCCCGCGGCGCGGCCCCACAAGGCTCCGTCTACGCAATCAGCGTCCTCATCGAGTTTGGCGGCAGCGGCGGACACGTCGCCGCCCCGGTCGCCAAGGCGATCGCGGAGTACCTGTTGAATGTGCGTTCGGAATAAGAGTCCCTATCATGACCCGGGCGATTTGACCCTCCCCCAACCCCTCCCTAAGAGGGAGGGGAGTTGTGTGCGGCGCACGAGGCTCTCTGAGGCGCCGTTCGGCGACGAAGGCGCAGTGTGACGCGTGCGTGAGGCACGGCTCCTTAATCTGACACGACTCGGCTGGGGCCTGGCCCTCCCCGTGCTCTTCCTCTCCGCCGTCGGCCTGGCCTGCATTCACGCGACCGAGCGTGGCGGCGAGCCCGCAACCGCGGGCGGCGCAGCCCCGGCCGAAGTGAGCGGCGCCGCCGCCAGGCTCGTGCGTCTCTACGACACCGTCGGTCCGCTCACCGTCAAGCAGGTCGTATTCCTGGCCACCGGCGTCGCCATCATGCTCCTGGTCATGCGGCCGAGCTACCACAAGGTCGGCCGCTTCGCCTACGTGCTCTACGCGCTCGGCATCGTGCTCCTGCTGCTCCTCGTCGCCGGCCGGGCGCTCGATCGCTTGGGGCTGCCGGGTCTGCCCTTTGTGCCCGTCGTCCGCGGCACATACCGCTGGTTTGGCTACGGCGGGTTCAAGATCCAGCCGTCCGAGTTCGTGAAGCTCGCCCTGGTCCTCACGCTGGCGCGCTACCTGCGCTTCCGCAGCTCGTACCGGCGCTGGCCCGGCCTCGTTACCCCCTTCGTTCTCACCTTGCTGCCGATGGTCCTGATTCTCTTTCAACCCGACCTGGGCACGTTGCTCATGCTGCTGCCCGTGCTGTTCGCGATGCTCTTTATGGCCGGCGCGCGGCCGCGGCATCTGCTGGCCGTCATCATCGTCGGCTGCGCTACGCTGCCCTTCTTCTACCAGTACGGCATGAAGGACTACCAGCGCATGCGCTTTCAGGTCCTCCTCAAGCAGAGCAGTCCCGACGAAGCCTGGCACATGGACCAGGGCTTCCAGCTCCGCCAGGCCAAGACCGCCCTGGGCACCGGCGGCCTCACGGGCACCGGTTACGGCGCCGGCATGTTCGTCCAGTACGACCTGTTGCCCGAGGAGCACAACGACTTCATCTTCGCGATCATCGGCCACCAGTGGGGCCTCGTCGGCGCCGTGCTGGTCATCCTCGCTTATGCCGCGATCGTCCTCTTCGGGCTCGAGGTCGCCTCCGCGACCAACGATCCCTTTGGCCGCCTCCTGGCGATCGGCGCGGTCGTCATGATCGTCGCGCAGGCCCTGCTAAACATCGGCATGAACGTCGGCCTCGCCCCGATCACCGGCATGCCCCTGCCCTTCGTCAGCGCCGGCGGCAGCAGCCTGTGGGCGAACTTCCTGGCCCTCGGCCTGCTGCTCAACGTCGCCCAGCGCCGCCCCATGCTCATCGCCCACCCCCCCTTCGAGTACGGCGACGAGTGACGACTGGCACGTCGTGAATCGAGCGGCGGCCCCGCCCGCCCGCCACTCGTTACTCTGAACTCTTAACTCTTAACCTGCTAAGGCCGCCCCGATCTTCTCCACCAGCATCGTCGCCGTGTACGGCTTGTGCACGAAACCGGCCAGCGCTGCGTCGGCAAAATGCAGCGCCGCCTCCTGCTCGCTGTACCCCGTCGACAGCACGACCCGCACGCTCGGCTTCAGCGCCCGCAACTCCCGAAACACCGCCTCGCCGCTCATCCCCGGCATGTTGATGTCCAACAGCACCGCGTCGATGCGCTCCGCCTGCCGGCGAAAAACCTCGATCCCCAGGCGACCGTCCGCCGCCGTCAGCACCTGAATCCCGCGGCTTCCCAGCACCGCCTGGACTACGTCGCGCACTTCCTCCTCGTCGTCGATCACCAGCACCGTCGAGCCGTGCGGCAGCACCGCGTGGGCCGGTTTGCTCGCCGCCGGCTGCTGCGCCGCCGCCAGCGCCGGCAACAGCACGCGGAACACCGTGCCGGCCCCTGCCTGGCTGGAACAGGTGATCGCCCCGCGGTGCGCCTGCACGATGCCGAGAATCGCCGACAGCCCCAGCCCGCGCCCCGCGAACTTGGTCGTGAAGAATGGGTCGAACGCGCGGCTCAGGACCTCCGACGACATGCCGCACCCGGTGTCGGATACCTCGAGGCAGACATAGGCGCCCGCGGCGAGCTTCTGATCCCGCAGCGCCGCGACGCGCTCGGCGTCCAGCACCTCCGCCCAGGTCGAAACCGTCACCTCGCCCTCGCCGTCGCCGATCGCCTCCGCCGCGTTGATCAGCAAGTTCAGGATCACCTGTTGCAACTGTCCGCTGTCCGCCTCGATCAGTGGCAGATCCACCGCCGTCTTCATCGTGAACTTCACGCTCTTGGGAATGGCGGCGGTCGCAAAGTCCGCCAGCTCCGCCAGTAGCGCGTTCAAGTCCATCACCTGCACGTCGCAGCTCGCGCGGCCGGCGTACGCCAACATGCGCTGCGTCAGCTCGCTCGCCCGCCGCCCCGCGTTCACCACCCGTTCCAACAGCGGCCGCAGAGCCGAGTTCGCCGGCAGCTTCTCCAGCGCCAGCGACGCGTTGCCCAGAATGCCCACGAGCAGGTTGTTGAAGTCGTGCGCCACCCCGCCCGCGAGCACGCCCAGGCTCTCGAGCTTTTGCGACTGCCGCAGTTGCGTCTCGAAACGCTCCCGCTCCGACACATCCCGCACCAGCGTCGCCACCCCCTGGATGCCGCCCAGCGCATCCGGCAGCACCGTGTTGTACCACTCGCACTTGATCTTCTCGCCGTTCTGGCGCCGCCCCACCAGCACGTTGTCCGTCGAGTTCTCGTGCCCCAGCAACGCCCGGCACATCTCCGCGAACGCTTTCTGCCCCTCCGGCGGAATCACCAGCTCGGTCACCAGCCGCCCCATCGCCTCGTCGGCGCTGTAGCCGAACACCGCCGTGGCCGCCGGGTTCCACTCCAACACGCGCAGGTCGCGGGACCAGACGATGTACCCAAGCGGCATGCGCGCCACCAGGGCCTCGAACCGCGCGTGCGCCGCCCGCAGACGCTCCTCCGCCTCCTTGCGATACGTGATGTCGACCGACGTGCCCGTGAACCCGACCACGTTCCCGCGCTCGTCGCGCACGGGCAGCGCGTTGATGCTCAGGTAGACGACCGAGCCGTCCTTGCGCAGGTGCTCGGTCTCGAACCGCAGCCGCGGCCGGCCCGCCCGCAACTCCTCCAGGACCCGCTCCGCGTGCTCCCGTAACTCCGGCCGCACGAAATCCGCGACGACCGGCCGCCCCAACATTTCCACCGGCTCATAGCCGTAGATCGCCTTCGCCGCGTAGTTCACGAACGTCCAGCGCCCCTCAAGGTCCAGCGACCAGATCAGGTCGCGCGACGTCTCGACCAGGTTGCGATACTGCGTCTCGCTCTGCCGCAACGCCTGCTCAGCCCGCAGCCGCTCGGTCACCTCGCGTGCGAACCCCACGAGCATCTTCTGCGCCCCGTCGCGCAGCACGACCACACAGCTTTCGAGCTGCACGAGGTGGCCGTCCTTGTGCCGGTGCGCCGTCGCGAAGTGGTGCAGCCCCGTCCGCCACCGCGCGGCCTCGCCGGAATTCTGCGGCGGCTGACTCACCTCCAGATCGGTCATCTTCATCTGCAGCAATTCGTCCACCGTGTAGCCGACCATGCTGCAAAAAGCGACGTTGACCTCCAGGAAGCGATAGTCCTCCCCCAGCACGAAAAACCCGTCCATCGCGTTCTGGAGGATCGTGCGATTGCGGACCGCCAGCCGCTCGAGCTCCCTGAAGCGCGCATCGTGGGCCTGGCCGGCGACCTCGAGGGCGTGCAGCCGAGCGCGCGCGGCGCGGCGCAGGCCCGCGCGCACGCCCAGCGCCGCGAGCGCTGCTGCGCCAACCCCAAGGAGTACCCAGACCATCCTGGTTCTCCGTCCGCCTCGTACGTCGTCCCGCGGCGCGCCTACGGCTTCGCCGCCGCGGCTTGCTCCGCGCTACTCCCGCGCGCCAGACAGGCGGCCGCCTCTTCCGCGCGCCCCGCGCGCTTCAACGATTCGGCCTTCTGCATCCAGGCCGCCGATTCGATCCGCAGATTGGAATGCTGCCGTGCCAGTTCGATGCGCTTGTCGGCACAGCGGATGACTTCGTCGTGGTTGCCGAGCTGCATGTGTAGATCGGCAATGTATTCGTAGGCCCGCGCCAGTCCGTTCCAGAACCTCGTCTCCTCGAGCGCGTTCAACGCCATTGTAAACTCGTGCTTGGCCTCCGCAAAGCGCTCTTCCAGCGCGGCACAGCGGCCCAGGTGCATGTGCGTCGTGCCCACGATCGTCCGGTCCCCGATTTCCTCCGCCAGCGCCAACGCGCGCCGATAATATGTGCGTGCCTCCGCGTAACGCCCCTGTTCGACCAGCACGTTGCCCAGCCCGCTGTACGGCCCGATCAGCGCCGTCAGGCCGCCGTACGCCCGGTGCGTCTCGATCGCCCGCAGAAAAGCGCCCTCCGCCTCTGCCAAGCGGCCCCGCCGAAACAGCACAAACCCCAGATTGTTGCAGATTTGCGCCTCCTCCACCGCCAGACCCAGCTCGCGCGCCGCCTCGGCCGCCCGTGCGTAGTGTGGCTCCGCCGCTTCATAGTCCCCGCGGAAGTAGTACATCACGCCCAGATTCGCCAGCGCCTCGATCCGCAATCGCCCATCCCCCAGCTCCTCGGCCAGCGCTTCCTGACGCCGATGGTGCTCCGCCGCCTCTTCGTACCGCCCCAGCCGCCCGCAACACACGCCGATGAGCCCAATCGCCTCCGCGAACTGCGGATCCAGCTCCACCGCCTCCCGGGCCAGCGCGATCGCCCGGTCGTAGACGCCGCCCAGATACGCGCGGCGCGCCAAGACCAGCTTCTCCCGCGCCGCCAGCGCCGGCCTGCGCGGCGCGGCGGGCGCTTCGCCCGCTCGCAGCGCAATCCCCAACCCCGCCGCGAGCCGCCGCAGCAGCTCCTGCTCCAGTCCCGTCAGATCGCTCAGACGTCCCTCCACCTGCGCGACGGTCCGGCTCCCAGCAGCGCCGCTCCGGTGCGCCACGACCTCCACGTCCAGTCTGTCGCCGGCCCGCCGAAAGCGGCCGGTGACAATCGTGCCGGCGCCCGCCATACGCCCGGCGCGCAGCAGTTGCTCGTGCCGGCCCGCGGGCTCGCTGCTCGGCATCCGCGCCAGCAGTGCCGTCAGACCGTCCTGGTCCGCCACGTATACGCCCGGCATCTCCGCCAGCGCCCGCGACAGGAAGTTCGCCAGCGCATACCCCAGCCATTCGTCGTCCGGCGATCCCCGTTCCTTCTCAAACGGCAGCACGCCGACGCCGCGCGCCTCCAGCGTCTCGAGCGGCGGCGCAGGTACGCTCACCTGCACGGCCTCCGTCGGCGAACTCAGGCTTTCGATCAGCGCGATCGTCGACTCCGGCCGCTGCTCCGGCTCGATAGCCAGCAGCCGCAGAATCGCCGCGACAAACCAGTCGGGGACGTCCGCCGGCGCGTCCACCGGCCAACTCACGGGGCGGCATTGCAGGTCGATCAGCCGCTGGAAAACCTGCGTGCTGCGGTGCGGCAGGCTTCCGGTCACGAGGTGATACAGGGTCGCCCCCAGGGAGTACAGGTCGGCGCTTGGCCCCACCGCCACGCCGGTCGCGAGCGTCTCCGGGGCAGCATACGCGAGTGTACCGACGCCTTCCGGGTGGCCCCCGTTTCCACTGTCCGCGTGCTCGTGCGCAAGACCGGCGACGCCCAGGTCGGCCACCCGCAACTGGCCATCCATCCCCAGGATCAAGTTGCTGGGTTTGATATCCCGGTGCACGAGGCCCGTGTGATGAATCGCCGTCAGCCCGCGGGCCGCGTCCACGCCCACCTGCACGGCCTGCTGCCAGCACAGCCGGATCTCATGCCGTACCGCCAGCGACAGGTCGCCCCCGGGCACGTACTCCATCACGAAGTACCAGTTTCCGCGGTACGCGTCGCAGTCCAGCACCCGCACGACATGCGGATCGTTGACGCGGAAGCCCGCCCGCGCTTCGCCCTTGAGTCGCATCACGGCGGCATCGGAGGCCTCCCCCACCCGGTAGGGCAGAATCTTGACCACGCAGGGGTGGCTCAGGTACTCGTGGTCGGCCAAGTAGCTCACCCCGTGGGCCCCCTCGCCGAGCCGGGCGACGAGGCGGTACTTCCCACGGAGCAGTCCCTCCGGGGCGAGCGCGGCGACCCGCTGCCGGTCGCGCGCGTCCGTAAGTCCATAACTTGTAATGGATTGCGGAAACACGAATGCGCACGCCCCGCAGCGCAGCAGACGCTCCCCGACTACTTGCAGGGGGTCTCCATGG
This sequence comes from uncultured Phycisphaerales bacterium, assembly GCA_903914415.1. Taxonomy (GTDB): domain Bacteria; phylum Planctomycetota; class Phycisphaerae; order UBA1845; family Fen-1342; genus Fen-1342. The sequence continues at coordinate 11,340 of CAIWOY010000124.1, read as the reverse complement.
CCACAGTGGCCGCAACTGCTCTTGTCGCCGCCGTCCTTCATACGCCGCCTTCGGCTGCCGTCACCCGGCCACGTCCCCAAAAATCTGCCTCAGGGCGATAAGAATCTCGCACCAGCCCTTGACACTGACTTGTTATCGGCACATTCTACATATATCGAGCGAGCGTTACGGTCCTTTCAAAGCGCCATTCGCGGAGTTGTTGCGTCCAGGTGGGCGCAGGTTGACAGTTCGAAAAACCGTGGCGCAGGTTTTACGCGGGCCTGTCAATGCTACGGTCCATGTTTGCGGCACGCACCGCACGGGCGGCCGCGACGTGGGTTTGACCAGTTGACGCGAAAGGAGTCTGAGCATGTTTGATTTCATGACCATTCTGGTAAACTGGCTGTTCGTCTGCTTTATCGACATGGTCACGTGCTAGCGAGGCTCGTTCCGTGATCGAAGTCATTACTGACGTCGACGATCTGACGGTCGAACTCCGCTAGGTTCATCGGCCAGGGCGCTGCCCTACGCATCCGCCGCCCTCGCCCATCCGAACCGTGCCCATCTGTCCGCCGTTCGGCGGTCCGGTGCGGGTATCGTCCCGGCGACCGGATTCTGGGTATCGTTGTCTTCTCTGCGTATTCTCTCCGCGCGCCCGGCGTCGCACAACAGCTTCTTTTCGCGCCCGCGCTTGCATCCCACCCACCTGACGGGGATCATTCGGTAACGCAAGCGACGCCCGGCCCACGCTGACCCGGGGCGTTTCTGATCGACGCCACGGACGCGGACTTTCAACATGCATCAGCACCGGCGTATCACCGTCCTCGCGACCCTGACAGGGGTAGCCGCCGCCGTTTCCGCTTGTGTCCAAGCCGCCCGCCCAACGACCGGCGGCGTGGCCACGTCCGCGGCGGCAACTTCCGAGCCGGTCACCGCCCCACCCACCCCGCCCGAGCCCGTCGCCCCCCAGTCGCCAGCCACCAGCCAGGCAGCCTCGCGGCCGGCGGCGACGCAGCCCGCGAAGGCGCCCGCCTTTTCCGCCACGACGCTCGCGGGCACCACCGTCCGCTTCCCCCAGGATTATCACGGCAAGCTCGTGCTGGTCAGCTTTTGGGCCACGTGGTGCCCTCATTGCCGCAACGAGATCCAGTTCTGGCGAGCCGCCTATGAGAAATACCATCCGGCCGGCCTCGAGATGATCGGTCTGGCCAGCGACAAGGGACGCGGCGGCACCGCCGCGAAGGTGGCCGAGTTCCTCAAGCAGCAGAACCTCATCTGGCCCATCGTTTTCGACGATGCCGAGCGGCTGGGCCAGCTCTACCAGGCGAGCCGGATTCCCATGTCGTTCCTCGTCGATGGCGACACGGGCGAAATCGTCGCCGCCAAACAGGACGTGCGCAAGGACGCCCTGCTCCCGGCTGTCGCCGCCGAACTGGCCGCCAAGAACGCCTCCGCACACCCGGTCGCAACCAGCCGGCCCGCGGCACAATAGCGTTTTGGGCACCGCCTCGTGCCCTGCTGCCCCCAGGGCCTTTCAATTCTCGGCCGTGCGCGCGTGTGGTAGTGCGAAGTTGAACTTCGCACTACCCACCTGTGCGACGAGGGCCGGCGCTGCGGCAGAACTGAAAGCCCCTGCTGCTGCCCCGACCGCTATGGACGGCCCCGCGCCAGAACCCTACACTCGTCAGACCGTTTTGTGCCCCGGAACCGCTATGGGAGTCAAGCGATGAAAGGCAACGAGAAGCTGCTGGATACCCTGAACGCGCTGCTGGCCGACGAGCTTACGGCCGTCAACCAGTACATGGTCCATTCGGAGATGTGCGCCAACTGGGGCTACGCGCGGCTCCACAAGAAGATCGAGGAGCGGGCCATCCAGGAGATGAAGCACGCCGAGAAGCTCATCGCGCGGACCATCTTCCTCGAGGGCACGCCAAACGTCACCAAGCTGAACAAGATCAACATCGGCGCGGACGTCGCCAAGCAGCTCGCCAACGACCTGAAGTCCGAGATGGGTGCGATCGCGGCGTACAACGCAGCGATCCATCTGGCCGACAAGGTCGCCGACGCCGTCACCCGCGAGTTGCTGGAGGACATCGCCGAAGAAGAGGACGCCCACATCGACTGGCTCGAGGAGCAACACGACCAGATCAAGCAGATGGGCGTCGAGCTCTACCTGACGCTGCAAGCCAAAGAGTAGCGTCGCGCGGCGCCAAGCGGTTGTGCCGTTGCTCTTGAGCAGTGCCTCGGCCGGCGTGCCACTGCTCTTGAGCAGTGCCCGCTCCGCGCGTGAAGCCGACCCGCGGCAGGTCACGCCCGCGCCCGACACGCGACCCAGGTCGACGCACCATGATTCCGCGCTACGAGTTGTTCGACCACACCGCCGACATCGGCATTCGCGCCGTCGCCCCGTCCCTGCCCGACCTGATCGAGCCGTGCACCGCGGGCCTGTATGCCGTCATCGGCACGGTCGCTGCCGCGGGCGACGCGCGCCCCTGGCGCTTTGAAGCCGCCGGCGACGACGAGGCCCTCCTGCTGCGCGATTACCTGGCCGAAGTGCTGCTACTATTCGACACCGAGCACCGCCGACTGACCGCTTTGAACGTGGCCGAGTTCACGCCGCAACACCTGTGCGTCACGGCGGGTGCGCAGCCGGTCGACGCGCGGCGCAGCGTCCTGCAACGCGAGGTGAAAGCGGTCACGTACCACGCGTTGGCGATTCGCCCAGTCGAGGGCGGCTTCGAGGCAACGCTCATCGTGGACATCTAACGTCCACCGTCAGAGCTTCTTCGCAAGCGCAGGGTCCGCCGCGCGTACCCGCCGGCCCCGCTCCTGTCCGCGTCCCCACAAAAACGCAGAGCAGGCCGCCTCCGCTGGCGACCTGCTCCGCGATTCAAGCACTTCCCCGCTTTCCGTTCCCGCTTCACTCTCCGCCGTGGATCGCCCAGCGGTCCAACTGGGTCGGTGACACCGGTCGCATGGCCAACGTGAAGCTCCTGACCACCTTGTTGCCGTCCACCTCGACCTCCACCTGACAGACCACTTCCGTCCCGCCGACGCCGGGGACCGGTTGTGGCTTCGGCTCACCGATCGAGACGATCCGGACGAACTTCACCCTCCCCCACCCGAGCTGCTCAAGTACCTCCAGCACCTTGGTGGCGGGCAGGCCGCTCAGAAGCTGCCCGGCCTTCGCATAGTCCTGGGCGATCAGGGCCTCGAAGAACTCGCGCGCGAGCTCGGCCGTGATCTGCTGGTCGGAGAGGTTCCCCTTCGGCAAGCCGATCACCTGCGTGGTCTCGTCGACTCGCACGGTGTCCGCCGGGGCACCGAGGGTAAAGGCGTCGGCGCCCGGCTCCTGGTTGTAGTCCAGAAAGTCCCAGCGTGACTCCTCCCGGTACTGCTGGCCATCCCACGCGTATCCCACCCTCCGCTGCAGCAGCTTGCTCTGCGGGTCGATCAGGTACACCGTGCGTCGCCCGGGCTTGGGCAGGGACGTGGCCGTCAGAGTGATCGGCTCGCCGCTGGCGGTCGGCATCTTCGTTTCGATGTTGACCCGCCCCGCGACCTGGGCCTGGTACAAGTCCTCGACCACTTTCCTGGGCTCGAACTCCTTCAGCCTATCGGGCAACCCGGCCGCTGTTTTGGCATCGCGAAAGACCCCAATGACCTGCTTGGCCTTGAACCAGACCTCGGCCTTGTCGCCTTGCCAGACGACGACCTTGGGGCCATCTTCGGTATGCGCGAGGTCCAGCTTAAGGCGCAGCACCTCGCCGTTGTCGCCGATCTGCGCCCAAGTCTCGTTCAGTACGGAATCGGGCGGGCCGAACCGGATGTGGATATACCGCACGCCGCGATTCGCCTCGATGGTCTGCTCCAGGGCATACGCCGGTCTGGCCGACTGATGCAAGGCGGTCACCGTAACAGTCACCGCGATCACGACGACCGCCACAGCGGCGCCGAATCTGCTCCACTTGCTGGTCATAACTGTTCTCCAGAATGGCCGGCGCGCGAGCGGTATCACGCGCCCGCCGAAAGGCACCGCCGGCTCCGTTTCGGACGCGGCCCGGCCGGATTGCTCCAGGGCCGCGAGGGCATCCGCGAGGATGCGTCCGTCGAGCTCGGCGGTGGTCCTCATTCGCATGTCTTTGATCGAACGCTCAAGGTTTTCTGCGGGCTTCATCGGGGAGCTCCTGCTTTCAAAAGCGACCGCAGTTTGTCAATTCCATACCGGTAACGGCTCTGGGCCGTGTTGATCGAGACCGCCTGCTGGTCGGCCAGCTCGCCGAACGTCAGGTCCGCCTGCACGTGCAGAACCACGGCCTCGCGCTGCTCGTACGGCAGCTCAGCCAGGGCCGCCCGCAACCGGTCGGCCTCTTCGCAGTCGGTGGCCGCCTCCAACGGGCCGGGCGCCGGGCTAACGGTCTCCTCGACCTCGGGAGCCAGGCTTCGCTCGCGCGGTCTTCGCCGCAGCCCGTCGCGCGCCCGGTTGGCCACGCACGTCGCCAGATACGCCCTCAGGCTGCCGCGGACGCGAACCGTACGTACCTGGCCGGCAAACCCCACGAACGCATCGTGCAGGGCGTCTTCGGCCAGACCGCGATCCAGCAGCAGGCACGTCGCCACCGTGAGCAGGTAGTCCTTGTGCGCCTCGTAGATCACGCGCAACGCGGCCGCGTCGCCACGCTGCAGCCTCCGCGCCAGGTCCCGGTCATCCATCCGCGTCCATCCTGACAAGCCGGCTTCGATGTCCGCTCACCATTATGACGGACGGCGGGGCGTTTTTCGTCTAAAGTAAACTGGACGCTGAAGGCTGAAGCCTGAACCCCGGAACCCGAACCCTCATCGTCACGACGAGGCAGCCATGTCCGACGCCTACGCTGGCCCGCTCGAACGCGTCGACGCCACGCGCTGGCGCATCCCGAAATCGTACAAGCCGCACATGCGCGTCGACGGCCTGATCTACGCCGCCGACGAGCTGATGAAGACCATCCGCACCGACAAATCCCTCGAGCAGGTCGCCAACGTCGCCTGCCTCCCCGGCATCGTCGGCCACTCCCTCGCCATGCCCGACATCCACTGGGGCTACGGCTTCTGCATCGGCGGCGTCGCCGCCACCGACCCCGACCAAGGCGGCGTCATCAGCCCCGGCGGAGTCGGCTACGACATCAACTGCGGCGTCCGCCTCGTCCGCACCGACCTCACGCTCCCCGAAGTCCAGCCCCGCATCCAGCAAATCGTCACCGCCCTTTTCGACACCGTGCCCTGCGGCGTCGGCCGCGGCGGACGGATCAAATTCGACCGCGGCCAACTCCGCCGCATCATGGCCGAGGGCTCGCGTTTCGTCGTCGGCGAGGGCTTCGGCTGGCCGTCGGACCTCGAGATGACCGAAGCCGGCGGCAGCCTCCCCGCTGCGAACCCCGACTTCGTCTCGAAGCGGGCGTTCGAGCGCGGCGAGGACCAATGCGGCACGCTCGGCAGCGGCAACCACTTTCTCGAAGTTCAGGTGGTCGAGGAGATCGCCGACCCGCAGGCCGCCGCCGCGTTCGGCTTGGCGCTCGGCCAGATCGCCCTCATGATCCATTCCGGCTCGCGCGGCCTGGGCTACCAGGTGTGCGACGATGCCCTGCTGGAACTGCGGCATGTCCCGCAAAAGTACGGCATCGAACTGCCCGATCGGCAACTCGTCTGCGCGCCGGTCAATTCCCCCGAAGGGGAGCGCTACCTCGGCGCCATGCGGGCGGCGGCGAACTACGCCTGGGCGAACCGGCAGATCCTGACGTACCTGGCCCGCGAGGTGTTCGCTGGCCTGTTCAAACGCTCGGCCGAGTCGCTCGGCATGCGCCTGATCTACGACGTCGCGCACAACATCGCGAAGATGGAGCCGTATGAGGTCGAGGGCCAGCGCCGCATGTTGTGCGTCCACCGCAAGGGCGCCACGCGCGCGTTCCCGCCCGGCCACCCCGAAGTCCCGCCCGCCTACCGTCACGTCGGCCAGCCCGTGCTCGTTCCCGGCGACATGGGCCGCGCCAGTTGGGTGCTCGTCGGGCAGCCCGCCGCCATGGAGCAGACCTTCGGAAGCTGCTGCCACGGCGCCGGCCGCGTCATGTCCCGCTCCGCCGCCATCCGCGCCGCTCAGGGCCGCTCCATCGACAAGGAACTGCTCGCGCGCGGTGTCGTTGCCCGCGCCCGCGAGCGCACCGGCCTGGCCGAGGAGCAACCGGAGGCCTACAAGGACGTTGGCCTCGTCGCCGAAGCCGTCCAAGCCGCCGGCATCGCCCGGAAGGTCGCCCGCCTGCGTCCCATCGGCGTGATCAAGGGCTGATGGAAAGCCGCTGGAACCGCCCCCGGGGCGCCCGAAGACGCTCCTGACCCCTTTTTCTGCCAAAAAACGCCGACCCGGACAATACGCCCGACACCTCGCCGTTCTTGTTCATGACGCTACCGCAGTCGTGGACCGGCCGGTGGCGATGAAGATTCTCAGGGACGATGTGCTTTGGAAGCGGATCGTGCGGCGACACACCCAACGGCATCGGTACTCACCGGATATCAGGCTGCTTATGTTGTGCACCGGCACGTTCCGAAGTGCGCTGGCAGACGTAACCGGTACGGACTTTTCTACCTTCCCATCAAATCGCGGCTGCGGCCGCGGGAGGTGACGGATGATCGGCAAGCGTAGGTTCGTTTATGCAACAGCGGTCGTCGGAGCCGTCGTGCTTACCGCCGGCCTCGCCCTGGCCAGTGTTGTCGCGGTTAAGTCCGTGACCGCAACGTCAACGCCAGCATCGACAACAACGGCCGCGGTCGCACCGCAGGTGGCTGCGTGCTGCTTCCCCGACGGCTCGTGCCAGGAGTTGAACCCCCGGATCTGCCAGGCTCAGGGTGGGCGCCCGATGGCACCGGGCTCGCTGTGTGCGTCCGTCACCTGCCCGGTGGCCACGCCGGTGGCGTGTTGCTTCCCCGACGCCTCCTGCCAGGACTTGCTCCCGGGCGTGTGTGTCCAGCAACACGGACACCCGATGGGGCCCAGCACGGCGTGTGCGACCTTCCAGTGCCCACAGCCGCCGCCGCCACCGCCGATGGCCTGCTGCTTCCCCAATCAGACCTGCCAGGACCTCGACGTTCGGGCCTGCATCCAGGAGGGCGGGCACCCGATGGGTCCCGACACGGCCTGTGCGACATTCCAGTGTCCGCAGCCGCCCCCGCCGCCTCCGCCGATGGCGTGTTGTTTCCGTGACGGCACCTGCCAGGATCTCGAGCCCCGGCTTTGCATCCACCAGAACGGCTTCCCGCTGGGCCCGGACAGCACCTGTGCCACGGCCCAGTGTCCGCCGCCGCCGGCCCCGATGGCCTGCTGCTTCGCCAACCAGACCTGCCAGGATCTGGACGTCCAGGCTTGCATGATTCAGGGCGGCCACCCGATGGGACCGGGTACCGCATGCGCTGGCATTCAGTGCCCGCCGCCGCCACCGCCGATGGCGTGCTGCTTCGCCGACCAGACGTGCCAGGACCTGGAGCCGCTGGCGTGCATGCACCAGGGTGGGCGTCCGGCGGGACCGGGCACCGCCTGTGCCTCCGTGCAATGTCCCCCCCCGCCGCCGCCACCGCCGCCACCGGTCGCCTGCTGCTTCCCCAACCAGACGTGCCAGGACCTTGACCCGCTGGCGTGTATGCACCAGGGGGGCCGCCCGCTCGGGCCCAACACGGCCTGCGCCTCCGTGCAGTGTCCGCCGCCGCCACCACCGCCGCCCACGGTGGCCTGCTGCTTCGCCGGCGGCACGTGCCAGGACTTGGACCCAATGACGTGCCGTACCCAGCAGGGGCGCCCGATGGGTCCAAACACGACCTGCGCTCACACAACCTGCCCGCGTTGAGGCGACGACGCACCGCTTGCGGTGAGACAAGATCGGCGTCCGCAGTTGCATTGGATGCGGACGCCGATCGCGTTTCTACAGTATGACCGGCGAGACGCCGGTCCCACCGACGCTGGGCTACTCAGAGGCTGGAGGTGCCTTGCGGGGCCGTCTTGGCCGTCGTGTCGGTGACCCCGGGCTCGCCCGCCTCGGGCGTGTTGACCGCGACGAGGCCCTGGATGATCCCCTGCGCGATCGACGCGGCTCCCTGCTGGATGGGCGTTAGCGCGGCCAGCAGGAACTTGTTCTTCGTCGCGTCACTGCACCCGGTGAGTAGCAACGCCGGCAGCGCCAAGAGCGCAACACATGCGCCCCAGGTCCGGAAGCGTCGCCGGGTCGGCTCGGATGCCCCCTGCCGTCGCGTCTGCACGTTCATGGTCCACTCCGCTCGCAGCGTTGGCGAGGCTGCTATGGGGTCGGGCGCCCGCGGGCAGTCCGCGGGGCAACCTCCTCCTTGGACCTATCGGATGGGGCCGCCGCCGAAAGTAGCCCCCGCTCACCCCAGCCGCCGCACCGCCTCAGCATGAAACTCGTACGCGGCGCGAACCTCACGCAGCGTGTCGCCCGCGAACTTGGCCAGCCACGCCCGCGCGATCTCGAACGCCACGACGTTCTCCGCCACAACGCTGGCCGCCGGCACCGCGCATACGTCGCTCCGTTCGTAAGCGCTGCGCTCCGGCGCCAACGTCTTGAGGTTCACGCTGTCCATCCCTTGCAGCAGCGTCGCGATCGGCTTCATCGCCCCACGCACGACGATCGTCTGCCCGTTGCTCATCCCCCCTTCCAGCCCGCCCGCGTTGTTTGTCTTGCGGGCAAAGCCAAAGCTCGGCGTGCCACGTTGCGCGGCGTCATAGTAAATCGCGTCATGCACCTGGCTGCCCGGCCGCCGAGCCGCCGCAAACCCCAGCCCGATCTCAACACCCTTGAAAGCCTGGATCGAGCCCACCGCCTGCATCAACCTCCCGTCGAGCTTGTCCTGCCATGCCGCACACGTTCCCAATCCCGGCGGCACACCGAATACCTGCACCTCCACCACCCCCCCCACTGTGTCCTTGCTCACTTTCGCCCCGTGGATCGCCGCGACCATCCTCTCGACGGCCGCGGCGTCCGGCGTGTAAACCTCATTCGCATCCCGAGCACGGCTCAGTTGCTCCGGACTCGCCTCCGGCGGCACGCTCGCCTGCACGTCACCCACCTCGACCACGAAACCCACGCACGCCACGCCGAACTCCGCCAGCAGGCACTTGGCCAGCGCCCCCGCCGCAACCCGGGCCGCGGTCTCCCGGGCCGAAGCACGTTCCAGCGTCTCGCGGCAATCGGTCGTCAGCCACTTGATGCTCCCGGCCAGGTCGGCGTGCCCCGGCCGCGGCCGGTTGATCTCCGGCGCCTCGTCGATCCGGAAGTCGCGGTTCGCGATCTCCAGCGCCACCGGCGACCCGATCGTCTGCCCGCGCCGCACGCCGCTCAGAACCGTCACCGCGTCTTTCTCGATCTTCTGCCGCCCGCTGCGACCGTAGCCCCCCTGCCGCCGGCGAAGCTCCGCGTTGATCAGGTCAAGGTCAACGGCCAGGCCAGCCGGCAGGCCCTCAACCAGAACACAGAGGGCCCGTCCGTGCGACTCCCCGGCGGTGCGGTACGTGAGTTCTGGCATGGCGTCTCCTCGTGCCAACGCGACGATGCGGGGCCGCCTCAGCGACCGCCGCATCGTACCCGCGCCGCGCGTCCCGTGAAACCGCCTCACGTTGACGGCCCGTGCGGACAACGCTACGGTTGATCGGCGCCATGAGCACCTCTGAGTCGACACCCGCAAACCCGTCCGTCCGTCCGCTGCCCGTCCTGCGGGCCATGATCGACGCCATCGATCACGAGCTCCTCCAGCTTCTCGCCCGGCGGAACGGCCTCGTCGCGGACATCGCCATCCACAAGCGCGAGCACCATCTGCCCATCCGCGACCTCCAACGCGAACGCGAGATCATCAAGGACCGGCGCCAGCGCGGTCAGACGCTCGGCCTGAACCCGGAACTGCTCGAAGGCCTCTGGCGCCTAGTGCTCTGGGCCAGCCGCGATCGCCAGGCCGCCCTGCGCGCCGAGGTCCCGCTCGAAGTCGAGCCGCGCACCGTCGCCATCATCGGCGGCAACGGCACCATGGGCCGCTGCATGGCCCAACTCTTCGGCGACCTCGGCCACGCCGTCATGATCGCGGACCTCGACACCCAGCTCACGCCACAGGACGCCGCGGCCGCGGCTGACGTCGTGCTCATCAGCGTGCCGATCGACGTCACGGAGCACGTAATCCGGCAGCTCGGCCCCCGGGTGCGTCCCGACGCCCTCCTGATGGACGTCACGTCGATCAAGACGAAGCCGATGGCGGCCATGCTCGCGGCCTCGCGGGCCAGCGTGGTCGGCACCCACCCCCTCTTCGGCCCGACCGTGCACTCGCTGCAAGGCCAACGCGTCGTCCTGACCCCCGGCCGCGGCGACGAATGGCTCGCGTGGCTCCGAACGATGTTCCACGCCCGCGGCCTGGAGTTGGTCGAGACGACCCCGGAGGACCACGATCGGACCATGTCGGTCGTGCAGGTGCTCGTGCACTTCTCGACCGAGGTGATGGGCCGGGCCCTCGCCGGGCTGGGCATGTCCCTCGAGCAGACGCTCCGCTTCACCTCCCCGATCTACCTGATCGAGCTGCTGCTGACGGCCCGGCACTTCGCTCAATCGCCCGAGCTGTACGCTTCGATCCAAATGTCGAATCCCGCTGCCGCCGAGGTCACTGACGCCTTCCTGCGCGCCGCGACCGACCTCCGGGACATCAGCGGCCGCCAGGACCGGGTCGGTTTCCGGGCCATGTTCGCCGACGTCCGGCGGTACTTCGGCCCGTTCACCGAGCAGGCGCTCGCCCAATCCGACTTCCTGATCGACCGGCTCGTGGAGCGGACGTAGCCGGACGGCGCGTCAACCGCCCCGGAAAACGACCTGTCAAGCACGAAATCACGCCTTCCAAGCTCCTGTTTGTGTTATACTGGGACTGTTCGGACGCGGTGTGCTCCCGATCGCGTGCGATTGCCAACGGGGACTGGGTTCACGTCCCCCTTCGACCGCGGTTTGGATCGGGGACCGCCGCAGTAAGTCACGAACATCCGTCGCTGCTGATTCCGCTGGGCTGGGCTACCGGGCAGCGTCGTCGCCCGGGGGCCGCGCGCACGGCATGGCAGGTGTATGGCTCGAGGCGGAGGATCGGAGCGGACGAAGCAACGCACCGTGACCAAACGCCGCGCGCGAGGCCGCGCGGCCGTTACCGGGAGAGGTTTCCAACCCACGAGGAGACATGACATGCGGCAACGTGCAATGGTATGGGCGGCCATCGTGAGCGCCATGCTGGTCGCCGGCAACGGTCAGGCACAAACTGCACTCGGAACTGCGTTCACATACCAGGGGCAGCTAAAGAAAGTGGGTC
>CAIWOY010000123.1 GCA_903914415.1 uncultured Phycisphaerales bacterium | reverse complement strand
TTTCGGCATCCACAACTCGAAGGTGCTCTGCGCGCTCTGCTGGCGCATCGCCTTGCGAACGGCGAAGGGGCCTGAATGGGGCCCATCCGCACGGTACCCGGGTATCCTGCTCTTCCCACGCCTATGGCCAAGCCCGCACTTCCCGTGGATACTGTGCTCCCACGGCGGGAGCGGCCGCGCGGCCTTTGTCGCCGGTGTGCGACTGCACGTGGCCCTTTGATCTGTCCGCCCCAGAGGTGTGCCCATGACAACGCCGGCGAAATGGAAGTGGCTGACCCTCACGACGTGCCTGCTCCCCACGCTCGCCGTGGGATGCTCCACGACGCTCCGCGATGCGGTCTTGTCGGGAGTCATCGACTTCGTCAGCTCCGCGGTGCCGGCCGCGCTCGAGGCGCTCTTGCCGATCGCCCGCGTGCTCCAGCCCGCTTGAGCCGATAACCGCGGCCACAGCCTGCCTCGGCTGCGCGGAGAGGGGGCACAGCCCCGCCGCCGCGGATGTTCCCTTATCGCCACCTCAGCGAAACATTCGGCCCGCCCGCGTGAGTTTCGCAGCTTACCCCGCCCTCTCCACGCCCCCGTGCAAAACCAGGCCTAGAGTTCTTGTGTCGGGAGCTTCCGTGCTCCAACGGAGGAGCTTGCGCTATGGGACGCTGTCTGTGTGGCCTGCTCGGGGCAACTACACTCCTCGCGGGCTGCGCCGCGCCAGGCCCCGCAACGGCACCCGGCCTCCTGCAACACGCCGCGCAACGGGCCTTGGCTTCCGTCGTGCACATCCGCACTACGTTCCCGGCCCAGACCAAGGCTGACAATCCGACCGCCGCCGCCCGCCCCACATCCTGGCGATCCGGCGGCACCGGCGTTACGATCGGCGCAGGCCTGATTCTCACCGAAGAGCACGTTGTCCACGAGGCGCGCGAGATCGCCGTCTGCCTGCCGGACGGCTCCTGGCGACCGGTCGAGCTCGTCGTCACCGATCGCGCTTTCGATCTGGCCCTGCTGCGAATCAGCGGCGCCGACCTGCCGGCGATCGCTCTCTCCAACACACACCTGTCGCCGGGAACGCCGGTGATCGCCCTCGGCCGCCCGGCTGCCGGCACGACCCACTGCGCGCGTCCGGGCGTCGTCACCGACGCCGCGGCTTCGCTACAAGATCAGCTCGATCCCGCCTGCCGCCGCGATTATGCCTACCTGATCGAGAGCACGGTCCGCCTCGAGCCCGGTTTCAGCGGCGGGCCGCTGCTGGACGCCGCCGGCCGGCTCGTCGGGCTCAACGTGGCGATGTCCGGCACGGCGGGTACCGACGAATGCCGCGGCTACGCGCTGCCGCTGAACAAGCGCGTCCGCGCAGCCCTCGCGCGGATGGTCGCGCAGGCAAACCAGCCCCACTAAGCCCGGCCGGCAACCCCCCTCCCTCTCAGGGAGGGGCTAGGGGAGGGTCAAAACGCTCCGGTCTTGAACGCGCCGCCAAGCCTGCGTATCTCACCCCGCCGCCGCCTCGAAGCGGAAAACACAGTCGAACAGCTTGCCGCCCACCCGCCGGGCGACCGCCTCGTCCTTGATGACCGCGCTCCACAGCGTGTCGCAGCCGAAACGCACGTGGAAGTTGCTCTCGATCGCCCGCCCCATCCCATGCAGGATCAGCAGGTCGGCGTTGCGCGTCGCCGCCACGAAGTTGGCCGACAGCCGCGTCAAGTCGACCAGCGGGGCGGTGCTGCCCGTGGCGGCCACCCGCAGCCGGCCGTCGCGCACGGCCTCCGCAAGCGGCCGGTCGACCGCGCCGCACTGCTCCAGCAGCGGACCCAGCTCCGCCGCCGTGATGTCGTTCAGCACCGGCCGCGAATTCGCCGCCAGCGTCACGCGGGCTCCGTGCGCCACCATCCAGAGCGCCAGCGGCACGCAGCCCAGCACGATGTCGCTGCCCGCGTTGTCCACGAAGAAGACCACGTGCCGGTAGGGGGGGGCCGTCTCCCAACGCCGCCACCACGCGTCCAGGTCGTCCCGCAGCCACGGCCGCGGCGGCAAGGTCGCACGCGTCCCGTGAAACGCGCTGTTCCCGTCCCGATGCCGGTTGATCGTCGCCCGCGCCCCCAGGTCGAAGATGTTGCCCGCCAGCAGCCCCGCCGCCAGCAACGCGCGACGATCCGCCGGCGTCGCCGCGTGCAGCTCGGCCAACAATTCGGGCAGAAGCTGCAGCGCCACCTCGTTCTCGTGGCGTTTGATCTCCCCGAAGGGGTCCGCGAACCCGTGCCGGGCGAGCAATCCTTCGCGCACCTCGGTGAACAGCAGGATGTCGAGCCGCCCGTACCGCTCCGGGTGGCTGCTGATGTCGTCGAGCGCCGCGTGGTATTCGGCCCGAAAGGCCGCGCACCGGCCGCCGTCCGCGTCGGCCCCCGCCGGCCGGATCAGCGGCAGCACGACCTCCTCCAGGTGCCAGCGGAAGAGCCCGGCCCAGTACTCGCGACCGGCGGCATCCGCCCGCAGGTCCCACTCGCAGGGCCGGTAGCGCTCGCCATCCAGAAGCTGTCCCAGTTGCGCCAATAGTCCTCCACGGCGCTGCCGCGCGGGCTCGCAGCGCCTACAATCCGCCCATCATGGTCGACCTGCTCGAATACCACAACGTCGGCGCCTGGCTGCAACACTGCCGGCGCCCGCTGCTCGTCACGCACCGGCGGCCCGACGGGGACGCGCTCGGTGCGCTCGTGGCCGCGGCGCTGGCGCTCCGCACCCGCGGGCTCGACCCGCGCCCGACGCTGTTCGAGGCGTTCCCCCCGCGCTACAACTCGTTGCTGCGCGACGTGGTGCCGTGGCGACGCTGGGATCAGGAACGGGCCGCCCTCGAGGCCGAGTGCGACGCGCTCGTGATCGTCGATACCTGCGCGTTCCCCCAGCTCGAGCCCATTGCGGAATACCTGCCGCGCGCGCCGCGCACGCTCGTCATCGACCACCACGCAAAGCCCGACCCGATCGCGACGCGCCCCGGCGACCTGCGGCTCCTGGATGAGTCCGCGGGCGCCGCGTGCCTCGTCCTGACCGAGTTGATCTGCGCGCTCGAAGTGCCGCTCGATCCGCCGCTAGCCACCGCGCTGTTCATCGGGCTGGCCACGGACAGCGGGTGGTTTCGCTACTCGAACACCGACGCGCGCGTGCTGCGGGCTGCGACCGAGCTGACCGGTGCCGGGGCCGTGCCCAGCGCGATCTACCGGGCGATCTACGAGCAGGACTCGCCCGCCCGGCTGCGCCTCACCGCCCGCACGTTGCAGTCGCTGCGGCTGCTCGCCGGCGACCGCCTCGCCGTGCTGACGCTGCGGCAGGCGGATTTCGCCGCGGCGGGTGCGGATTCGACGATGACCGAGGACCTCGTGAACGAGGCCTCGCGGCTGGGCTGCATCGAGGCGACGATCCTATTCACCGAGGAGCCAGACGGGCGGGTGCGCGTCAATTTCCGCAGCAAGTCGCCGCTCGACGTGCGCAAGTCGGCGCTCGACGTGGCCGCGCTCGCCCGCAGCTTCGGCGGCGGCGGACACGCGCGCGCCGCCGGTGCCCGTCCGCCCGGAAGCTGGGACGATGTCATCGCCCGCGTCACCGCCGCAACCGTCGCTGCCCTGTAGCGGCCGGGCACCCCTGGGAAATGTAGCGGCCGGCGCCCCTGCCGGCCGTAGAAGGCGACTCGCGCTCCCGCGGCCAGCGAGCCGCCGACCCCTACAGCGTCCTCTCCAGTTCGATCTCATCGCGCAGGGGGATCCCGCCTATTCCGATGAACGAAATGGACGGCTTGAGCCGGCGCGAAACCGCCAGCGCGTCGCGATGGACGGCCACGAGCACGAACCCGCGCTTCTGGTAGAACCCCAGCGCGTGAAGATTGTCATTCGTCGTGATCAGCCAAACCCGCCGGCACCCCGCGGCGCGGGCCGGTTCTTCCACCGCCGTCAGCAAGGCCGTGCCGATGCCCTGCCCCTCGGCCAGGCTGTCGAGCGACACGACTTCGCACTGCCCCGCCTCAATCGAGTACGTTAACAGCCCGCGAATCTCGCCGTGCTGCACCGCGACGAACCCCGGCAGCTCGTCCGCTTGGTACAACTGGCCGTGGTTCACGATTTGCAGCGCGGTCCAGCGTTCGATAAGGATCGCACGCACCCGCTCGCGATCCTCGGCCCGCAACGCCCTGATCTCATACTCGGCCATACCGATCCTCCGCTTCGCAACTCACGTTCGGCACAGGTCCGCCGCCCGCGCGTCCAGCAGCCGCACCAGCTCCTCGGTCGCCAGCTCCACTAGCACCCCGCGCCGCCCGCCGTTGACGATGATCGTCTCGAGCGCCAGCAGCGATTCCTCGATCACCACCGGCAGCGGCCGCCGCAGCGCGAACGGCGAAATGCCACCCACCTTGTACCCGGTGACTTTCTCTGCTTCGTCGGTTTCGGCGAGGTCCGCGTGCGGCACGTCGAGCGCCGTCGCCAGCCGGCGCGGGTCGACGCGCTGGTTGCCGGGGACGATCGCGATCCAGAACGCGTTGCCCGTCGCCTTCACGACCAGGGTCTTGCACACCATCTCCAGCGGCCGGCCGACGCCCTCCGCCGCATGATCGGCCCCGATTTCCGTAAACGCGTACTCCAGCACGGCGAACTTCACCGCCTGCGTGCGAAGCCACTTGACCGCATTGGTGTCGGACATGCCGTCGCACCGAAATCGTGTCAGCCGCGCGTGGACGACGGGTTACGCAGCCGCCGTGCTGTCCGTACGATAGCCGCTCGATGAAGACCCGGCATCCCTCTTCGACACGCGGCGCGGCGGTCGCCTGGCTGCGGCAGCAGGACGCCCGCGTCATCGTCTGCCAGCGCTGCCCGCGCCTGCGGGACTACTGCCGTGCCATCGCGCAAACCAAACGGGCCGCGTACCACAACGAGACCTACTGGGGCCGCCCCGTGCCCAACTTCGGCGACCCGCTCGCCCGCCTGCTCGTCGTCGGCCTCGCCCCCGGCGCCCACGGCGCGAACCGCACCGGCCGCATCTTCACCGGCGACCGCAGCGGCGATTGGCTGTTCCGTGCCCTGCACCGCGCCGGCTACGCCAGCCAGCCGACCTCCACCAGCCGCGCCGACGGCCTCACGCTGCGCGATTGCCTGGTCACGGCGATCGCGCGCTGTGCCCCGCCCGACAACAAGCCTACCACGGCCGAAATCCGCGCCTGCTCCGACTATCTGCTTGAGACTCTCCAATGCGTACCCTGGCGCGCGCTCGTCGCCCTGGGCCAGCTTGCGTGGCACTGCTCTGCGCGGGCCCTGAACGTCCGCCCCCCGCGCTTCGCACATGGGGCGGAATTCAAGCTCCCCGACGGCCGAATCCTGCTGGCCTCCTATCACCCCAGCCAGCAGAACACGTTCACGAAGCGCCTGACCGAGCCCATGCTCGACGCCGTCTTCGCACGGCCGCGGGCCATTATCGCGGCCGACGCGCGGACCTGACGCGTGGCCGCTCGCCCTTGTCCCCCGCGCCCCCGCGTTTTACCATGCCCGCATAGCTTGTGTTGGCGTGTAACGCGAGGGTCCAACATGGTGCGCGTGTCGCTGCTTACGCTCGGCCTGCCGGCCATCCTGGCGCTCGGAGCGGCCGCCGTCGCCGACGTGATCGTCCTGCGCGACGGCCAGACCATCACCGCGCCCGTGCTCCAGCAGTCGTCCGAGCGCGTCGTCGTCGACCTCGGCTACGACGTGCTGTCGATCCCCCGCCGCGACGTTCGCGAAATCAAGCCCGAGGGCGAGGCCACTACCGCCCCCAGCCAGGTGCAGACCACGGATAACCTCTACAGCACCGCCGACCTCCCGCCCCAGAGCGTCAAGCAGCTCTCCGAGCGCTTCGGTGAGGGCGTCGTGCTCGTCGCCTCGCCCGCCGGCATGGGCAGCGGCTTCTTCATCACCGCCCAGGGCCACCTCATCACGAACTTCCACGTCATCGAGGGCGAACGCAAGCTCGCCGTCACCGTCTTCCGTCGCACCGGCGACGAGTTCAAGCGCCAGAAATTCGAGGACGTCGACATCGTCGCGACCAACTCGTTTCTCGACCTCGCCCTCCTGAAGGTGAACCTGCCTCCGGACTATACGCCCGTCATCACCTATCTCGCCGCCGCGGACGACCTGCGCGACGGCGACCCCGTCTTCGCCATCGGCAACCCGCTCGGCCTCGTCCGCAGCGTCTCCGAGGGCATCGTCAGCCGCCGCAACCGCGCCGAGCAGGGCCTCGTCTACATCCAGACCACCGCCCAGATCAACCCCGGCAACTCCGGCGGCCCCCTCTTCGACAACCGCGGCGAGGTCGTCGGCGTCACCAACATGAAGCTCCAGGGCGGCGAGGGCCTCGGCTTCGCCATCCCCGTCCGCTACGTCGTCGACTTCTTGCGCAACCGCGAGGCCTTCGCCTACAACAGCGAAAGCTCGGAGGCCGGCTACCGCTACCTCCAGCCGCCGCCGCGCCAAAAGCCGGAAGCCCCGCCGTTCCTCAAACCCGAAGAACCCGTTGACTCCAGTGGGAGAGAATCATGAAACGCGCGCCGTTCTGGCTCGCCGCCAGCCTCGCTCTCGTCACCTTCTGCCCCGCTCCGGCCCAAACGGAGAAAAAGACCGAGGTCGACCCGGCGGAATGGGTCCCCGCGGACGCCGTCGTCTACCTGGGGGTCACCGACGTGGCCCAGACCTGGGCGGACTTCCAGAAAACCGCCGGCTACAAGCTGATGGAGGACGAGACCGTCGCCGACGCCGTCCCCGGCTTCAGCCTGTTCGGCCCCGCCATCAAGAAGTTGCAGGAGCGCGTCGCCAAGACCCTCGATGTGCAGCCCGCGCAGTTGAAGAACCCCTTCACCGGCCCCTTGGCCTTCTATCTCGCGGCCTCGCCGGGCGGGAAGTTCAAGGACCTCGAGCCCGGGCTGATCGCCCGCGTCGGCGACACGTCCCTGCTGCAGAAGTACTACGAGACGGCCGTCACGAAGCTCAAGGAGACCACGAAGCACAGCACCGACTCTGTCGGTTCGACCACGATCGACGTCTTCACCAAGGACGAGTCCGAAGGCGGCAAGAAAGACCGCGCAAAGGGCCCGCCAGGCGGGCCGCCGGGCGAGGACGAGACCGAGCCGTTCGGTCCCGGCGGACTGCGGATGGGCGAGTCGCCCGAGAAAATGGCGGAGGACTTCGTGAACCGCCTGCTCGCCGCCGAGAATCTGCCGCCCACCCTGGCCGCGTGCCTGACCGAGGACCGCCTGATCGTCGCGGGCTCCGCCGAGCAGGTACGGGCCATCCTCAAGCGCGACAAGGACGCCGCGTCGCTGGCCGGGACGGACGACCACAAGGCCTTGCTCCGCCAACTGAAGCCCGTCGGCTCCGTCCACTTCCAGGTCAACCTCCCGCGCATCATCGAGCTGGCCCGGGCCGAGGCCAAGGAGGCCGACGCGAAGGACTTTTCCACTTGGCTCAAGGTGCTCGGCGCCGAAGGCCTGCGCAGCGCGGTCGGGCACCTGCGGGTCGGCGCCTCGTCCTACGATTCCAAGTTCGAGCTCCTGTTCCTGATGAGCGGCGAACGCTCCGGCCTGGCGAAGATCCTGAGCATGGACAACCAGCGCGTCGCGCCCCCGGCGTTCGTGTCCGGCGAGGCGTGCCTGTACGTCGGTGCCAACCTGAACGCCTCCAAGCTCCTCGACGACGTCGAGCGCATGCTGCGGCAGACCGACCCTGACAAGGCCGATGAGCTGCAAAAGTCGATGCAAGAGGTCGCTCTGCCCAGCGGCGACAAAATCGACATCCGCAAGGAGTTTCTCGACCACATCACCGGCCCCCTCACCGTCGCCCTGTCCTTTACGCAGCCCCTCGGGCCGCAGTGCGCCCGGCTGCTCGTGACCCTGGGGCAGCGCGATCAGAGTGCCATGACCCGCTTCCTCACCGCGTTTGCCCCCTTGTTGCAGCCCCGCGACCTCCGCGGCACACAGGTCTTTGATCTGGCCATGGCGCCCGGGATATCCGTCGCGGCTTCCTCCGATCGGTTGCTGCTTGGCAGCGCCGCCGCCGTCGAAAGCGGCCTGCAACCCGCCGCCGGGCCGGCCTTGGCCGAGTCCGAGGGCTGGCGGCGGGCCGCCCGGCAGGTGCCCGAAGAGGCGTGGCTCGCCGTCTACTTCGACCAGCGGGCGCTGCTCACCACCGCCCTCGAGCTGGCCAAGAACAAGGACGAGGTCGCCGCTGGCCCCACGGACGCCGGCGCGATGGTGCTGCGCGGCATGTTCGGCGAGTTGCTGACCGGTGCGGACGACGCCAAGCTCAAGCAGCTCCGTAAGCTGCTGAAATACACCGGCCGAACGATCTTCACGGTCGCCACCACGCCCGATGGCGTGCGGGTCACCTCCGTGAACCTGCGGCCGGAAGATTAGACCGCAGCATCGTCCACCGCCGTAGCGTCGGCCCTCGCCAGCCGTAGCGTCGGCCGAGCCTGAGAATTTTTCGCTTGACAGGCATGGTATGATCTAGGAATGATAGAACAAGACCTATTCCCGCAAGCGGTGACGGCAGAAGCGGCGGCGAACGTGGGGCGGCCCGGGGCGGAGGCGCCGCCGCGGCTGCAGGTGCCCGACCGGCGGCAGCGGTTCTGGGAGGACGCCTGCCTGGACGAGCGCCTGGCGGCCGATCATCCCGCACGTTTGATCTGGCAGCTCGTCGAGACGCTGGACCTGTCCGCCTTCTACACGCCGCTGCGGGCCCGCGGGCCGGAACCAGGCCGGCCGGCCATCGACCCGAAGCTGCTGGTGGCCTTGTGGCTGTACGCGGCCTGCGAAGGGGTCGGGTGCGGCCGCGCGCTGGACCGGTTGTGCCGGCAGCACGACGGGTATCGCTGGCTGTGCGGCGGGGTTTCGGTCAACTATCACACGCTCAACGACTTCCGGGTCCAGCACGAGGCGGCGGTGGACGCGTTGCTGACGCGGGTGTTGGCGGCGCTGGTGGCGCAGGGGGTGGTGGCGGTGGCGCGGATCAGCCAGGACGGCAAGCGGGTGCGGGCGGCGGCGGGCAGCGCCAGCTTTCACCGCCGGGCGACGCTGGAGAAGCTGCTGGCCGAGAGCGGCGCGTATGTGGCCGAACTCAAGCGGCAAGCGTCCGAGCCGCCGGGCGTGTCGGCCCAGTCGCAGGCGGCCCGCGTGCGAGCGGCGCAGGAGCAGCAGGCCCGCCTGGCGGCGGCGGTGGCCCTGTTGCCGGAGTTGGAGGCGGCGCGGCAAAACCCGCGGAACCGGCAGGCGGAGCGGGTCAAGCCGGTGCGGGTGTCGAGCACGGATCCGCAGGCGCGGAAGCTGAAGATGGCGGACGGCGGGATTCGGCCGGCGTACAACGTGCAGTTGGCGGTGGATGTGGCCAGCGGGGCGGTAGTGGGGGTGGACGTGGGGTGCAGCAACGATGATGGGAAGTACAGCACCGGGTTGCGGGCGCAGGTGGAGCGGCGCACGGGGCGGGCGGTGCGGGAGCACCTGGCGGACGAAGGGTATGTGGATATGAAGGCGATTGAGGCGGCCGAGGGGGCGGGCGTGGCGCTGTACATCCCGCTGCCGAAAAACCGCACGACGGGCGCGCCGGTGACGCACAGCCGCTGGGACACCCCGGCGACGCAACGCTGGCGGGCGCGGATGCAGACGCCGGCGGCGCAGGCGATTTATCGCCAACGCTTCCCGGCTTCGGAGCGGGTGAATGCGGAATTGCAAGAGCGCTTCGGGCTGCGTTCGTTCGCGGTCCGGGGCTTGGCGAAAGTTCGTTGCGTGACGTTGTGGGCCGTGTTGGCGTTCAACCTGGTCCACTTCGCCGGAGAGTGCCTGAAAGCGATGGGGGCGGCCTAGCGCACGGCCGCCCTGCGGGCCGCCCGCGTGCGCGACCCGCGGCGAAACCTGAGCGCCCCGCCGTCCACGCCGCGGTCGCTTTCAAACGGCCGCGGCGCGGACGCCCGGGTGATACGCGACGAAGGAAAGGTTCTCAGGCTCGCCCCCCGTGGCCGACGCTACGCCGCGTTTTGCGGCGGACTGTCAGGCAACCGCCCGTTGCATTATCGGTGCAGCAACGTCAGCGCGTCGGCGACGATCTCGCGCGCCGCGTGCGGTCGGGCGATGGTCTGCGCCGCCGCCCGTAGCGCCTGCAAGCGCGGCCCGTCGGACAGCAGCGTCCCGACCCGGTGCCCGAGCAGGCGCACGTTGTTGACCTTGATCGCCGCGCCGTGCTCGAGCAGGTAGTCGCTGTTGCGCGTCTCCTGGCCGGGGATGGGGTTCATGATGACCATCGGCAGCCCGCACGCGAGGGCCTCGGAAACCGTGAGGCCGCCCGGTTTCGTGACGACGACGTCCGCGGCCCGCATCCACTCGTGCACCTTGTCCGTGAACCCCAGGACTCGCACCGACCGCGGCGTGAACTCGACCTGTCGCTGTAGCCGCTGGTGGAGCTGGGGGTTGCGGCCGGCGATGACGACGACCTGGGCGTCGAGCGGCATCGAGATCAGCTCGTGCAGCAGCTCGCCCGTCGGTCCGACCCCGAAGCCGCCGCAGAGCAGCAGAACCACCGGGCGGCCGGCCTCCAGCTCGCACCGGCGACGGGCTTCGGCGCGCGGCAGCGTGTCGTCGAAGCCCGGCCGCACGGGGATGCCGGTCGCGCGGATACTCGCGGGCGGGACGCCCCAGGTTGTCAGGTAGGTCTTTCCGTCCTCGGTTGCGGTGTAGTAGCGCTCCATCGGCTCGTGCACCCAGATGCGGTGCGTCTCGAAGTCCGTGGTGGTCGTGACCTGTGGGCAGTGCAGGTCGCCGGCGCGACGCATCTGGGCTACGAACTCGGCCGGCAAGTAGTGCGTGTTGACGATCAATTGCGGCCGGCGCTGCCGAACGTAGCGCCAGGTGGGCAGGCGATTCAGGTTCTGGATCCAGAGGCGCAGCGAGTTGTAGAACCGCTCGCCGGGGCGATCCATCGCCTCGTAGAGCCAACCCATTGCGGACGGGGCGTACTGCACGATGCCGAGATAGCCGCCGGCGTACAGGCGGCGAAAGTACACGTTCGAAATCGACAGCACGTCGAGCACTTCGACGCCCAGGTCGGGAGCCTGCGTGCGGAACTCGTGCTCCAACGCTCTGGCCGCGACCAAGTGGCCGGCCCCCGCGGAGGCGGTGAGGATCAAGATACCATCCTGCTTCGACATGCGTCCGGCCCCGCTCCTATTGATCCCTCGATGCCTGTTCAGCCAGCCGCGCCGCGAGTCGACGCAGCGACTCCATCAGGTGCGGCAGCCGCACATCGGCGCCGACCTGCGGCACGCAGGCTAGATCGAGCCCGGTGGGCAGGTGCCGGTGCGACAGCCGAAACGCTTCGCGCAGCAGGCGCTTGATGTGGTTGCGCTGCACGGCGCCGCCGTGCCGCCGCCCGACCGCCAGCCCGAGGCGCGTGTCCGGGCGGCCGTTCGGCAGGCCCCACAACATGATCGTTCCGTCCACCACGCGTGTGCCCTGCTTCATGACACGATCGAAGTCGGCCTTACGCACGATACGCAGGCGGCGCGGAAACCGAAAACGGACCCGGTGCTCCGGCGGAACGGGCCGCACCTCGTCGTCGTCGGGACTTACAGGATCGGGTCGCCGCTCAGTCATCATGCTCGTTTTCCAGAGCTCGAACAAGCCACTCGCCGCCGGCCCCATTCTACTTGCCTGACGCGTCCGGCTCGACTGCCCTACAATGGCCCGCATGTTGGAGGCACCCGCACTCGTCGTTGGAACCGCCGGGCATATCGACCACGGCAAGAGCCGGCTGGTGTATCGGCTGACCGGCACGGATCCCGACCGGCTGCCGGAGGAGAAGGCCCGTGGGATGACGATCGACCTGGGCTTCGCCCACGCGGCCATTGACGGCTGCGACGTCTGGTTCGTCGACGTGCCCGGACATGAGCGGTTCATTCGCAACATGCTCGCCGGGGCGACGGGGATCGACGTGGCCCTGCTCGTGGTGGCCGCGGACGACTCGGTGATGCCGCAGACGCGGGAGCACGCGGAGGTGCTCAGCCTGCTGGGTGTCGAGCGCTGCGCGGCGGTGCTTACGAAGATGGACTTGGTCGATGACGAGTGGGCGAACCAGGTCGAGGAGGAAGTGCGGCAACTCCTGAGCGGCCTGGGGCTGGAAGCGCTGGCGTTCGTGCGGACGTCGGCAGAGACGGGGCGCGGGCTGGATGAGCTGAGGACGCTGCTGGCGCGGCTGGCGCGCGAGCAGACGCAGCGGCGGGACGCACGGCCGTGGTTCCGCATGCCGATCGACCGGGCGTTCGTGGTCGCGGGGCGCGGGACGGTCGTGACGGGCTCGGTGACGCACGGTTCGGTCACGTGCGAGGACACGCTGGAGTTGTGGCCCGCCGGGCAGCGGGTGCGCGTGCGCGATCTGCAATCGCATCACAGCGCGCGCGAGGCGGCCGCGGGGCGCATGCGCCTGGCGATCAACCTCGCCGGCGTGGCCCAGGACGAAGTGCACCGCGGCTGCACGCTGACCACGCCGGGGTACCTGGAGCCGGCCCGCTACCTGGACGTGTGGATCACGCGCCTGCGTATGCCGGGGAAGACGCGGCGGCGAGAGCTGCGTTTGCGGTTGCACATTGCGACGAGCGAGGCCCTCGCCGAACTCAGACTGCTCGAAAAGCCGGCGGCGGACGTCGTGCAGGGGCAATTCGGGCAGCTCCGCGTCGCCGAGCCGATCGTGGCGAGTTGGGGGCAGCGGTTCATCCTGCGCGACGAGAGCGGCAGCCGCACGCTGGGTGGCGGGCGCGTGTTGCGACCGGTGGGGCGACTGTGGACGGCGAGACACCCGGCACACGTCGATGGGCTGCGCGTGCTGTTGGAGGGCTCGTCGCAGGCCCGCCTGGAGGAGGCGATTCGGGCGGCGCACTGGCAGCCGGTGGATGAAAAGCGGCTGGCGATGCTGGCGGGGCTGGACGATGAGAAGGCGGTGGCGGACGGCTGTCGGCGGCTGATGGGGGCGGGCAAGATTCGCGTGCTGGAGGCCGCGTCGGTGCGGTTGTACATCCACAATTCGAACTTGCAGGCGCTGGCCGACGACCTGACGCGGCGGCTCAAGCAATACATGGTGGACAATCCGCGGCAACCAGGCGTCCCGCGCTCGCAGTGGCCGGGGTGGATGCCGGGGGCGTGCCCGGCGCGGCTGAGGCCGGCGTTGGCGGAGTGGTATCTCCAGAGTGGGCGGACCACGCTGGTGCACGACCACGTCGCCCCGGCGGGGGAGAAAGCGGCCATGTCGGCCGACGACCAGGGCTTGCTGGAACGGATTCTCGCCGAGTTCGACGCGGGGGCGTTTCAGCCGCCGGGCCTGGAGACGCTCAAGTGCCGCACGCCGCGGAATCAGAAGCGCGTCCGCGAGTTGGTGGATTTGGCGGTGGTGCGCGGGGAGCTGGTGCGGGTCGCGGACGGGCTGTGGCTACATCGGCGGCGTTGGGACGAGCTGACGCAGCGTGTCGCGGCGGCGATTCGCGAGCGCGGACAGCTTGCGGTCGCGGACATCCGCACGCTGCTGGATTCGTCCCGCAAGTACGTCGTGCCGATCGTGGAGCGGCTGGACGCGCAGGAGATCACGCGGCGGAACGGGGATTTCCGCACGCTGGGCCCGAAGGCGCCGGCGTAACGGCCCGGCGAGACAGCAGACTGGCCGCGCCCTACTTCACTGGCTCGGGCGTTTCGCCAAGATCGTGGTCTGCGGTGCGCTCGGGCAGCCCGGGCGGGACCGTCTGCCACTCGTAGCCGGCGCGGGCGGATTCGTAGCCGAGCTCGAACAGCCGCTTCATCTCGCACGGGTCGAAGTACTCCTTTGACGCCGGCACGTAGTCGTCCGGGATGCAGGCGAGGTTGAAGTCGATCCCGTCGCGTTTCGCGATCGTGTAGATGTAGTACAGGTCGCCGACTACCTGCGCGCCGATCAGGCCGTTGATCGTACGTTCGGCGATCGGCAGCAGCCGCGGCATGATCACCTGCCAGGCGACGGCGAGTTGGCCGTTGCGGATCACGTAGAGGTGGATGGGAATGTCCTCGGTCACGCCGGCAGCGCGTCGGGCCGCATCCAGGTCGAGGGCCGAGCCGTAGAAGAAGACCTGCACGACGGTGCCGCCGTCCACGTGCAACTCGTCGTACCGCTGACCGTCCGCCTCAACGTCGAAGCGGACGGGGGGAAACGCGATCGGGATCGACGCGGACGCCAGCATCACCTTGCGGAACAGCTCCAGCGCCTCCGGCCGGCCGCTGGCCGCGATCGCGCCCATGTCCCAGATGACGAGCCGCCCGGCGTCCAGGTTGGTGGTCCCCATGAAGAGCCGGCGACCGCGGCGGTGCTGCTCGGCGATGGCGGCGAGCACCTGTTCATCAATCTGGTGCGCGATCGAGTTTGCCAGCGGCGCGCTGTCGGCGAGCGACTGAAAGTCGAACAGGATCTCCAGCAGCGACTTTTCCCGGTACACGTCCTTGGTCGTGGTCGCGGTGAACGCTTGCCGCAGGTTCGCGTCATACTGCGGGCCGAGGAAGGCGAACGGCGCGATCATCGCACCGGTGCTGATGCCAGTGACCAGCTTGAAGGTCGGGCGCGTGCCGGCCGCGGACCAGCCGCAAAGAAAGCCCGCGCCGAACGCGCCGTTCGCGCCGCCGCCGGAGAGCGCCAGCACGTTCGCGGCGCCGGTCTCGTCGAGCGTGCCGCGTGGGCTGGCCGCGCGCGCTTGTCGTACGGATTCCACGACGCTTTGCTGCAACGTGGGGCTGAACCGGTCGGCGAAGTCGCGTACAGCGGGCATTCCGACCGGCGTCGCCGCGGAAACAAGCTCCTTCGGCACGGCGTGGCGCTGCGGTGCGGCGCAGCCCGACATGGTGAGCACGAGGAACGATACGGCTGCCCACGCGAGGAAGGCAGCGTGGCTCGTGCACGGCGTTCGGCGGCGGACGCACGCGGGTGGTACGCAGGCAGTCAGCGCGGGGCGGGCGACAAACATCGCAGAGGTCATGTCTGGTCTCCTCGCGCCACCGGAGCGGGGCACGCTCGGCGGCCACACGGCCCGATACATGAGGGACAGTATGCGAAGGGCAGATTACTGGCCGGCCGACCCCGCCGCCACTCCGGCCAGACGACCATTGCGACGTGCCGCCGCGTCGGGCCGCACAGATGTCTGTCTCGCGGCCGGCCGTCGCCAAGCCACGCAGAACCCTCCAATCCATAGTCTGGACACGAGGGCTGCTGCTGACTGCTAAGCGAGCGGCGAGGGAGCAGTGCCTGCGCCCGGCGCGTTGGTCTGGCGGCGTTTCTTCTTGCCAAATGTCCGATACACGACCACGAAAAACAGCGGGATAAAGAAAATCGCCAAGAAGGTCGCCGTTGCCATCCCCCCCAGGACGCCGGTGCCGATGGCCGCTTGCGCCCCCGCGCCGGCCCCGGCGGCCATGGCCAGGGGCAGGACGCCAAAGCCGAAGGCCAGGGAGGTCATGACGATCGGGCGAAGCCTCAGTTTCGCTCCTTCCAACGTGGCCTCGGTCAAGCCCATTCCCTCGTGGACCTTGGCCAGGGCGAACTGGACGATCAGAATGGCGTTCTTGGTGGTCAGTCCCAGAACGGTGAGGAGCCCGATCTGAAAGTACACGTCGTTGGGCAGCCCGCGATACGACGAGGCCAGCACTCCGCCGATGACGCCCAGCGGCAACACCAGCATGATCGAAATGGGCACCGTCCAGCTTTCGTACAGGGCCGCGAGGCAGAGGAAGATCACGATCATCGAAAAGCCGTAGAGCAGCGGAGCCTGGGACGTCGCCATCCGTTCCTGGTAGGAGAGTCCCGTCCAGTCAAAGCCGACGCCTCGGGGCAGCTTGGCGACGATGTCCTCCATGGCCTGCATCGCTTCCCCGGAGCTCTTCCCCGGCGGCGGTTCGCCCAAGATGTTCATTGACGGGAAGGCGTTGAAGCGTTCGAGCCGCGGAGAGCCGTAGCTCCAACGTCCCGAGGCGAAGGAAGCGAACGGCGTCATCGTTCCCGCCTGATTGCGGACGTACAGCCGCTCCAGGTCGCTGGGCAACATGCGGTGGGAAGCGTTGGCCTGGACGAACACCCGCTTGACGCGGCCGCCTTGGATGAAGTCATTCACGTAGGCGCTGCCGAATCCACCCGCGATGGTGCTGTGGATGGCGCTGATGGGGACCCCCAGGGTTCCCGCCCTCTCCCAATCCACGTCGATGCGGTATTCGGGCACATCTTCGAGGCCATTGGGGCGGACACGGGTCAGCCGCGGGTCCGAGGCGATCATGCCGAGCATCTGGTTGCGGGCCGCCATCAACGCTTCGTGACCCAGTCCGCCGCGGTCCTGCAACTGGAAGTCGAACCCGTTGGAAACGCCCAGCTCGATCACCGCCGGCGGGGCGAATGCGAACACCCTGGCATTGCGGATCTGCATGAACTGTCCCATGGCACGTGCCACCACGGCGTCCACTTTCAGGTCCGGCCGGTTGCGCAGATTCCAGTCCTTGAGCTTGACGAATGCCATCCCCACATTTTGACCCGCGCCGGAGAAGCTCCGGCCGGCCAGCGTCATGCAGGACGCGACGGTCTCGGGTTCGTTCTCCAGAAAGTGGCTGCGGACAGTATTCATGAGCTGCCCGGTTTGCTCGAGGGTCGAACCGGTCGGCAGCATGGCCTGGATCATCACTATGCCCTGGTCCTCATCGGGGAGGTAGGCCGTGGGCATGCGTCGGAACAGGAAACCCAGGGCCGCCACGATCAGAACGTAGACCAGCAGGTAGCGGACCTTCCGCGCCAGGATCCGGCCCACCATGGCCTGGTATCGGTCGCGGGCCCAAAAGAACACGCGGTCGAACCACCGGAAGAAGGGCCGGAACAGGAAGAAGCCGGTCTCCGCGGCCTCATGTCCCTTGGCCACCGGCTTGAGGAGTGCTGCGCAGAGTACCGGGGTCAGGATCAGGGCCACGAGGACCGACAGCAGCATGGCCGCGATGACGGTTACGGAGAACTGCCGGTAGATGACGCCGGTGGAGCCCCCGAAGAAGGCCATGGGGCCGAAAACCGCCGCCAGCACCAGCCCGATTCCGATGAGTGCGCTGGTGATCTCGCCCATGGACTTGCGGGTTGCTTCCCGGGGCGGAAGTCCCTCCGCGCCCATGACGCGTTCGACGTTTTCCACCACCACGATGGCGTCGTCCACCAGGAGGCCGATGGCCAGCACCATCGCGAACATGGTGAGCATGTTGATGGTGAATCCGAACAATCCCAGCACCGCGAAGGTCCCCAGAATGACCACCGGCACCGCGATGGTGGGAATCAGCGTGGCCCGGATATTTCCCAGGAAGAGGTACATCACCAGGAAGACCAGCAGAATGGCCTCGAGCAAAGTCTTGACGACCTCTTCGATGGCCACCTTCACAAAGGGCGTGGTGTCATAGGGGTAGACGATCTGCATGCCGGCGGGGAAGTAGCGGGACAGATCCTCCATCTTCGCCTTGACGGCATTGGCCGTCTCCAGGGCGTTGGCGCCGGCGGCCTGTCGGATGGCCAGGATGGCGGCGGGTTTGCCGTTGAACAGCGCGTTGGTCTCGTAGCGTTCGGTGCCGAGTTCCGTCCAGCCCACGTCCTGCACGCGCACGATGGAGCCGTCCGGGTTGATGCGCAGGGGGATGGCGGCGAATTCCTGCGGAGTCTTGAGCAGATTCTGAACAATGATCGAAGCGTTCAAGCGCTGGCCTTTCACCGCCGGCGCCGCGCCGAACTGGCCGGCGGAAACCTCCACGTTGTAGGCGCGCAGGCCGGCGATGACGTCATCGATCGTCAGTTTGTAATCCATCAGCTTGTCGGGATTCAGCCAGACGCGCATGGCGTATTGGGAGCTGAAGGCTTCCACCTCGCCCACGCCCGGCACCCGCGCCAGCACCTTCTCGACGTTGGATTGGACATAGTCGCCCAAATCGTACTCATTCAGGCTGCCGTCTTCCGAGATCAGGCTGACGAGCAGCAGGTAATTCCGGGTGGATTTGCTGACCTTGACGCCCTGACGCTGCACGACATCGGGCAAGCTGGCCATGGCGAGCTGAAGCTTGTTCTGTACCTGGGACCAGGCGAGGTCCGGATCAGTTCCCGGAGCAAACGTGAGCTCGACCCGCCCGGCGCCGGAGGCATCGCTGGTGGCGGACATGTACAACAGCTTGTCAAATCCAGTCATCTTCTGCTCAATGATCTGAACGATGCTGTTTTCAACGGTTTCAGCAGATGCGCCGGGATAGAAGGCGTCAATCGCGATGGAAGGTGGGGCAATGGGAGGGTACTGGGAGATGGGCAAGTTGTAGATTGCGAGCCCGCCCGCCAGCATCATGATAATGGCGATGACCCAGGCAAAAACCGGGCGGTCCAGAAAGAAGTTCGATAGCACCGCGGTACTCCGTTATTTCGAATCTGCGACCGGGTGCTCGGAACTCCCGGCTTCACCCTTTCCCTTGTCTTTGTCCCAGACAGCGACTCGCACGGCACTACCCGGCCGGACGTTGAGCGCGCCTTCGACGATCAGGCGGTCCCCGGCCGCCAGGCCCGCGGAGACGAGCCACCGGTTGCCGAGCGCGCGGTTGAGCGTGAGCTTCCGCTGCTGGACCTGGCCGGCGTCGTCCACGATCAGCGCGATAGCTTCACCCTTCGGATTGCGGCTTACGCCCTGCTGCGGCACGAGGATGGCCTGGTCGGCGGTGCCCTCCTGGATGATGGCCCGCACGAACATGCCCGGGAGGAGGAGGTGCTGCGGATTCGTGAACACGATGCGCAGGGTGTAGGACCCGGTAGTCGGGTCGACGGTGATGTCACGAAATTGCAGCGTGCCCTCCAGCGGATACGGCGTCCCGTCTTCGAGGAGCAGGCGCACGGCGCGCTGGTCGCCATCTGCGCTTAACGCGCCGGTTTCGAGATTGCGCTTCAAGCGCAGCAGCTCCGTAGAGGATTGCGTCACGTCCACGTACAGCGGATCGAACTGCTGGATCGTCGTCAGTGGCGTCATCTGCTCGGCTGTGACCAAGGCGCCCTCGGTTACCGACGAGTGGCCGATGCGCCCGGAGATCGGCGCCACCACTCCGGTCCATTCCAGGTTCAACGCCGCAATCCGCTGCTCGGACAGCGCCAGATCAAGTGCTGCATCGGCTCCTCGCTCTGCGAAGAGGGCGGTTTGGTACTCTTTCTCGGCGACGACCTGGTTGTCCTTCAGGGCGGTGAGTCGTTGGAGCTCGTACTGGGCGTTTCCCAGCTCAGCCTGCGCCCGCTTGACGTTCGCATTCGCGCGCTCCAACTCGGCTGCGAACCTGCGGGAGTCCAACTGGTAAAGCTGCTGGCCGGCCTGGACGTCGGCACCTTCCGTGAACAGCCGCTCCAGAATCACGCCGCCAACCCGCGGCCGTACCTCGGCGATGCGGTAGGCCGTGGTGCGACCGGGCAGCTCGGTCGTCAGCGACACGTTCTGCGCTTCCAGCGTCAAGGCCGCGACTTCCGGCGGCGGAGGTGCGGCTCCCCGCGGCTTGGCACCACAGCCGGCGAACGCCGCCAGGCCCGCGATAGCGGCAAGTCGCAGGCAAAGGCCCACGGGTCCAGACAGCCGCCCGAGAGATGACTTGGGATTTCTGACCATCATTGATTCTGTCCTCATGCTTCGGCGTTCTCCGACGCCAGCCGGTCCGCCGCGGCCTGATGCGAGCGCTCGGGTAGCCCAGGCGCCGGGGCGCGATGGCGGGGCCCAACGGCGCAGCCGGTCACGGTGCAGCC
Source organism: uncultured Phycisphaerales bacterium (assembly GCA_903914415.1). GTDB lineage: Bacteria > Planctomycetota > Phycisphaerae > UBA1845 > Fen-1342 > Fen-1342. The sequence continues at coordinate 5,229 of CAIWOY010000123.1, read as the reverse complement.
CAGCAACAACATTGCCCTGGCAAATCGTCGTCTCATGCACAATTCCCTGGCTGTGTCGGAGCACGGCCGCGCGCGGCGCCGAGCCGCTGCGTACGCTCCGCATCGGTCAGCAGTCCCACCAGCACCACTTCGAGGATTTCGTCGGCCTGCTCTTCGAGCGAGCGCCTCCGGCCGGTGAAGTAGTTGGTGAACATCGTGCCGTAGAGCAGGTCCCCCAACACGTTGTTAATCGTGTCGAACGGAATGTCGCGCATGCGGCCAGCACCGACCAGTTCGCGTTGCAGCGCCATGAACTTGCCCGCGTTGGCCTCGCGGTACTCAAAATAGGTCGGCGTGGGCCGATCTTTGAACTCGGCCCGCTCCTGGATCAGCAGTTCGACGAGCTCGGGATGGGCCTTGAAGAAGCTCAGGTACGCCCGGATGGCCTGCTCGATCTGATCCAGTGGGTCCGGTGCGGTCCTGCGGGCATCGATGTGCTCCGTCAGCCGCCGCATCCCCCGGTCCACCGCCGCCAGAAAGAGCTCGCGCTTCGTTGGAAAGTAGCGGTAGATCGTCCCTTTTCCGATGCCCAGTTCGTCCGCGACGACTTGGAGGTCGGTCTTCGGATAGCCGCGGGCTGCGAACAGGCGGGCGGCTACGTCGAGAATCTCGTCCGAGCGGCGCGCGACGAGTTGCTCGTCCTTGGGGCGACCACGGCGTTTTGCGGGGGGGGCCAGGGGTTGTCGTCCATTTAAGTGACGGACCAGTCCGTCACCACGGAGAATACTATGGTCACGGTCGTCGGCAGTCAAGAGGGAACCTGAGGCCGGCGGGCGGATTGGCAGAGTGGGGCACTGGGATCGGAAGCGGTACCAAAGCGCAACATGCTATGTGACAACGAATTGCGGAACAAACTCCTCCCCGGTTGCTCGGCGTTAGTCTCGCACGATGGTCTTCCGACGGGCGCGAGCGGCGTGGACGCCATCCGTTGGGTCCAAGCGAAGTGGTGTGGCTGCGGTCGCAGGCGCAGTAGGGGGCGTACGGCTACCGCCGGTGGCCGCCTCCGGCTCCGCCGGCGGAATGGCCGGACGAGGGGGGTGGCGTAACGGACCGCGTTGGGGCGAGGGACGACCGCGCCGGCGGCGAGAAGGAGCGCGTGGGAGCCGCAGACGACCGCGCGGGGCTGACGTGCTGTCTCGGGGTCGGGCGACCCAAGGATGCCGACGGCGTGAAGGTCCGGCCGCCGGAGCGAAACGTCGGCGCATCGCCGCGCTGACTCGGCGGAGGGGTCGCCAGCCGGCCGGCGGAGGCGCCGGGGGCAAACGATCCACGCCCAAGGTGGTCGCTGGTCGCGCGCGACGGAGGGTCGCGGCCGTTGAGCAAGCCGGTGTAGGCGGGCAGAGCAGATGTGCCGAGTTGGCGACGGCCAAGGTCGTCGGCGCGATCGTGATCGCGCAGTTGGCCCGCGCCGGCCCGACCGAGCCACCAGGAACGGTTGTGATGCAGGTCGAGGTCGTGGCGGTGGGAATGGCGGGTGGAGTAAATGAGAATTGGCTGGTACGGCGACCAATAGGAGCCGTAGTAGGGGTACGCGCCGAGACCGGTACTCAGCGGATACACGTACGACGGATAGTCGACGTATGTGTCCGCGGGCGGGTAGGCCTCGTAGGTGTTGTCGGGGTAGTCGCTACCGACCGGCGCGGGCAAAGGGCGCTCGACCGGCTCGGGCGTCGCGGACTCTCCCGATGGTTCCGCAGCCGCTTGCTGGTAGAGCGCACGCGCCTGTCGATAGGCGTCGGCGAAGGTTCCGCGGTTCACGACCTGCTGCCGCGTCGCGTCCAGCGACTTCTTGAGGTCGGCGCTGACGAGCGACGGGTCCGCCTGCGTGTCGCACCAGGCGAACAACTGGGCGGCGACCCGCTGCACGAACGCGTCGGCGGGCAGGTGCCGGACGGCGGTCACCATCTCGGATAACGCCGGGACGAAGTTGCCCTGCCGCGCATGCACATCGGCCACGACGGCCCACGCCAGGCCGTTGTCGGGTTCGCGCCGCGTCAGATCGCGGGCTTGTTGGTACGCCATGTCGGGGACGCCCAGTTCGATCATGCGCCGCAGGTACGTGTCGGTGGCGGCCCAATCGCCGCGATCGACACGGAGGGCGCGCGCGTAGGCGGCCACGGCGGCGGAGGGATCGGCCGCGTTGCGGATGGCGTCAATGTACGGCGCAATGCGGTCGGCCGCTTCGGAGCTTGTGGCGGATTGCGAGACCGGATCGCCGCCGGCGCCCGCCGCCGGTCGTGCGACTCCGATGACCGCCCCGAACGCGAGGATCAGGATGATGTGGTCGGTTTTCATACGGCAATCTCCGACCGTGCCTTCGCCCCCGCCTGCCACACCCCATCATAACATATAAGACACGGGTTCTGTTCCGTACGTTAGCGTGCGGCGTCCGGTTCTCCGAGCGTGTTCGGGCGCCACGCGGGCCCCGGGGGCCGAAAAGGCCGCCGCGCCTCACGCCCGGCGCGTCCGATTCTCCCTTGCTGGCAATGGTCGTTCGCCGATAATGCCCGCTACGATGCGCGTCGCTGTCGCGCGCAGAGAGGAAAGGCAACCGTATGGCCAATGCGTCCGCCGTCGAGTTTCCTCGTCGCTATGTGGCCACCAACGCCGACTTCGGCGACTGGGCCGCCGCCGAGCCGTACTTTCAGGAGCTGAGCACGCGCCAGATCGCCAGCCTCGAGCAGCTCGAGCAGTGGCTGATCGACATCAGCGAGCTCGAGGCCTGCTTCGAGGAGGAAGGCGCCCGGCGGTACACGGCCATGACGTGCCAGACCGACGACGCCGAACGCCAGCAGCGCTTCATGCACTTCGTCGAGAACGTCCAGCCGCACTCCGAGCCGTGGCGGGACAAGCTGCGGCGGAAGTTCGTTCGCCATGCGGAGCTGCTCTCGTTGCCGCCCAAGCGCTACGAAGTGCTCGTGCGGAGCATGAGGAACACGATCGAGATCTACCGCGAGGAGAACATCCCGCTGCTGGTGGAGAACCAGAAGCTCGTCACGGAGTACCAGACGATCACCGCGGCGATGACGTGCCGCTACGACGGGCAGGAGCAGACCCTCCAGCAGATGGCCAAGTACCAGGAGGAGCCCGACCGCAAAGTGCGCGAAGAGACCTGGCGGCTGGCGGCCGATCGCTTCCTGCAAGCCGCGGAGCCGCTCGACCGGCTGTACGAGAAGATGGTCGCGCTACGGCACCGAATTGCCCGGAACGCCGGCTGCGAGGACTTCCGCACGTATGCCTTCAAGGCGATGGAGCGCTTTGATTACACGCCGGCGCAGTGCTTGGACTTCCACGACGCGATCGAACGGGTGGTCCTGCCGGCGGTGCGGGAGCTGGCGGACGAGCGACGGCGGAAGCTGGGTCTCGACACGTTGCGGCCGTGGGATTTGGCCGTGGACCCGGACAACCTGCCGCCGCTGCGGCCGTTCCAGAACGATGAGGAGCTGGCCGCGCGTTGCAGCCGGGTCTTTCATCAGGTGGACCCGGAGCTGGGCGGGATCTTCGACGCGCTGCGGACGCGCCGCTCGCTGGACCTCGGCAGCCGCAAGGGGAAGGCCCCGGGCGGGTATCAGGTGAACTACGCCGAGCGGCGGTTGCCCTTCATCTTCATGAACGCGGTCGGCACGGAGAATGACGTGCGGACGCTGCTGCACGAAGGCGGGCACGCGTTCCACAGTTGGGCGTGCCGCAACGAGCCGTTCCTGGCGTACCGCGGCGCGCCGCTGGAGTTCGCCGAGGTCGCGTCGATGGGCATGGAGTGCCTGTCGCTGCCGTACACGGAGGGGTTCTTCGGCCCGGAAACGAGCCGGGCGACCAAGCGCTTCTTCGAGAAAATCGTGGCGTTCCTGCCGTACATGGCGTCGATCGACGCGTACCAGCACTTCGTCTACACGCACGTCGATGCGGGTCTGGAGGCGTGGAAGGACTACTGGCAATCGCTGACAAAGCGGTTCGCGCCCGAGGTGGACCTGACGGGGTTGGAGCGGTACGACCGGCAAGGCTGGCAGCGCAAGCTGCACGTGTACGAGGTGCCGTTCTATTACATCGAGTACGGGATCGCGCAGCTCGGCGCGCTCCAGGTGTGGAAGAACGCGCTGGCGGACCAGGGGCAGGCGGTCGCGCAGTATCGCCACGGTCTGGCGCTCGGCGGCTCACGCCCGCTGCCGGAGCTGTTCCGCGCCGCCGGCTGCCAGTTCGACTTTTCCGAGCCGACGCTCCGCCCGCTGATCGCAGCGGTAATGGAGAAGATCGCAGCGCTCTAACCGGAAGTAGCGTCGGCCGAGTTTGAGAAAGAATCGAATGAACAGCTCACGGAACACCAAGTTTGGCCATCGAAGAGTGGGGGTCGGGCACCCGAATATGGCCATCCGTGAGCAGTTGTTTCGATAAATTCTCAGACTCGCCCCCCGTGGCCGACGTAGAACGCGGAAAACCCCTCGCTGCGTTTTGCGGCGTGCTGCTGAGCCGTGATAAAGTGAAAAAGCGATAAGGCGATAAGGGCGCCGGCGTCGCCGAACGTGCCGGCGCAACGGGCCCGGGAGGGGCGTTATCTCCATGCGGACGCGTCCACCGAAAAACTGCACGGGAGCCGACCTGATCATCGGCACTCTCGGAGCGTTCTTCGCACTGCTCGTCGGTAGCGTGATAGTCATGCTGCTCGTCGACTCGCTCGCGCCATCCGCTCTCAAAGCGAAGGGCTATTGCCTGACAGCTAGCGGGCTGGTTTTCGTCGTGGTGTTCTGGCCCGCCCTTGTCGGCATCGCGCGTGGACGGGTCAAACGCCGTTGGCGGCGCTACACCGACGAGCGAAACCGGGCGTTGTCGGCGCGCCGCTGCCCGCACTGCGAATACGACTTGCGCGGCACAGTGGAGCCGCGGTGCCCGGAGTGCGGCGAGCAATTCACCGCGCAGGAGTGGGCTCTGACGAGCGCGGAGCACAGGGTGTGACCAGATTGGGCGGCATGAGTGAATACCGACGGACAAGCGGCCTGCGCGTGCGGCCGCCGCCGGTAACCGTCCGAGTCCGAGCCGCGTCCGGACTCGCTATTCGCCACTCGTAACTCGCGTTTCTCCGCCAATCTCCGCCACCCGGCAACACTATCGCCCTAGCCCCTTGCTTCTCTCCATTCCTGAGGAATACTACTAGTGCTCACGCAGTGCCAGAGCCTGCCTTGACGGCCCGCTCGGCGG
>CAIWOY010000122.1 GCA_903914415.1 uncultured Phycisphaerales bacterium | reverse complement strand
TCGACCGGCTGGCGCGCCCAGCCCATCGCCGGGCGTTGCGGACCGCGCTGGGCGAATGGGGCGCGCGGCACCAGCGGGCGGATCGGGAAGGCGCACGGCGAGGCGGCAAGGGTGCCAAGAGTGCCAAGCGGTTGGCGTAGTTCCGGATAAAAAGGCCGCGGGCGGGGCGGAAAACCCAAGGATGCCAAGTGTGCCAAGTGTGCCAAGTGTGTGTACCCCCCCCCTTGGCATTCTTCGTTATCCGGACGTAGGGCAAGGCAACCGCCAAGACGCCAAGAGCGCCGAGGACGCGGAGAAACCCAGCTAGTCGAGATCTGGTTCATAGAAAAGCTATCAACTCTCAGCTCAGAGCCCCGCACTCGCGTTTGGGGTTCTGATCGGGCCAACCCGGGACCCCGCACTCGCGTTTGGGGTTCTGATCGGGCGGCGCGGACGGACGGGGAATCGGCCGCGCGGAACCTAGATAGTATGGATGACGCACGGGGCGGCGGGAAAGGAAACGGGCGGTTTGTTGAGGATGGGCCGATTCTGGCGGCGGGTGCGCGAGATTAGCGGAAAAACCACAGAGACGGTCCGCAGATTGCACAGATTGACGCAGAACCGGGGCGCGCGGGCGGGAAGCGGACCGGTGAACAGGAGACGGAAAACGAGAAACTGGGAAAGTACGCGGAAAACGGGCGAAAGGGGCCAAGGGACCGGGCGGGGCGTGGGGCGCGGGCGGGCGGGGCAATCTCAAATCTCAGATTTCAGAGGCGGGACGGAACCAGGAGCGGGCACGGGAGGGTTGTTGCGGCGGGGGCTCCGCGGTATCCTGCGGGAAAGACGGCCAGGGGCGGATGGTGCGGCCCCTTCGTCGGCGCGGGTGTTGGCGGTGGCACAAGGGCATGAGGGCCTTGGCACGGCGGAGCGCGGGTGGAACGGCGCGGCTCAGCAAGGGCGGCTACCACCTAGGTCAACGAGAAAGGCGGCCCACGAATGAAGAAGGCTGGCTTTGGGTCACAGCTCGTTGCCGCGTTGCTGCTGCTAGGACTTGCCGGGTACGGCATCAATAGCTGCTTCAACCGGGCCGAGGAATCACGGAGAGCGGAAGAGGCACGTCGGGCAGCGCTGCCACCTGAACAGCGAGCTGAAGAGGATCAGCGCGCCGCGAAGAAAGAGGCGGACAAGAAGCGCCAGATGGACATGGAGTTGCGTCAGGCGGACGGCGAGGATTATTCCAAGAAGTGCGTGCGCCGATTCCTGAAATACCCCGACGATGCGAGCTTCGGGTTTTGGGACGCCCCTGACGTGAAGTACAACGCGGAACAGGATACCTTTTCTTACTCGTCCAAGGTAAAGGCCAAGAACACGTTTGGGGCTGAATTGACTCACCGGTGGGGTACGATAGTCACGATCAGAGATGGAACGTGGAAGTTGGCTATGCTCGCCATAGATGACGAGACGCTGTACCGGGACAGCCAACTCCTGGACTCCCTTAAGGTCAGCGAAGGCACGTCTTCGTCCGCCAAGGGACCGGGCCAGCGGGGTGCCCCGGCAAAGGACGCTGCAACGGGGGCCAATCGGCCGACATCACGGCCCGGCGCGGAGGTTCCGGTTCCCCCAGCGGGGCGATACGTTCTTCGGAGCGTGTCCAGGTCTCTCCAGGAGGGGCCAATGGCCTACTTTGCGGACAAGGAGAGCGGTAAGAAACTGTACCTACATACCGGAGACACGATAGGTACCTGGCAGATCACCGAAATCAGCTTCGAATACAAACGAGTCGTCCTAAAAGACGTCGCGGGCGACGAGACTGTCACGCTGCAATTGCCTGCCCGGACGCCGTGACGAAGGGAGACAGCTTGGACTCGCGATGGACCTGGCGCGCTGCGTCCCTGATGTTCTCCTGGTTTTCTCGTTTTCCGGTAATAGAACGGCACGTTCTGTGGGTCGGAGGTGCGTGCTGCCGGCATTGGGAGAGTCTGGGTAGCGAATGGCAGGGAGGCCAGGGAGAATGAAATACTCCATCACAGGTCGGGTTCGCGCCGTACCGCGCAGTGTCGAGATCACAAGCGAGCAGTTCAAGGCGGTAAAGGACGCCAAGACTTCTCTCATGAATGCTCTGTTCATGGAGGAGAAGCTCAACTACGTGGTCGAAAACTACTGCGAGATGGAACGTGAGCTGTTTACTGTCGGCCTCAACGACATTCTCTTCTCGGATCAGGACTGGTCGAGACTGATGAGCGAGCTGCACGCGATTAGCAGGAGGATTGTCAACCTCCTGTCGTCCTGTCGGTTATACCTCGACCAAATCGTGCGCAATGTCCATACCATCTACGGAAGGGGGTCTGCGCAAGCGGAGGCGCTCGTGCGTAAGAAGTCGGAGGAGCGCGATTCGGTTTTTGGATACCGCGTCATGGGCGCGTTGCGCAACCACGTCCAGCATTGCGGTTTGCCGTTGCATTGCCTCGGTGTGGGCGGCACGCTGGTGGATGGCGAACCCGGGTCGGCGGTGAGGCACACCGTGACGGCGTGGCTTAGTGTTGCGGCCTTGGAGGGTAACACGGGGTTTGACAAGGCCGTCTTGAGTGAGCTGAGGGACAAGGGAGAGGACATCGACCTGAAGCCGCTAATCCGGGAATACGTGGCTTCCATTGGTCGCGTTCACCTCACGATTCGGGGATTCCTCGAGGACGGGATCGCACGGTGGGAAGCCACACTGACCGGAGCAATGGCCAAGCTTGGCGAAGGGGTGGGAGGGGAAGTTGCATATTGCTCTGGGGAGGCGCGGGACGAATGCGGCAAGTTGGTTGAGCGTGTCGGGGTATTCGATGATTTCATGAGACGTCGGCGAGAACTTGTCCGAAAGAACCAGCACCTGGCGCATTGCGCCCGGCACTTTGTGACAGGCGAGGTTGACGACGCGTAATACGCTGGCGCGCCCGGCGGTTTTTCGGCGCGCGTTCGCTGGCTCACCGCAGGTGGCCCCGGTCTGCGCGGCGCAGGTCTCGTTGATCCGGGTGCGCCGGGTTCGGGACAGCGAGGGGCTTGACCAGGAGGCGGGGTCGGCGTACCCGAGCGGTGGAGATTACCAAAAGGCCTAGCATGGAACACGTTGAAGGGCGACAGTCGGTTTTGGCGGCGCTGGGGGCGTATCAGCGGCGGTTTCAGGTGATTCTGATCCGGCACGATGCGCACCGGGAGAAGCTCGCCGACGTGATCGAGGCGGCGGAGAAACGGGGGGTGCCGATCCGGTACGTCGAGAAGGCGGAGCTGGACGCGCTGGCGCATGGGGCCACGCATGGCGGCGTGGTCGCGATTTGCACCGCGAAGCCGCGGCTGACGGCGGAGGAGGTGCTGGCGCTCGTCGACGGGGCGGGTTTCGCGCGCGGGGAGGCGGGGGATTCACCACAAAGGACACGAAGGGCACGAAGGATCGTAACAGGTCAGGTGAGAGAGACGAGCGAGGGGCAAGAGCATGACGCGGCGGGGGATTCACCACAAAGGACACGAAGGGCACGAAGGATAGTAACGGGTCAAGCGAGAGCGACGAGCGAGGGGCGAGAGTATGAGGCAGCCGGCGCGGAACCAGCGGACCGGTGCGAGACGGGCGACGAATCTGGGTCGCACGCCGGGGACGTGCGGGAGCCGGCGCTGCTGTTGCTGCTGGAGGGGGTGGACGATGCGCGGAACCTGGGGTTCACGCTGCGGAGCGCGGACGCGTTTGGCGTACACGCCGTGATGATAAAGAAGCACCTGTGGGAGTTCGACGCGGTGGAGGTGGGGCGGCCGGCGGCGGGGGCGTACGAGCGGCTGGCGCTGGCGCAGGTCGAGGACGTGGAGGTGCTGCGGGGGTTGCAGAAACGCGGGGTGCGGGTGATCGGGTGCGTGGCGGGGGCGAAACGCAGCCTGTACGAAGCGGAGCTCGCCGGGCCGGTCGTGCTGGCGATCGGCGGGGAGAAACGCGGGCTGAGCGGGGCGGTGCGGGCGGTGTGCGACGAGTTCGTGAGCATCCCGACGCGGGCGGAGGCGTCGCTGTCGCTGTCGCACGCGGCGGCGATCGTGATGGCGGAGGCGCGGCGGCAAAGGCAACCGCCAAGACGCCAAGAGCGCCAAGGACGCGGAGAAGAGGGGTAGGCAAGGGCCGAAATGCGACGGACAAGAGGCCAAGCAGGCATGGTGGGCAGTGCCCACACTACGTTTGGTGGGGACGGCTGGAGCACGTATCAAAGCCCGGGCGTTTTGACCCTCCCCCAGCCCCTCCCTGCGAGGGAGGGGGGTTCTGTTCGGCACGCTTAACCGCCGGCGACGTGGGACCAGACGCTGAGGACGGCGCCGGCGGGGAGGCGGCGGTCGCGGTCGCGCTCGTAGAGGCCGTTGACGACCGTCAGGGCGACCTCGTCGGGGGGGATGGCGAGCTTGGCCAGAGCGTCGGCGATCGAGGCGTCCGGGGGCACGTCGAGCTGCACGCCGGGCGGGGGATGGCCCGCGGGGAGGTAAGCGCGGAGGGTGCCGAAGAGTCGGAGTTCGATGGTCATGGTCGATACACGGAAACCGGGCTGAGGACAGCCCGGCTCGGCTGCTTCGACCGGGCTGGGGACAGCCCGGCTCGGTTATAGGTGTAGGGCGGCGAGCTTCTCGGGCGTCGGGCGGCCCTGGTCGTCCCAGCCGCGGAGCCGGTAGTACTCGTCGAGCATTTCGGTCAGCGGGACCGTCTTGCCGGCGGCCGGACCGGCCGGCATGGGCTCGTGCAGCAGCCGCGGGGGCAGCGTGTCGTCCGCCCGGCTGAAGCCGGCCCGCAGATTGAAGAGCTTTTCGAGGTTCCAGATGCGGTCGCCGGCCTGGAGCAGCTCGTCGACGTCGTAATCGAAGCCCGTCGCCGTTTTCAGCAGCGCAGCCAGCTCGGGCGCGCCGATCGAGAAGGTCGCGAACAGGCACATTCCCGCGGAATCGACGGCGGCGGTCAGGTTCTGGAACGCGATGTTCACCGCCGCCTTGCCCGCGGTCGTGTGCGGGTCCATCTTCATTGGCACGCCCAGAATCTCGGCGGACACCATGTAGCCGCGGACGTGGCAGGCCCCGCGGTTGGAGGTGGCGTACTGGAGTCCCATGCCGAGGATGCCGCGCGGATCGTACGCCGGGAACTCCAGTTTTTTGACGCCCATGAAGAGGTCGGGGCGGCCGTATTTCGCGGCGAGGCGGGCGCCGCCTTCGGCCAGCACGTCGCCGAAGCCCTCGCGATAGCCGATTTGGGTCATGAGGCGGACCAGCGCTTCGCCATCGCCGAAACGGAGCGGGAAGCCGATTTCCTGCTCGGTGAGGACGCCCTTCTCGACCAGTTCCATGGCGCAGGCGATGGTCGCGCCGGCGGAGATGGTGTCGAGGCCGAGCTGGTTGCAGATGTAGTTGGCCTTGGTGGCCGCCGCGAGGTCGCTGACGCCGACGGCCGCGCCGAGGGCCCAGATCGTCTCATACTCGGGTCCCTCGCCGTGGCTGCGGTACGGGCCGCTGGCGATCGCGGTGACGCGGCCGCAGGCAATCGGACAACTCATGCAGGCCCGGTTGCGCACGAGGATCTGCTGGGCGATGGTCTCGCCGCTGATTTTTTCCGCGCCCGCAAACTGCCCCTGCTGGAAATTGTGGGTGGGGAAGGCGCCGTGCTCGTTGATGACGTTGACCAGGATGGCGGTCCCGAAGCGCGGCAGGCCGGTGCCGGTGACCGCGCCGTTTTTCAGCTTGTCGAGGACGTCGAGGCAGGTGGTGCGGAAGCCGGCCGGGTCCGCCGCGGTCAGGCCGCCGGTGCCGCGCACGGCCACCGCCTTGACTTTCTTCGACCCCAGCACGGCGCCGACGCCGGAGCGGCCGGCGGCGCGGCTTTTGTCGTTGATGATGGCGGCGAAGCGGACGAGCTTCTCGCCGGCTGGGCCGATGCTGACGAACTTGAAGTCGCGGCCGAGCTGGTCGTGGAGGATGTCCTCGGTCTCGTGCACATTCCGCCCCCACAAGTCCGCGGCCGGGCGCAGCTCCGCCTTCCCGTCGTCGATGACGAGCACCGTCGGCTCTTTGGCTACGCCGTCAAAGACAATCAGGTCGTAGCCGGCGTATTTGAGCTCGGGGCCGAAGTCGCCGCCGCAATTCGAGCTGGCGATCGCCCCGGTGAGCGGGCCTTTGGTGACGACCATGAAGCGGCTGCCGCACGGCGCCGCGGTGCCGGTCAGCGGCCCGGCCGCGAGGATGAGCTTGTTGGCGGGATGGAGGGGGTCGATGTTGGGGTCCACCTCGTTCGAGAACAGCTTGGTCGCCAGGCCACGGCCGCCGATGAACAGCCGGGCCAGCTCACGGTCGAGCGGCTCGGTGCGGGTCTGCCGCCGCCCGAGATCGACGCGCAAGAGCTTGCCGACGTAGGCGTGGGTCATGGCCGGGCCTCCTGCACGAGTTCCCGCAGCCGGTCCGAGTAGGCCTGCCGTGCGGCGGCGGGCCACGAGTCCGCGGACTCGAAGCGCAGGGCCTGCGGGGCACAGAAGCGCACGCATTCGGGCTCGCCGTCGCAGAGGGCACACTTCCAGGCGCGGTCATCCCAGCAGCGGATCGCCCCGTACGGGCAGGCCGCTTCGCACGCGCGGCAGTCGTTGCACTTGTCGTGGAGGATCACGACGGCGTTGGTGCGGGGGTCGCGGACGAGGGCTTCGCACGGGCAGGCGTCGATGCAGGGCGCATCGTCGCACTGGAGGCACACGCGCGGGAAGTAGAAGGCCTCGTCCACGTGGATGGTCACGCGGACGTGGGCGCGGGCCGGCTGAAACGCGTCCGCGTTCCGGCCGGAGCAGACCAACTCGCACAAGCGGCAACTCGTGCACTTATCGGGATCGACCAGCAGCGTTTTCGGCATAAGAGATGCTCACTTTCGGCGCACGGCGGTCGGCCGACCGCCCCCCGTCGAAGGCTTCCCGCCCACAATTCACTTGGTAACGAATCACGCGGGCAGAGTCAAGCGCATTGCGTCGCGCGCCGGTCTTGACCGCGGGCCGGCCTGGGGGCATCATGCGTGGTTCGGCCGCGTCGCATGGCCGCGGATCTGCCGTGGAGCCGCGGGAGCGGCCTGGAGTAGCCCCGGCCAGCGTGGGTGCGGGGCCGGCCGGGCGGGAGGATGCAACCGGATGGCGTCTGCGAAGAAGCAATTGATCGTGCTCGCAATCGGCGGCAACGCCTTGATCGTCGACGAGCAGCACAAGCGCGTGGAGGACCAGTACGCCGCCCTGGTCGAGTGCTGCCGGCATATCGTGCGGTTGTTGGAGCAGGGCTACCGGCTGGTGGTCACGCACGGCAACGGGCCGCAGGTCGGGTTCATCCTGCGGCGGTCGGAGCTGTCGCGGCACGAGCTGCACCCGGTGCCGCTGGATTCGTGCGGGGCGGACACGCAGGGGGCGATCGGCTACCAGATTCAGCAGGCCATGTACAACCTCATGCGCGGCTGGCCGAAGCGGGCGTCCGTCGCGACGGTGATCACGCAGGTCCTCGTGGACGCCGATGACCCGGCGTTCCGCAAGCCGAGCAAACCGATCGGCAGCTTCATGGACGAGACGACGGCCAGTGAGCGGCGGGCGAAGGAAGGCTGGGCGATCGTGGAGGATGCGGGGCGCGGGTTCCGCCGGGTGGTCGCGTCGCCGGTGCCGAAGGAGATCATCGAGCTGGAGGCGATCCGCGACCTGGTCGAGCGCGACGTGCTGGTGGTCTCGACGGGCGGCGGCGGGATTCCGGTGGTCAAGACCGCGGACGGGACGCTGAAGGGGGCGGACGCGGTGATCGACAAGGACCTCGCGACGGCATTGCTCGCGAAGCACCTCAAGGCGGACATTCTGATCATCTCGACCGCGGTCGAGAAGGTGTCGCTGAACTACGGTAAGCCGAACCAAAAAGACCTCGACCAGATGACCGTGGCGGAGGCCAAACGGTACATCGCTGAAGGCCACTTCGCCCCGGGCAGCATGTTGCCGAAAGTCCAAGCGGTCGTCGACTTCCTCGAACAGGGTGGGAAGATGGCGATCATCACCGATCCGGCGAACCTGGCGCGGGCGGTCGCGGGCGAGACGGGCACGCGGATCGTTCCATGAGTGCGACCGGGCAACACTACGTGCGCGGACTCCGCTGCGTTCGGTGTGGCGCGCCGTGTGCAGTCGGCGAGACCGTCTATACGTGTGCGGCGTGCGGGGGGAATCTCCAGGTCGAATACGATTACGACGCGATTCGGCGGGCGTGGAGCAAGGACGAGTTAGCGCGCAATCCGGATCATTCGATCTGGCGGTACTTGCCGCTGTATCCGACGGCGACGAAGCTCGACTGCATGCCGATCGGCTGGACGCCATTGTTGCGGGCGGCGCGGCTGGAGCGGCGGCTAGGGCTGCGCAACCTGTTCATCAAGGACGACAGCCGGAACCCGAGCGCGTCGTTCAAGGACCGGGCGACGGCGATCGCGCTCGCGCGAGCGCGGGACATTGGGCGCGACCTGGTGACCGGGGCATCGACGGGCAACGCCGGGTCTTCGACGGCCGTGCTGGCGGCGGCGGTCGGGATGAAAGCCCGCATTTTCATTCCGAAGGCGGCTCGGCGGGCGAAAGTGGCTCAATTGCTGGCGTGCGGCGCGGACGTGCTGGCGGTCGACGGCACTTACGACGACGCGTTCGACCTCTGCCTAGCCGCGACGAAGCAGTTCGGGTGGTACAACCGGAACACGGGGTACAACCCGTTCACGCGCGAAGGCAAGAAGTCCGTCTCGCTCGAGATTTGCGAGCAAATGGGCTGGCAGGTGCCGGACCTCGTCGTCGTTCCGGTCGGCGACGGCAACATCATCAGCGGCGTGTGGAAGGGCTTCACCGATTTCCACCGCATCGGCTTCATCGACCGGCCGCCGCGGCTGCTGGCGGTGCAGGCGGCGGGGAGCGCGGCCGTGGTGAACGCAGTGGCGGGCGACGGGACAATCAAGCCAGTCTCAGGCGAGACGGTGGCGGATTCAATCTCCGTCAGTGTGCCGCGCGATGGCGAGGCGGCTGTGCAGGCAGTGCGCGAATCGACCGGTTTCGGCATAACGGTCACTGACGAGCAGATTCTGGCCGCGATTCCGGAGATCGCCCGCGACAGCGGCGTCTTCGGCGAGCCGGCCGGGGTCACTGCGTACGCCGGTCTGAAGAAGGCCGTCGAGCAGGGCCGCATCGACCCGGCTTGGACAATCGTGGTGTTGATGACGGGGAGCGGGTTAAAGGACATTGCTTCGGTAATGAAAGTGGCCGGCGAGCCGCGCGCGATCCCGGCCGACGCGAGTGCGCTGAGTGAGGTTTTCAAGAAGGGTTGATTCCCAAGAGCCGCCATCGAGACCCGGGCATTTCAACCCTCCCCCAACCCCTCCCTAAGAGGGAGGGGGGTACTGTCAGGTATACTAAGGAGCAGAACCATGCGTAGTTTTCTGGGCCGAGACATTCTGTCGCTGAAGGAGTGGGAGCGGGCGGAGTACTTTCGGGTGTTCGAGGTCGCCGACGACCTGGCCCCCATCGCCCGCAATCGTCGCAATAGCGACCTGCTGAGCGGCAAGACGCTGCTGACGGCGTTCTACCAGCCCAGCACGCGCACGCGCCTCGCCACCGAGGCCGCGATGCACCGCCTCGGCGGCCACGTGCTCGGCTTCTCCGATGCGAAAATGACCCGCGCCGGCGACTTCTACCAGGAGTCGATCAAGGACACCGTGCACATGCTGGAGTACTACGGCGACGTGATCGCCATGCGGCACTTCCAGCAGGGCGCGCCGGCCGAGGCGGCCAAGTGGTCGACGGTGCCGGTGATCAACTGCGGCGACGGCTGGGGCGAGCACCCCACGCAGGTGCTGACCGACATGTACACGATCTGGAAGGAGATGGGCCGGCTCGACGGGCTCAACTTCCTGCTCGTTGGCGACATGCGGATGCGCACGATGCACTCGATCGGCTACGCGATGTCGCAGTTCAACATCACGGCGACGTTCATCTCGCCGCCGGAGATGTCGCTGACGGAGGAGTTCAAGCAGGAGCTGCGTGACCTGAACCTGCGGTTCCGCGAAGTGAAGACGGTGACCGAGGCGATCGGGGACGCGGACGTGATCTACATGGAGCCGGTGGTCCAGGCGGACTATACCAAGTCGCGCGTCGAGACGACGCAGGACAAAGGTCTGACGCCGGCGGCGTACAAGGTGACGCGCGAGCTGATGCGCGACAAGGCCAAGCCGGACAGCATCATCCTGCACTCGCTGCCGCGCATGGACGAGCTGCCGGCGGACGTGGACGCGACGCGGCACGCGCGGTACTGGATCGAGGCATTCAACGGCGTGGTGATGCGGATGGCGCTGCTGGCGTTGGTGCTGGGGGCGCGGGAGTAGCATCGAAAGCCGCGGTGCCAGACCGGTAATAGCCCGGCCTCCTGCCGTGTGCTGGCTGGGTTGTGACCACGCATCATGATGTATATATACATCATGATGCGTGCACTCTATCTCGCTAGGGAATCCGAAAGGTCCATTGATACCGAGCGCGGGGTTGTCATTATCAGCACGTATATATACGTGCTGATAATGATGGCGGTCCCTGTCTCTTGGCTGCTTTCCCAGAAGGTCGGTTGACGCGTCGCTTGATGTATATATACTTCAAGCGACACCGAGGTGCCAACCATGCCATCACGACTGCAGCTAGCTCGTGGCGCGATCTTGGACCTGTTCAACCAACACGCCATCCAGGTCTTTCGCAGCCGCGACTTAAAGGGAATCCTCAGCCAAAACCGCGCCGAATGGCGCCTAGCCCAAACGACGACGCTGGCCGAGTTCGTCACGTACCTGGTGAAGAGCGGGAAGCTCCGCCGCTGGGACTTTCCGTTTCCGGTTCGCAAGGAGATCCGGTATACGTGGGGCGACGTCCCGCTTCACGCCGTGCTGCTGACGCTCAAGCCGGACTGCTACTTTTCCCATTACACTGCCGTGCAGATGCACGACCTGACCGAGCAGGACCCGAAGACAATTTACGTCAATTTCGAGCAGCCGCCCAAGCCGGCGCCCGCGGGCGCGCTGGCCCAGGAGCGGATCGACGGCGCGTTCGCCCGCAAGCCGCGCATGTCGAAGAACATCGCGCGATTCCGAGACCTCCGCGTTTGCTTGCTGAACGGAAAGCACACCGGGTACGTGGGCGTCGAGTCACGCGCGGTGGCACCCCATGGGGAAAGCGGCAAGCTGACGGTGCGTGTCACGGACGTCGAGCGGACGCTCATCGATATCGCGGTCCGGCCGTTCTACGCCGGGGGCGTGGGCGAGGTCCTCAAGGCGTATCAACGGGCGGCGCCGGTGGCTTCGGTGAACCGCGTGGCCGGCCTGCTAAGCCAGCTTGGCTATACTTACCCATACCACCAAGCAGTGGGCTTCTACCTGGAGCGTTCGGACGCATACAAGGCGAGCCTGATCGAGATGTTCCGGGAGAAGTTCACGCGGGAGCTTGATTTCTACCTGACGTACGGCATGGAGAGCCCGCGGTACGAGGAGCGGTGGCGACTATTCGTGCCCCAGGGGTTCTAGCCGCCGGCACAGCGCGACCACGAAATCGACGTAGAAATCGAAGTCCTTGAGCTGCACGCCCGGGCGGACCGTCGCCTGGACGGCGGGCCAATCCTGCCGGTGGAACTCACGCTGCCCGGCGATGTTGGCGAGCAAGCCCAACGGGACGCGCTTGGCGTCAAAAACCCGCCGCAGGAGGTCGGGATTGGCGGGCGTGGTCAAATCAAGGCCGAAGTGCACAAGCGTGTCGTGGATGTCGAGGAAGTCGCGGGCGCGGGGAGCCGGTTGGTGCTTCACGCGGTCGGCATATTCCGGCATTTGCTGACAAATGGCGCGGAGCTTCTCGCACACCAACATGGCCGGCGTGTAGACGTAGATCGTGAAACCGTCGAGCTCGGCGGACTGCTTGCCGGCGCAATACTCGAACTTGCTGATGTCGATCTCGAACCGCGTCCTGTTGCGCGGCCCAACGGGGACGGCGTTACGGCGAACGGTCTCCAGATCGCCGCCAAGCTCCGCGAACTTCGCCGCGTCGATGAGCTTGAATTTCAGCACATACCCACCCCAGAAGTCAGCCACGTCCGGAGTGACTCGCTCGGGCCTCTCTTCGAGGCTGACATCGAACACTTCGTAGCGGGCCGGGCGGAAGGTCTGTCGGAGGCGGTATTCAACGCGCTGGCGAACGCCCTCGAGCTGTCCGGGCTCGAAGTCGTGTTCCATGGAGAAGTCCAGATCGATCGAGGCTCGCGTGCTGACGTGATGAACGAGGTCCAGTGCGTTCCCGCCCTTCAGCACGAGCCGCTCGAACAGGTCGTCATCCGAGAAGATGGCGATCACAGCCAGACGTTTGATCTCCGATGAGCGATCGTCGGAGGGTCCGGCGGCAAACGAACGTCTTTTCCTGCTCATGCCGAGAGCAAAAGAACGCAGATCGGCGCGATCCGCAAGGCCCTCATGGGCGAGAATTCGCTTCTGTCCGGCGAGGCTGATTTCGGTGGCGCCGCCGGAAGGCGCGCGACGCGCGTGCGATTATCCGGCCCGGCGTGGCTGCGCGCGATCGACGATCTGCTTCAGCACCTTTGCGGGACTCTCGAACCGCGTCAGCAGGATCATCGCCGCGATGACGTAGAGCTTGTGCTCGGCCTCGTGGTAGGTCGGGACGCGGTAGCGCTCGAAGACGTTGCCCGCAACCTCGCCGGCCTGGCAGTTCACGTCGGTGATGTCCGCCGGCAGCGGGTGCATGTACAAAGCCTTGCCGCCCTTGGTGAGGCCCATGAGCTGGTCGGTGCACTCCCAGCTCTTGTACTTGGCGTTATTCGCGAGGCACTCCTGCTCCAGCTCCTCGAGCTTCTTCGCCTCTTTCGCCCGCAGCAGCGCCGTCCGCCGCTCCATGATCTGGTACGGCGCCCAGCTCTTGGGGTACACGACGTCGGCGCCCTTGAACGCCTCCTCCATGCTGTGCACCAGCGCAAACGAGCCGCCGGACTCCTTTGCGAAGCGCTGCGGCTGCTGCACGAGCTCGGGGATCAGGTCGTAGCCCTCGGGGTGCGCGAGGACGACGTGCATCCCGAAGCGCGTCATCAGGTTGACGATGCCCTGCGCGACCGACAGCGGCTTGCCGTACGACGGCGAATACGCCCAGGTCATCGCGATTTTCTTGCCGCGCAGCGCATCCAGCGAGCCGAACGTCTTCTGGAGGTGCAGCAGGTCGGTGAGCGACTGCGTCGGGTGGTCCTGGTCGCACTGGAGGTTGATGACCGCGGGCCGCTGCGGCAGCACGCCCTCCTTGAAGCCGGTGTCGACGGCCTCGGCGGTCGCGGCCATGTACTCGTGCCCCTCGTGGATGAAGAGGTCGTCGCGGATGCCGATGACCTCGGTGAGGAAGGAGATCATGTTGGCGGTCTCGCGGACCGTCTCGCCGTGGGCGACCTGCGACTTGCTCTCGTCGAAGTCGAGTAGGCTCAGGCCGAGCAGGCTGGCGGCACTGGCGAACGAGAAGCGCGTGCGGGTCGATTTGTCGCGGAAATTCGAGACCGCGAGGCCGCCGCGGAACGCGCGGGCGTCGATGTTCGCCCGCCACAGCTCCTCGAGCGTCTCGGCGATGAGCAGCACGGCCCGCAGGTCGGCATCGGACTGCTTCCAGGTGAGCAGAAAATCCTTCTGAAACAGGCTCGTCTTGAGCGCTGCGAGCTGGTCGAGCAGCGCGGGGAGTTTCTTCGGGGTCATCGTTGTCTCCATGTGATGTGGGCGCAGTTTAGCAGCCCTGGAGTACGTCCCTGACGCGCCACTGTCTGATGACGCGGAGGAACGGACGCAGAACGGCGATGCGACCCGTTCCGGCAACCACCTGGGTCACGCGCCGTTGTCCCGTGGGATTACCCTGCTGATGGACAGGGGGTCCACGTCCAGCTGGTACACACCAGCATGTTTGTCGCCGCGGTCCACCACAAAGCGTACCGCATTGTCGTCCTCCACTTGGTAAACGGCCTTGATCCACCAAACGTCCTCTGGGCCCCGGAGGGCCTCCCACCACTGCTTGGTCTTCTTGTCGTATTCGTATGGCGTGAAGGGCTCGCGTAGCCGATAGAGGATGATTCCACAACCGACAGCGGCGACCCACCTCTCGCGGCAGTCGATGACAGCTGCTATCGGATCGCCGTAGAAGTCGCCGATGACGACGCGGGGTCCGGATGGACGATCGAGGAAGACGACCTCGAATTCGTGGGACACCGCGTAGTGCTCACTGCGGGCTAGAACGCGCTCCATGGTCTTCCTCTTCCCTTACCACCTTGAGCGGCAGCCGTGAGGTGAACCGTGCCCACCATCGTTGCACACGTTCCACGCCGGCCGCTGAGGGGTAACATTGTCCCGCCGGCGCTGGGTTTCCGCTACGCCGGCACGCCCACGCGGCGGTTGAAGTCCGCGATCAGCTTGTCCCATTCCTCGACCTGGGCGAACGTCTCGGGCCAGAAATCGGGGTCCCAGAGCTTGCGCAGGTCGTTGACGTCGCGCTGCTGCTGCTCGACCCACGTGAAGTACTTGAAGTTGTGCAGCATCTTGCGGTCGTAGTAGCTCAGCTCGCGCAGGTGGTCGATCCCGGTGCCCTCCAGGTAGCGGGCATAGTGCTGGGCCGCGTTGATTTCGCTGTACGGACCATGCGCGGCGCGCAACTCCTGCACACGCGATTGGTACAAGTCCGTCGAATCCGTGAGCGGCGTGAACAGCACGTCGCGCGAATCGAGCTCGTAGTACTTCGCCGCCTTGATTCCGGCGACCACGTTGCAGATGCCCGAAATCCCCAGCAGCGGCAGACGTTGGACGAGGTCCGCCGCGACGCCCTGCTTCTGCAGGAACGCGTGACCCGCCGGCTCGTTGAACAGCCGCAAGATCGCCAGGCACTGCTCGTCATCGATCGCCGCGATCATGTCCGTGTTGCGGACGTTGTGGATCCAGGGGACGTGCTTGTCGCCGATGCCCTCGATGCGGTGGTCGCCGAAGCCGCACTGCAAGAGGGTCGGGCATTGCAGGGCCTCGGTGGCGATGACCTTCACGTGCGGGTAGCGCGTGCGGAGGAAATCGCCGGCCGCGATCGTCCCCGCGCTGCCGGTCGCCGAGATGTACGCCGCCAACCGAAAGCGCGAGGCCGCGCGGGATGAATCCTGTACCGCGCGGGCTGAAGCCCGCGGCTCGGGGGTCGCGATGCGCCGAAAGACCTCGTCGACGATCCCGCCGGTGAGGTGATAGTGCCAGATCGCGTTGCCGAACTCCTCGAACTGGTTGAAGATCACGCAATCGGGGCGGGTGCGGCGGATTTCCCAGCACTTGTCGTAGATTTCCTTGACGTTCGACTCGCAGCCGGGCGTCGCGATCACCTCCGCCCCGATCGACTTGAGCCACTCGAACCGCTCGCGCGACATGCCCTCCGGCAGGATCGCGACGGCGGTGCACGAAAGCAGGGCACAGTCGAACGCGCCGCCGCGGCAGAAATTCCCGGTGCTCGGCCAGACCGCTTTCTGTGTCGTCGGGTCAAATTGCCCCGAAACCAGCCGCGGAACGAGGCAGCCGAAGCCGGCGCCGACCTTGTGCGCACCCGTCGGGAACCACTTGCCAACCAAGCCGACGATGCGGGCGGGCACCCCGGTCAGCTCCGGCGGAAACTCGATCCAGTTGCCGTGGTTGAACCCGCCGCCGCGCTCAACCGGCTCGTTTTTCCATGTGATCCGGAAGAGGTTGGCGGGATCGAGGTCCCACAGGCCGACGCTCTTGAGGCGGTCCTTGATCCGCTGCGGGACGGTCGTCGGGTCCTTCTGCTGGGCGAACGTGGGGATGATGATGTTGCGCTCGCGGCACCGCCGCGCGGTGCGGTCGAGCACTTTTTCGTCGATGCGGTCGATGATCTTCACGCTTCAAGCTCCTCGGACTGTCTTTTCACGAATTCACGCGGCGAGATATACTACCGCGGCGATCACGCTCCGTGGAGCCCTGGAGAAAACCGATGGCGATTGTGCTGGAAAACGCGCTGCTGGCGGATATTGACCCCGTACGGGTGGAGTCTGGCGGCCTGCGCCTCGACGCCGGCCGGATCGTCGCGCGCGGCCGCGACGTTCCACGTGAAACGTCGGATGAGGTCGTCGATTGCGGCGGGGCCGTGGTGCTGCCGGGGCTGGTCAACGGGCATACGCACGTGTACTCGGCGCTGGCCTGTGGCATGCCGCCGCCGCCGCAGTCGCCGACGAACTTCGCGGAGATTCTCAAGTACGTGTGGTGGCGGCTCGACCGGGCGCTGGACGGCGAGTCCAACGAGATGTCCGCGCGAATCGGGGCGCTCGACGCCGTGCATTGCGGCACGACGACGCTGATCGACCACCACGCGTCGCCGGCGCACATCGCGGGCTCGCTGGATGAGATCGAGCGTGGGCTGGGGACGGTCGGCCTGCGTGGCGTGCTGTGTTATGAGACCACGGACCGCAACGGCGTGAAGGGCCGCGACGACGGGATCGCGGAGAATCGGCGGTATCTGGAGCATTGCTGGCAGAAGGAAAACCATCGCTTCGCCGGGCTCGTCGGGGCGCACGCGGCGTTCACGCTCGAAGAGGAGACGCTGGAGCGGCTCGCCGAGCTGGCGAAGAGCTTCAACACGGGCGTGCACATCCACGTCGCCGAGGATCCGTGCGACGAGGAGCGCTGCTCGACGCAGCACCAGGTGTTCCTGATCGACTGGCTGGCGGGGCACGGGC
>CAIWOY010000121.1 GCA_903914415.1 uncultured Phycisphaerales bacterium | reverse complement strand
TGCAAGCCGGACGTGCTCATCATGCACCCGGGTCCCGTGAACCGCGGCATCGAGTTGGCGGCGGACGTGGCGGACGGCCCGCACTCGAGCGTCCTACGGCAGGTCACCAACGGCCTGGCGGTGCGCATGGCGGTGCTGTTCCTTTGCCAGCAAGCCGCCGCGGTCGAATAGAACTTTGCCTGTGGCACCAGTTTTCAACCGGTCGAACCAGTTGGTGAAACATGGACGCATACCAGATCATTCTGAATCGGCGCAGCGTGCGAAAGTACAAGCCCGACCCCGTCTCGCGCGACCTGCTGCTCAAGGTCCTCGACGCCGCCCGCCTCGCTCCCAGCGGCCGCAACGACCAGCCCACGGAATTCGTCGTGGTCACCGACGTCGAGAAGCGCCGCCAGCTCGCCGACCTGGCCGACTACGGCAAATTCCTCACCGAGGCCCCGGCCTGCATCGTCGTGCTGTCCAGGCCCGCGAAGTACTACCTGGAGGACGGCAGTGCGGCCACCACCCAGCTCATGCTGGCCGCCTCCGCGCTGGGTCTGAGTACCTGCTGGATCGCCGGCGACAAGAAGCCCTATGCCGCCAAGGTCGTTGCGCTCTGCGGCGCCCCGCCCGAGTACAAGCTCGTCTCGCTCGTGGCCCTCGGCTACGGCGCCGAAACCCCCACCCCCAGCAAACGCCCACTCGCCGAGGTCATCCACTGGGACAAGTTCTGACAGTCGCTTGACCGCGTCGCGCGCAGGCCCGCACCCTTGTCTGAAGTTGTACCCAGGCCTGCGTCGTCTGGTGAACGCGGAGTAGACTTCACACTGGAACGGTCGCGCGGAAGCTCGACTGGAGGGTCGTACCATGAACCTTCGGCACATCGACCGCGAATCGAAAACGCTCGGCGGATGGACAACTCCCCTCGTGCTGTTGGCCGTGGCTTTATCGCACGCCATGCCGGCCGCGCAGGCCCGATCCGCAACTCGCCCGGAAACGGAAACGCAGTGGTGGAAGGGCGTCTGCGACACGCCCGGCGTCGCGCTGGACTTCGTCGTCGTCTTCAAACCCGCCGCCGAGCGTGGACAATACACGGCGACGATCGACATCCCCGTCCAGATGGCCAAGGGCCTGCCCCTCATCGACGTCGTCCTCTCCGATACCGACCTGCGCTTCACCATCGCTCCGCCCGCCGGCGCCGTGTTCGAGCTAAAACGCGCGGCGGACGACAAGACCGCCACTGGCGAGCTGAAGCAACACGGCATGACGTTCCCGGTGCGCATGCAGCGTATCACGGAGGAGGAAGCCAAGAGCGTCGGGCCGCCGCGGCCGCAGACTCCCAAGCCGCCCTTTCCCTACACGCAGCGCGACGTGACGTACGAGAACCCGAAGGACGGCACGAAGCTCGCCGGCACGCTGACCCTCCCCGAAGGCCCCGGCCCCCACCCCGCCGTCCTCCTCATCACCGGCTCCGGCGCGCAAGATCGCGACGAGACGATCTTCGGCCACAAGCCGTTCTTCGTGCTCGCCGACCACCTGACCCGCCACGGAATCGCCGTCCTCCGCGTGGACGATCGCGGCGTCGGCGGTTCCACGGGCGCAAAGCCGGACGTGACGACGGCCGACTTCGCCACGGATGTTCAAGCCGGCATTGCGTTCCTGAAGCAGCAACACGAGATCGACGGCCGACGGATCGGCCTAATCGGCCACAGTGAGGGCGGCACGATCGCCCCGCTGGTGGCCGCAGAGTCACACGACGTCGCGTGCATCGTGCTGCTGGCCGGGCCGGGCCTGCCGGGCGACAAGCTCCTGATCCTGCAAAACGAAGCGTTGCTAAAGGCCGCGGGGGCCGCGCCGGAAGTGATCAAGCGGCACACGGATGCCCACCGCGCGGTGCACGAGTGCGTCGCCCGCAAGGTAGATGAAGGCACGCTCCGGAAGGCCGTCCAGGAGCTCGTCACTGTCCAGCTATCCCCACCTGGCGGCCCCGAGCCGACATCGGAGCAGATCGACGGAGCAACGAAGCTCGGCATGTCGCAGTTCGCGAGTAGCTGGGTGCGCTGGTTCCTTTCGCACGACCCGCGGGAAACGCTTCGGAAGGTGAAATACCCGGTCCTGGCGTTGGGCGGCAGCGTTGATTTGCAGGTCCCGGCCAAGGAGAACCTGCCGGAGATCGAGAAGGCCCTGAAGGCCGGCGGCAACACCGACGTGACAACGAAGGAGCTTCCGGGGCTGAATCACCTGTTCCAGGAGGCAAAAACGGGCCAGGTCGCCGAGTACGCGACGATCGACCAGACGTTCTCGCCCACCGCCCTGGACGTCCTGACGACCTGGCTCCGCGCACACTTCAAGCTGGAAACGACCGGCGGTTAGCGCGGCCGAGTTTCCCGGCGCGCAAAACAACAGGAGCGAGCCCTTCGCTCGCTCCCATCGGCCCTCACACCCTCGCGTGTTCGCCCGGTCTTTTAGGCGTCCCTTCGCTACGGTCTTAGCCTAATTAGTACCACATAAATGCTGTTTGGTCAAATCAATTTTGTACTGATTTCATGCGATTTGCGCAACTCACGGCGGTTTCCACTACTTACAGACGCATCGTTAAACTTTTGACCGCCCCCGGCGTGCGAAAAGAGGTTCCTCGCAGCGCTTCTTATACGGAATCTGATTAGTCTTTGCGCGCAGTTCGGCGCAAGTTAGGTATTGCGCCAAGGCCTCGGGTCGCGCATGCTCTGCGCGGCGTGGCCAGGAGGCCGTTGGATGAATGTCGAAGCGCGTGACGCGAACGATCTGCAGGTTCTCGAACGGGGAACACGGGCCGGGCGTGA
>CAIWOY010000120.1 GCA_903914415.1 uncultured Phycisphaerales bacterium | reverse complement strand
GGCCTTTGCCATCCCCATGTTGACTACGTTGTCCGCGACGCGATTCGTTCGGCCCTCGCTGGCCGACGATTGGCCATTGCTGGTGACACGTCGTCGTCGCCTGCACAACGCGACCCACCATGAGGACAGGGGATACCAAGAGACATTCCGATTACGGACCCGCTTACGGACCCGCACCGCGCCTGTCCAAAGCGCGCTGCTCGCCGAAAAAGCCGGTTCTGCCCGCCCTCCGCGCCCCCGCTGCGCGCCCCGCGCCCCTTCCCGGGTCGCCACGGCCTGGCTTCGTAGGCCACGACGGACTTCGCCAGACCGGACCACCCCCCGCCTCCACAAAGCGTAGTCACACCCATTCGGCAGGCCTCCCCGCGGCGAGTGGACCCCTGGCACGGGCCGGGATAGAGTATCGGCCGGCGTGATGATGCGGGCGAGTTCCCATTTTGGAGATTGAGCGATGAACCATGTTTTTTGCGCGCTGCTGTCCTTCTGTGCGTTGTCCGTGGCCATCACGGCGACTGCGGCCCGCGCCGACGAGTCGCCGCTGTTCGACTACCGCGAGATCACGCTCGACAACGGGCTGCGCGTCATCACGCTCGAAGACCTCTCCTGCCCGATCGTCAACGTGCAGCTCTGGTACCACGTTGGCTCCAAGGACGAAAACCCCGCGCGCCAGGGCTTCGCCCACATGTTCGAGCACATGATGTTCCGCGGCACCGACCGCCTTGGCCCGACCGACCACTTCGACCTCATTCGCCGCACCGGCGGCAGCAGCAACGCGTACACCTCCTTCGACCAGACGGTCTATCACGAGACCGTCCCCGCCAACCAGCTCGATCTGGCGCTGTGGCTCGAAGCCGAGCGCATGACGTTCCTGAAGATCGACCAGGCCTCGTTCGACACCGAGCGGCAGGTCGTCGAGGAGGAGCGCCGGCTCGGCGTGAACCAGCCGTACGGCACGCTGCTCGAAAAGATGCTGGCGGAACTCTTCCACGAGCACCCGTATCGCTGGTCACCGATCGGCAACATCCCGCACCTGCGGGCGGCGAGCGTGTCCGACGTGCGCGACTTCTGGACGCGCTTCTACGTGCCTAACAACGCGACCCTGGTCATCGTCGGGGCCGTGAAGCACGAGCAGGCGCAGGAGCTGGCCCGCCGCTATTTCGGCTGGGTTCCGCGCTACCCCGACCAACCGCGCGTTACGGTCCGCGAGCTGGCCCAGGCCGCCGCGCGTACCGTGACGATCAAGGAAGATAGCGCCCCGGCCCCGCTGGTCGGCCTGCTCTTCCGCACGGTTCCACTTGGCCATCCCGATGCCATCCCGCTGCAACTGCTCGGCACGATTCTCGGCGGCGGCCAGAGCAGCCGCCTCTACCGCGAGTTGGTCGCCGAAAAAGAACTGGCGGTCATGGCCGCCGCCGGCGCCTGGGCCTTGGAGCAGGATGCGATCTTCGCCGCCGGGGCGGTGCTGCAACCCTTCGGCGGCGACCCGGCGAAAGTGCTGGCGGCGCTGGAGGCGCAACTCGAACGTGTTCGAACGGAGCCCGTGACCGAGCCGGAGCTCACCAAGGCCCGCAACCAGATGCTGAAGGGCGTCGTCGAGCAGAATCTCACCATTGTCAGCAAGGCCAGTGCGCTCGGGTCGGCCGCCGTGCTCGAAGGTAATGCGGCCCGCGTGAACGAGCGTCTCGCCGCGATTCGTCGCGTGACGCCGGACGACCTGCAGCGCTGTGCCAAGACGTACCTCGCGCCGGAGCGTGGCACGGCGGGTACCGTGCAACAGAACATGCTGGGGGCGCTGGGGTCGATGCTGGGGTTCAAGAAGAAGGAGGAGACCCCGCCGATCACCGCTCAGCCCGAGACGGAGCCGCCGCCGCCCGGCCGGGCCGGCCTGACGCGACCCGCGGGCTTCCCGACGACCGCGCCGGTGGTGGGGCCGGTCGATTACGACCCCACGCCGAAGTTCAACGCGACGACGTTGCCCACGGGCCTGAAAGTGCTGGTCGTGGAGAACCACGAGGTGCCGTTCGTCACGATTCAGCTCGGGCTACGCCCGGGGGCCTGGACGGAGACCAAGCCCGGCACGGCGGCGCTGGCGCTGGGAATGCTCACGCGCGGCACGACCGAACATACGGAGGGCGAGCTGGCGACCGAACTGGAGACCAACGCGATCAGCCTGTCGGGCGGCGCCGGGATGGACAATAGTACGGTGTACGCCGACTGCCTGCCCGAACAGGTGGATCGGGCGGTGCGGCTGATGGCGGAAGTGGTGCGCCGGCCCACGTTCCCGCCGGACGAGTTCCGCAAGCTGCACAAGCAGGTTCGCACCGGGCTGGTCGTGGCCCACGCCGAGCCGTCGTACGTCGCCGAGCGCGAGCTGCGCCGCGTTCTCTATGGCGAGCACCCGTACGCGCGCACGGAGAGCGGCGAGATCGAGGATGTGGACGCCTTGCGCGTCGAGGACGCTCGCGAGTGGTGGCAGCGGTTCGCGCGACCCGACCTCGCCACGCTCATCTTCGCCGGCGATATCACGCCGGAGCGGGCCAAGCAGGTGGCCGAGGCGCACTTCGCGGACTGGCGTGCGGAGGGCACGCCGCCACAGACGACGGTGGCCCCGTTGCCCGAACCGGCCGCCACGCGCATCTACCTGGTCGACCGTCCGGGCATACAGAGCCAGATTCGCGTTGGGCAGTTGGGGATCACGCGCAAGCACGCGGGCTACTTCATCAGCCGCGTGGTCAGCGGCTACTTCGGCGGCGCGTTCAGCAGCCGCCTCAACGAGACGATTCGCGTGAAGAAGGGCATGACCTACGGTGCCCACGGCGGTTACGGCGCGCAGCAGTTGGCCGGCGATTTCGAGATCAGCACGTTCAGCAAGGTGGATCGGACCGTCGAGGCCGTCCGCGCGATCTTCGATGAGGTCAAGCGGCTGCAAGACGAGCCGCCGAGTGCCGAGGAGCTCGAGAAGACCAAGTCGTACACGCTGGGGAGCTTCCCGGGGCAGCGCGAGACGCCGCAGGCCGTCGCCGGCGATCTGTGGCTGATTGAGTCGCAGGAGCTGCCGCCCGATTACCTGCAACGCCTGCTGAAGGGCGTGACCGCCACGACGGCGGAGGACTGCACGCGGCTGGTGAAGGAGACAATCGACCCAGCGAAGATGGCGGTCGTGGTCGTGGGGCCCGCCAGCATGTTGCGCGCCGGACTGGAGGAGATCGCCCCAGTGACGATCATCACGCCGAAGGCCGATGAGCCGGAGAAGGCGCCGGCAGAGGAGGCCGCGTCCGAGTGAAGGTCACAAGACGGGCTGCCAGCCGAGTGCCCTGCAGATTGGCCTTCCAGGGAACCAGCCCTGTATGGTATCATGGCTAGAGAATCGTGTCGGGGACCACGTCGTAGCAAGCGTCGCCGATGCGGCGGAGAAGCGCGGAGGAGAGGCGATAGCATTGCGGACGATGACTGCGGTAGTGCTGCTCGCGCTGGGGGCCGTGCTTGGCGCCTCTGCGGCGACAATTCACGTTTACCCAGGCGCGTCGATCCAGGCCGCCCTGAATGCGGCCGGGACGGGCGATGAAGTGCTCGTCCACCCGGGGACGTACAACGAGCGCATCGACTTTCACGGCAAGGCCGTCACGCTGCGCAGCTCGGACGGTCCGAGCGTGACCACGATCGACGGGCAGCAGGGCGGCACCGTCGTGACGTGCGGGACCGCCGCGGGCCCCGGTACCGTGCTGGACGGCCTGCGGATTACCGGCGGGCAGGGCGAGAACGGCGGGGGGATGGGTGTGTTCGGCGCGAGCCCGACCGTGCGCAACTGCGTGTTTGCCAGCAACCACGCGCAGTACGGCGGTGCGGTGTTCGTGCAGGTCGGCCAGCCGCAGTTCATCGGGTGCATTTTCTCGCTGAATACGACGGACGGCTCCGGCGCCGGCGTGTATTTCTACGGCGAGATGGGGCTGACGGCGGGCACGCTGCGCGACTGTCGATTTGAGAATAACACCGCGAAGGGCCGGGGTGGCGCCGTGCGAAACTGGGTCAGCAGCCCCACGATCGTGCGCTGCGTGTTTTACGCGAACCATGCGCGCGTCGAGGGCGCCGGCATCGCCAACGGTGGCGCCAGCAGCCCAACCGTCACCGACTGCGTCTTCTATGCCAATCGCACCGACACGATGTTTTCCGGGTATAATTGCTACGGTGGGGCAATGAGCAACACCGAGACCAGCAGCCCCGTGCTGGTCAATTGTGTGTTCCAGGTGAATTCTGCGGTCTCGCTTTACCCGAACCTGGCACGCGGCGGCGGCCTCAGCAATGCCGGCTCGGCTCACCCGAGCCTGGTCAATTGCACATTCTCGGGGAACCACGCCGACATGGGCTGGGCGTTGTCGAACAGCGGCAGCGCGCAGGTGGCGGTTTCCAATTCGATTCTCTGGGACGGCGGCGTGGAGATCGTCAACGAGGGGTCGGCGACGGCGACGGTCCGCTACTCGGACGTGCAGAGCGGCTGGGCGGGAACCGGGAACGTCCACGCCGACCCGCGGCTGAACGAGCTGCGGCTGCAATCGGACTCGCCGTGCATCAACACGGGCGATCCCAACTACGCACCGCCAGGGGGCATCGACCTCGACGGCCACGCCCGCGTCCTCTGCGGCCGCGTCGACATGGGCGCCTACGAGTTCGGCATCGGCGATTACGATTGCGATCGCGTCGTTGACGGCCAGGATTTCGTGGCCGGCGTGTCCTGCCTTACCGGCCCCGATCTTGGACCGTACGGCGCCGGATGCGAGGCGCTCGACTTCGAGTATGACCGGGACGTCGACCTGATCGATCTCGCAGCGCTCCAGACCTTGTTGGGCAGCTAGGCCGCCGCGCGAGGATCAGCGTGCGGCGACTTCGGTCTTAGCGCCCGCCTCTTTGCCAGCGATGGCGGGCGCGCCCGCCATGTTCTTGGCGATGCTTTGCGAAAGCTGCCGGAGATCGACGCCGAGGACGGATTCGAGCAGCGCGAGCGATTCGGAGAGCAGCTTGGCGCGGCCCAGCGCGGCACCGGCCAGGGCGCGGCCGTCGCCGCCGTCGATCACCGTGACGTTGCCCAGGTCTATATTTTGGACGGCCTTGGCCAGCTCCTGCACGACCGCCGGCATCATCTCGACCAGCATGACCTTGAGCGCCT
The DNA here is from genome assembly GCA_903914415.1 of uncultured Phycisphaerales bacterium. Lineage (GTDB taxonomy): Bacteria > Planctomycetota > Phycisphaerae > UBA1845 > Fen-1342 > Fen-1342. The sequence goes on along the minus strand of CAIWOY010000120.1, from coordinate 7,578 downwards.
CAGGACGGTTCTGGATCGCGAGGCCGATCTGCTCGATGGCCAGCGCCCGCGCCTTGCCATCCTCGAAGGTCTTCGCGGCGTCGCCCTCGGCCTTGGCCTTGGCCACGTCGCGAGCCGCGATCGCCCTCACAACCTCGGTCGCGGAGAGACGCGCCTGCTCCACCAGAATCTCAGCCTTCTGCTGCTCGGCCTCCTTGACGGCGGCATCGCGGGCAAGTTCCGCCTTGCGAATGCGCAGCTCGTTCTCCGCCACGGCGACCGCCTTGTCGGCGGTGAGGCGGGCCTGCTCCGCCCGCTGGCGGGCACCCGCCTCGGTCAGCTTCGCCTCGGCGTCGCGATCCGCCTTGGCTTTGCGGGCCGACGCGTTGGCCTCGGCCTCTTTCATAACCGCTTCGGCGGCCCGCTCCGCCTCGGCCTTCCGAGCCGAGGAGAGCACCTCGGCCCGCGCCTTACGGGCGATCGAGACCAGGTATTCCTCCTCGTCATGCACGTTCTGGATGACGACGCTGTCGATAAGCAGCCCCAGCTTGCGGAAGTCCTCGGTGACTTCCCGCATGACGGTCGCCACGAACTTCTCGCGGTCGCCGACGATCTCCTCGGGCGTCATCTTGCCGATCACGGCCCGCAAGCCGCCTTCCAGCGTCTCCTTTGACACACGCTGGAGCTGCTCCGCCGGCTGCCCGAGAAATCGCTCAATGGCGTTGGCGCGCTCGGAAGGGTCCGACGAGACTTTCACGTTGGCCACGCCGGTCACAATGACGGGCACCATCGTGCCGCCGCCCGCCTGGGCCTTCACCTCGAGCGGCACCTGCATGTTGCGCAGGCTCAGCCGCGCGACGTGCTCAATCAGCGGAATCACGAGCGTCCGCCCGCCGATGACGATGCGGTAGCCGACGCCGTCACGTTGCCGCCGGCCGCTGATGATGAGCATCTCGCTTGGATTCCCGACCACGACCAGCCGGGCGATGATCGACAACACGACGATCAGCACGAACAGCAGCACGAACGCCATCACGATCGCCGCCGTCGATCCACTGTCAGCCAATAGCCCCAGCCACATGGCGATCCTCCCTGTCATCCGAGCTTCTGCTCGAATTCTGCCCTGGAAACCACCTCGGCCACGCCGGCCCTATAACCTACAACGACGACCTCATCCCCGACTGCAAACCAGCGCCGCGCTGCCGCCGGCACATACCGCTCGCCGCCGCGCACGTGCAGCACCACCTCGCCGGGGTCGGGCGGCTTGATCCCGATCGTCACGCGGGCCAGCTTGTTGACGTAGTCCGCCAGTTGCGGCGTGCTGTCGCCGGACGTCCGGCGGATCAGACGGAACAAGTGGTGCACCGCCTGCCCGACCACCGCGCCGCCCCCGACAGCCAGCGCCAGAGTCAACCGCGCCGGCGTGGTCGTCATGTAAGTCAGGATCACGCCGATCGCGCCGAATACGGCGAGGAAGAACACGGCGAACCGAATGGACAGCCAGGTCGAGAGGTGCGACGCCCCCTCTGCGTGTCCGTGGGCCGTACCCACGTGCCCGGCGTCGGGGTGGGCGAGGTCGGCGTGCAGCGTGTCGACGTGAAAGTCGCCCGGATGGGCGGCTGCGTCGCCTCCGTCGGCGTCGCCATGCGCATGGAAATCCAGCCCAGTCTGCGCGTCGACATCCACATCGTGGTGCCCGTGCCCGGCGACGAGCGAAAGTACGAGCAGCCCGCCGCCGACGATCAGGCAGATCCAGTACGCGGCGGGGAGAGCCGAACTCGTGTCGGCCAGCATCGCCAGCAGCACAGCCAGATCGCACATCGGCCGCCTCCCTTCTGGGGCTCGGTCGCCAGCGCTGCGTCCCGCTGGTGCCCGTCTCCTGGGTATTCAGGATACCCGCGGCGGTATTCGGCGGCCATTCGAAACGGGCGCGGTTTTCATAACGCCGGCCGGGCGCTGGCTTTCCGCGTCCTACGTTGGTCCCGGCGCGCCGGGAGAGCCGGCGCCACCTTCGCGACCGCTGCACGCGGCCGGCGCGGCGTGCCCACCGATCCTGTCACGGCCCCCGAACCGCGGGGTCCGGGGTCGGGTGTACCGCAAAACTGTGGCGGTCGGCGCGCCGCCCGGCAGTACGGAGCGGGGCCCGACCAGCAGAGCCCCAAGCGCCAGCGCGGGGTTGCTGGAGGGCGTCGCGTTTCCGGTTTGGCGCGCGTTTGCCGGCAACCCGTGGCTTGCGCTCTGGGCTCTGATCCCCGCCACCCGCCAAGATCCGGCGGTACACCCCCGGGGTCGGGGGCGCACGGCGCCGTCTTGACCAGCGCAAGCGGTTCTGGTACAAGAAATGGCTCCCCTGTGGGGAGCTGTGTAAGGGGTGGGTGCGGCGCGCTGGCCCGTGCGAGCGCCGCTTCGCCCGTACGCTGGGTAAGCGGGACGGGGGCGTCCGGCGGTCCGGTTACTGCAACCCGGGCGGTGTGGACAGAACGGGAACCTTGGCCATGATCGGTATTAGACAAGAAGACAAGAGTCGCTGGGAAGCCCGGGTCCCCCTGGTGCCCGCGGACCTGAAACGGCTTCTACAGGACGCACACCTCCAGTTCCAGGTACAGACCTCGCCGATCCGCGCCTTCGCGGACGATGAGTTCCGCCAAGCCGGTGCCGCCGTCGTCGGCGACCTGCGCGAGTGTCCGATCATCCTCGGTGTCAAGGAGATCCCGGCGGCGCTGTTGGAGCCCGGGAAGACGTACGTGTTCTTCTCCCACACCATCAAGCACCAGCCGCACAACATGCCGATGCTCCGGCGCCTAGCGGAGCTTGGCTGCACGCTGATCGACTACGAGCGGATCGTCGATGCCCAGGGCCGCCGGCTGGTCTTCTTCGGGCGGTACGCCGGCCTGGCCGGGATGATCGACGCGCTGTGGGCGCTGGGGCAGCGGCTGGAGCACGAAGGCGCGCCAAGCCCGCTGACGGCGGTTCGCCGGGCGCACGCGTACAAGACGCTGGATGAGGCCAAGCGCGAGCTGTCACAGGTGGCCGCGCGGCTTCGTCAAGAGGGGCTGCCGGCGGCGATCGCGCCGCTGGTCGTGGGCTTTGCGGGGTATGGCCACGTGTCGCAGGGGGCGCAGGAGATTTACAACCTTTTCGCCGCGCGCGAGGTCGCCCCGGACGAGCTGGGCAGCATTTCGCCCGGTGCGCAGGAGTGCTTCAAGGTTGTGTTCCGCGAGGAGCACATGGTCGAGCGGACGGATGCCGCGGCGCGCAACGCGCGGTTCGACCTTCAGGACTACTACAACCATCCCGAGAAGTACCGCGCGAAGTTCTTCCCGTACGTCCGGCACCTGACGGTGCTGATCAACGGCATCTACTGGGACGCCCGGTACCCGCGTCTGATCACCCGCGCGCAGCTCCGCGAGCTGTGGAGCGGGCCGCAGCGGCCGCGGCTGCGCGTGCTGGGCGACATCAGTTGCGACATCGAGGGCTCGCTCGAATGCACGGTTCGCGCGACCGACCCGGAAAACCCGGTGTACGTGTACGAGCCGCGCACCGACGAAGCACGCGACGGCGTCGGCGGGGACGGGCCCGTGGTCCTCGCCATCGACAATCTTCCCTGCGAGCTGCCGCTGGATTCGTCCGCGTATTTCAGCCAGTCGCTCAGCCCGTTTCTGGCGGCCCTGGCGCAGGCGGATTTCAACCGGCCGCTCGAGCAAAGCGGCCTGCCGCCGGAGTTGCAGGGCGCGACCATCGTCTACAGGGGCCGGCTGACGGAGCCGTACCGGCATTTGGAGTCGGAGCTGCGCTAACGGCCGGCAGGCCCAGGCTTGAACCCCGAACGCTGTACCCTGAACCCTGATGTCTTTGCAGGAGTGCGTTTCATGAAGAAGGTGCTCGTCCTCGGGGCCGGCCTCGTCTGTCGCCCCTTGGTCCGTTATCTGCTCGAACAATGCGGCTTCCAGGTGACGGTCGCGTCGCGCACGGTGTCGAAGGCCGACGCGCTGGTCGGCGGGCACCCCAGCGGCCGGACGGTGGCGCTGCTGACCGAGGACCTGGGCAAGCTCGAAGCCCTGGTGCGCGATCACGATCTGGCGATCAGCCTGCTGCCCGCACCGCAGCATCCGCTGGTCGCGGAGCTGTGCGTGAGGCACAAGAAGCACATGGTGACGACCTCCTACATCAGCCCCAAGATGAAGACTTTCGACGGCCCCGCCCGCGACGCCGGTGTTACGCTGCTCAACGAGATCGGCGTCGATCCCGGCATCGACCACATGTCCGCGATGCGCATCATCCACGACGTCGAGAAACGCGGCGGCACGGTCGTGAGCTTCAGGTCGTATTGCGGCGGGCTGCCGGCGCCGGAAGCGAACGATAACCCGTGGGGGTATAAGTTCTCGTGGAGCCCGCGCGGCGTATGCACCGCCGGCAAGAACGCGGCCAAGTGGCTCGAGAACAGCAAGATCAAGGAGATCCCGGGGCCCGAGCTGTTCCTGAACGACCATCCGGTGCCGGTCGAAGGCGTGCCGGGTCACGCGGAGCTGGAGGGCTACCCGAACCGCGATTCGCTGTCGTACATCGACGTGTACGGGCTGAAGAACATGGAGACGATGTTCCGCGGCACGCTGCGCTACCCGGGTTGGTCGGCGTGCCTGAAGAAAGTCGTGGATATCGGCTTTCTGGACGAGACGCCGGTGACGTACCCGGCGGGCATGACCTTCGCCCAATGGACCGCGAGCTTCATCGGAGCTCCAAGCGCAAGCGCGGGGCCGGCCCTCCGCGCACAGGTGGCGAAGCACTTCAAGGCCGACGTGAAGGCGAACTTCCTCGACCGCTGGGAGTGGCTGGGCCTGTTCAGCAACGACCCGCTGCCGATCACCGGCAAACCGACCACCGCGCTCGACATCATTGCGACGCGGATGGAGCAGAAGATGCAGTACAAGCCCGGCGAGCGCGACATGCTCGTGCTGATGCACAAGTTCATCGCGCGGTTCCCGGGCAACGTAGCGGCCGGCGCCCCTGCCGGCCGTGGAATGCGCGAGGAACGCATCAGCTCGACGATGATCGACTTCGGCATCCCGCACGGCGATACGTCGATGGCCCGCACCGTCAGCCTGCCGGCCGCGATCGGGGCCAAGCTAATCCTGACCGGGGCGATCAAGGACACCGGCGTGCACGCCCCCGTCAAGCCAAGCATCTACAACCCGGTGCTCGACGAGCTGGCGACGATGAACATCCGCTGCGTGGAGAAGACGGAGAAGTAGGGTTCAGGGTTCGGCGAGCGCGTGCTGCGAGGCGACTTTCCTCGGCGGAGTCGCGTTGGGCATCACTTGGCGAACCACGCCTGCACGCCGTATTCGTGCACCAGCCGCCCGCCCAGGTGGCCGACGTTGGCGAGCAAGACCGCGCACAGCAGGTAGCCGACGAGGAAGACGGTCTTCGCCACCACGGGCACCGCCGGCGGCAGCTTCTTGTTCTTGAGCAACGCCGGCCCAAAGAGCAGCACCGCCCACACGACCGTCAGGATCGTGAACAGCACGCGGACCGCGTCGGCCAGGTTCTGGTGCTGTTGGAGCACGGGCGCTATTTCCGGCGTGCGCGTCACCAACTCGGCCCCGGCTTCGCCCGTTTCGACCGCCACGTAAGCGCCGATCGTGCCCAACGCCATCAGCACCAGCCCCGCCAGCGCGAAACCGCGCCCGACCTTCGGCAGAAAACCGAGCAGGACAAATAGCGGCGCCGCCAGCAGCAACGCAATCGGAAAGTGCACGATCAGCGGGTGAATCCCGTCCCACGGCGGCAAGGGCGGCGGTAGCAGCGCAGACGCGAGCATCGTCGTCTCTCAACGAGCGTCAAGAAAGCGGGAAATCCGGCATCAGTTGATCTTCTCGTACTTGTCCTTCGGCGCAGAGCACACGGGGCACTTCTCGAAGTCGATCTTGGCGACGGTGTACCCGCAGACCGGGCAGACGTAGAAGTCCTTTTTGCCGGCCTTCCAGGACGCGAGGTTGTCCAGCGCCTCTTTGTACAGCTTGGCGTGCTCGGTCTCCGCCGACAGGGCATGATTGAACGCCCGCATCGCGTCCTTGTTCTTCTCGGCCTTCGCCTGCTTCATGAAGTCGGGGTACATCGTGTCGCGCTCGTACGTCTCGCCCTGGAGCGCCGCCGCGAGGTTCTCCCGGGTCGACTGGACCTCGGGCTTCTTGAGGTCGGCTTTCGGCGTGCCGCCCAGCTTCTTGATCACGTCCCCGTGGGTCTTGGCGTGGATCTCCTCGGCCCGGGCCGCCGCGCGGAACAGGCTCGCGACCTGCCCGTAGCCCTCCTCGTCCGCCTTCTTGGCAAACTCGACGTAGCGGGCGTGCGCATTGCTTTCGCCGTTATACGCCGTCATCAGGTTGTCCAGCGTCGTCGCCATACCGGCCTCCTTTTTCTCTTCCGGCCTGGCCGGCCGCGTCTCCTGACCCAAGCCCACGGCGGCCGACAAAACCACCGCCAGGAACATACCCGTACCTGCCAGAACCCGGGCTCGCTTGCTGGTTCTCACGATCGTGCCTCCTCTCAGGATGGTGCCCAGATCGGCCGACCGTCCGGCGCAGAAGTATTCGCGCTCGCAGCCTACCCGTGATCCAGGCCGTTGGCCAGATGATCGGACGTGACCGGCCGCCGATAATAGCCGGCGACCGCGGCGCGCGCCGGCCGCGCGCGTCCGCGACGCGTCGCGTCCGGCCGGAACGTGGGCGCCCCTGGGGGCCAAGAGAAAGCTCGCCGGCCGTTTTTCCGATACATATTGAGGCTGTCGCTGGAGATTGCCGCCGATGCACTCAGATACCGGTCGGGATGACAAGACCCCGCGTACGTGGCGCTGGGCGCAGATCACATGCGTGGTCCTGGGCATCGCGCTGCTCGTGTGGGGGTTGGCGCCGGCGGTCGTCGCGCGAATCGTCACGCGGCAAGCCCCGTCGCTGACCGCCTTCGCGATGGGGGCGCTGGTCATGTTCCTGGGCGTGCTCTTTCTCGGATTGAGCGTACTCATCTCCCGCGGAATCGTCTGGGCCCTGTGGGTCGCGCTCGCGCTGTCGGTCACGCTCATTCTCGGCAATCTCGCGCTCGCGTGGCTGGTCCACGGCGGCGCGCCATCCGTGTTCCCCTTGCTGCTCGCCAGCGCCACGGCGGGGATGAGCTGGCTGGCGCTGGACGCACACCGCCGGGCCGAACGTCCCGGCCAATCCGCAGACGTCACCTGACCGTCGCTTCCGCCGGCGAGCCCGCGGCCGGGCCCGCGCACTTCGAACGCACTCCTTGACAGACCGCACGACGCCCGCGCCAATCGGGTGGACGTGGTACGGAGGCGGCCCCGATGTGCCGATTCGTGCTCTATCTTGGCCCGCCGCTGACGCTGGGCAACCTGGTAACGGAGCCCAGTAACTCGCTCATCTACCAGAGCTACCAGAGTCACGAGCGCGCGGAGCCGCTGAACGGGGACGGATTCGGCATCGCCTGGTACGTCCCTGAGCTGAGCGACGAGCCGGCCGTGTTCCGCTCGATCTCGCCCGCCTGGAGCAACCGCAACCTGCGGGAGCTGGCGCGCGTGACGCGCAGCGGCTGTATCCTCGC
>CAIWOY010000119.1 GCA_903914415.1 uncultured Phycisphaerales bacterium | reverse complement strand
GAGGGCTCCCCGATCCTCCCCCGCCGCCCGCGGCCACGTACGTAGGAACCCGCCGCGCATTGCATAAACTCCCCTCAGCCTCTGACCGATTCCCGAATGGAGGAGCGCCGGGCGCAAGGTTCGCCCCCGCAGAGCGACACCGGCGCCCCGCGTAGAATCGGTTGACGGTGGTTCGCACGCGGCGAGCGCGCGGCCACGCATCGGCGGCCATGAAATGACGTCATTGACTGGACCCGGACACCCCTTACGCAAGCTCTTCAGCGGCCTGGTCGAGCAGGTCTTCCAGGTCGACATCGGGATCTGCGACCCCCTCCTGACCGACTACCTCGGCGACCTGCTGGCCGACTTCATCCACGTCGACCGCATCTATCCCCTGCGCACGGCCAACGGCGACGTCATCCGCGACCTCTCACGTCTGGAGGCCGAGGCCAACCTCGGACCCGCCGTCCCCGAGACGCGCCGCCGCCGCTTCATCAACAAGTACGTCGGCGATGTCACGTTGTTTTGGACCGGCGTGTACCCCGAGAACCTGCGTGCCGGTCATCAGGGCGGCCTGGACCTGCTCGAGCCCTATGTCGCCCAGGGCAAACGCTCGTACGGCATCGCCGGCGAACTAACCGGCGAAGGCGACGAGCCGCCCGCGAACGTGCTCCTCCAGCTCAGCGAGCAGTTCGAGTTCTGCGTCCACGGGCTCCATCTGGTCCGGGTGGAGTGGGAACGCCTCTCGCAGAGCGACCGCCAGAATTGACGCGCTGGACGACTCGCCGCGCTGCAGCAACCACGGCCGCCTACCGGCCCCCCGCGATCTCCCCCAGCCGCTTGCCGATCAGCTCGCCGACGATTTTCGGGTCCGCCTGCCCGCCCGACAGCTTCATCACCTGCCCGACCAGGAACCCGCGCGACGCTTGCAGCTTCTTCGGGTTCGAAATGGCGTCCTGTACCGCCTTCTCGTTCTTCGTGAGCACTTCATTCACCCACCCCGCGATCTGGTCCTCGTCGCGGCTTTGCAGCAAGCCCAACTCCTTGGCCAGCTTCGCCGGTGACGGCGTCGTCGCGCCGGCTGCGTCGCGCCGACCGAGCAGCGCGTCCGCGACCTGCGCGGCCGCCGTCGCGTTGATCTTCCGGCTCGCCTGCAATGTCGCCAACTCCGCCAAATGCCCCGCGGGCACGCCCAACCCCGCGACGGTCTGGCCGCGTTCGTTCGCCCGCCGCGCCCAGAAGCTCAGAAAATGCTTCGCCAGCGTCGCCTTGTCCCCGCCCGCCTCCGCCGCATGATCGAGCAGGTCCGCGGTCGCCCGATCGTCCACCAGCGCCGGCGCGTCCTTCGCCGGCACCTTGTACTCGCTGATGAACCGCTCCGTCCGGCAGATCGGCAGCTCCGGCGTGTGCTCCTTCAGCTCCGCGACCCACGCCGCGTCGATCGTCAGCGGCACTAGGTCCGGATCGGGGAAATACCGGTAGTCGTGCGCCTCCTCCTTCTCGCGTTGCGGCACCGTAACCTCGCGCTCGTCGTCCCATCCGCGGTTCGACTTGTTGCCGGACGCCGCCGTGACCCCGTCCGCCTGCCACGCCTCGACCTGCCGGTTGATCTCGTACGCGACCGCCCCGTGCAGCGACCGGAACGAGTTGAGGTTCTTCACCTCGACGATCGGCGTCCGGTGCTCGCGGCCGTCCGCGTGGATGATCACGTTGATATTGGGCTCGAACCGTATATGCCCCATCTGCATGTTCGCCTGGCTCACGCCCAGGTAGTGCACGAGCCGCTGCAATTGCACGGCGAACTCGCGGCACTCCTCGGCCGAGTGCAGATCGGGCTCGGTCACGATTTCGAGCAGCGGCGTGCCGGTCCGATTGAGGTCGACCCCGGTGAAACCCGGAAAATCGTGCACGTTCTTGCCGGCGTCCTCCTCCAGGTGCGCGCGGATGAGGCGGACGCGGGCGAAGCGGTGGTCGATCGGGAACTCGAACACGCCGCCGCTGGCCAGCGGCAGGTCGTACTGCGAAATCTGGTAGTTCTTCGGCAGGTCGGGGTAGAAGTAGCTCTTGCGGTCCCACTTCGTGAACCCGGCCACCTGGCAATTCAGCGCCACCGCGGTCCGCACGGCGTGCTCGACCGCCTGCCGGTTCAGCACCGGCAGCGCCCCCGGCAGCCCGAGGCAAACCGGGCACACGCGCGAATTCGGCTCCGCCCCGAACTCCAGCGGGCAGCCGCACCACAGCTTCGTGCGCGTCGCGAGCTGGACGTGTACTTCCAGCCCGATGACCGGCTCCACCTCCAGCCCGTTCACCCGCATCACGCCGCCACCTCATCCGCGCCAGCCGCTTCCATCACCCCGTCCCTATCCGAACCCCGCCCGCGAGGGCGGGGCCCCTTGGCCGGCACACGCGCCTTTATCCTACCCCGCCCGCGCCGGCTTGTCGCGGAGGGTGGGTCGTGTGGGCGTCCCCGGCATGGGTGGGGTGCGTGTCCCCGGCATGGGTGGGGTGGGCGTCCCCGGCATGGGTGGGGTGGGCGTCCCCGCCCGCCAGTCGCGCCACCCCCGCCTGGCAAATGTAGCGGCCGGCGCCCCTGCCGGCCGTCGCGGACCATGTGCCTACGGCTGTCAATGCGGGCCACAAGGCGCCCCGCGCGCACGTAGCGGCCATGCTGCCTCGCCGGCCGTCGCCGACCACGTGCTCCCGACTCGCGCCCCGCCTCAGTTGACCTTGATCTCGCGCAGAACCTCCCGAGCGCGCTCCAAATCGGACCGCCGCACGAAAACGTCGACACCGCCGGGCGCTTCCGCCCGGAACCCGGCGGTCAGCCCGCCCTGCGCATTCGCGTTGATCCCGGCGTCCTCCAGCGCCGCGACAATCAGCGCCGCCTGCGCCTCGCTCCTGACCTCGATCAGCTTCGTGGAGTCATCGGCCTTCTGTCCCATCGTGTTCTCCTGTGCGCCTACCCCATCATACCGCCGCCGCCCGCCCGCGTCGCCGTGCTTACGCCCATTGTCACCGTCACCGCTCCGCGTTATGCTCCTCATATATCGGCCCGCGGCGTCTACCGCAGGCCCCTTCGTCGCCGGGAGTGTGACCTATGCAACAAAACCACCGCAACCCGGCCCCGCTCAATCGCGCGGCATCGCCCGCGCCTCACCCGGGTGCCGTGAGCCATCCTGGCGCCCGTCCGCCTCCGTATCTGATCGGACTGCGGCTACCACGCACCGGTGGCACCGCGGCAGTGAGGGCGTTATGCCGATCCGTGTAACACGCCATGATAGGAGCGCCTGGTTGTCGCAGGTAGCGGCAGGTGAATGAGTTAGGCCGGAATCGCCACCGCATTTCTGGATATCTCATACAGCACACCGGTCGATGTTTGGGGTGCTAGGCGAATCGGCCTGGACCTTGTTGGGCACCGATGAGATTGGAGCCTTATGAAACCAGGAAGGCAAGACAGGATCGCTGCTCTCGTTGACCCGCGGCCGCGTCTGATGCGCACCGTTTTCCTTTCATTTCCAGCGACTCCGCAAATTCGGAAATACGTTGAAGGCGAGTTGGCTCCGGCAGTCAGGAAACACTTTGGATACCTGGTACCAGTCTCCTGCCTTAACCTGAAGACGGGCCGATGGCTTCCCACAATTGAGCACGCGATACATCACTGCAATGCCATCGTAGCGTTCATCTCGGACCACAATCCAAACGTCATGTTGGAGCTCGGGCGGGCAATGGCCTTGGGCAAACCCATCATTCCAGTAATTCAGGAACATCAGAGCATTCCCAGCATGTTAACGACCGACCAGGCCGTGAAATACAAGGGACTGCGATTGACACCCCGGCTGACGCAGAAGATAATCGCGGCAATCAACGAAGCAGTATTTGTCGTCCTGGAGCGTGGGCACAGCGACGAGCGCACGAAAATGCAGAAGCGGCTCCTTCTCGGTTCGAGGGAATCGCGTCCGCGTCCAACTCATCAGTCAAGAACAACTTATCCGACCCGCAAGGCGATCATGTCACGTGCTTGGAGTGAGTTCGAGGCCGGCCACTTTCGGAAGGTCATACGGATCCTCTCGCCGGCCACGCAGCGCGGTAAAGGCGGGGAGGATGCGTATCATCTACTGGCTGATACATGGTTCCTCCATGGCGAATCTACAAATGGTAGGAAGGCATCCTCCCGCTATGCCCGCATGAACGCCGTGGCGGACCTCGGACTTGACAAGTTCTCTGACTCATTCCTTCTCCGAAAGGACCGAGCGCTCGCGCTCATGAAGCTCCAGCACCTCGCTGCGGCCGATGCTGGGTTCTCCGAGCTCGCCAGAGAGGGCGAGAATCCCATGATCCTTTACAATCTCGCATGCGTGAAATCGCTGATGGGTGATCGCTTTCAAGCCCTGGCTTTCCTAGATCGTGCCGTTGTCCTGCAGCCCTATTACAAGGAACTGGCGCGCGTCGATCCCGATTTCGACCCGCTCTGGGAGGACGTGTTGTTTCAGGCATTGGTCTTTCAAGCGAGAGGCGTATAACAAGCGGCTGAATCTGCCCGGTAGAGCATAGAGCAGGGACAGGCACCCATTTCTACAAAGCGCGCCGACCGACGCGTTCCGGCGGTCCTCGACGCGCTACTCCTGATGCAATGATAATGTCAGCGCGCCAACTCCTTCATCTTGTTTATGGCCCTCTTGACCTTACCTTGCGCTTCACCGCCGAGGTCGAGCGCGAGAAGTTGTCCGCCCCGGACATTCTGTTTTCCTGTGCCAGTTACGCGGAACTCGTTTGCGGAGACCTCTTCAATACTCAACGAACAAGAAACGCCGCTCCAAGAGCCCCAAGTCATTCCAGTTTCAAATGTGACCATCCCCATCGTCTCGTTGACATTGTCCAGCTTCCACCCAAGGTCCTGGATCGCACGCATGGCGAGCTTCACGAGAAGAGTCGTCGTCCCACTGAACGTGTGGCTCGCGGGATTGTACTTCGCACGTGTTGGTCTTGTTGGCTCCGGCAAAGACTCGGCAGAGATGGCCGGATGGTCGCCAACCCTCAGTCGCTCAATAGAGTGGTCCAGAAACTCGCCGGAGTGTTTGCATTTCTTTGCCACGACAAGGATGAGCTCTCCGCAGAAAGGACGGGCCTTCTCTTCCCGTTTCGAGTCCAGTTCCGGCGCCGGCCCCACGGCCCGCGCCGGGACACATTGACTCGGCTCTGGCGCGAGAACCGGCTCAGGGAACAAACCCTTCGCCTGCGATGCCCAGACCCATTGGGTCAGCCCCTCGCGCCAGATCGGATCCGTCGGTGCCAACTCTCCGCTCATGCCGAGCTGCTTGAGCGTGGCCGTATCGACGGGCCCTCGCTTCTGGTCGTCCCTCATGTAGAACCACTGCGCCATGTCCGGCTCCTTCTGCGAGAAACCGCCTGGTGGGGCTGCCGCCGACCTGCGTCGGCGCGGCCCTGCTGCGCTGGGTGGTCCCAGCGCGCCGGTCCCGCGCCCAGGCTCCCACGCTCTTGTACCACCCCCAACACCCGCGCCGACGAAGGGGCCGCACCATCCGCCCCTGGCCATCTGGCCCGCAGCATACCGCGGAGCCCGCGCCGGAACAACGCGCCCGTCCCCGCTCCCGCCCGCGTTCCGCCCCTTGATCCCTCGGTCCCTTGGCGGCCCCTCGGTCCCTCGTGGTCGGCGGCCGCTCACCCAATCCACAGCCCCTCCAGCCGCACCTGCAAGCCCTCCTTCGTCCGGTTCATGAAGTTCACCAGCCCGCTGTGCCGCCATTGCAGCATGCACATCCGCGGCTGGAAGAAGTAGCGCATTCCGATCTTCACCTCCACCTCCGGCCGCTGCTTCCGGATCAGCCCGTCGTACGCTTCCGCGCTGTAGTAGCCGAGGTCTTTGAAGCCTTCTTGCCGCGGCCGTAGCGGGCCGGTGACGCACCACACGATGACGCCGGTCCGCGGATCGACTTCCGTCGCCACGCCGCAGTGTGTGATCGGGCACCCGCACGACATCCCCAGCGGCCGCCCGATGAGCACGTCGCCGACCTTGATCTCCATCTCGCGCGTGAGCAGCGGGTTGTGCGGCAGGATCGTCTCGCGCGGCCCCGGCTCCTCCGGGAAATGCTCCAGATAGAAGTCGAACTCGCGTCCGAGACTGTCCTGCCACGTCGGCTCCACTTCCGCCCGCGGCATGACGGGCAGGGCTTGCCCCGCGGCCCGCCGTGGCGCCGCCACAGTCGTCGCCGCCGCGCCCCTCTCCCTCTCAGGGAGGGGCCGGGGGAGGGTCGTCGTCTCACCCCCCTCCCTCTTAGGGAGGGGTTGGGGGAGGGTCGAAGGTGTCGGCTTTGGCGCGAGGTGAATGCAGCGCTCCAGCAACTCGGGCTGCGCCGGCAACCGGGCCGCCAGGTCCGCACACAGTTTGAATCCGCACAGTCCGCAATCGAGCCCGGGCAAAGCGACATCCGCCGTCGTCATGAGCATACTCCCGCCACGGCTCCCGCGCGGGTCGTGATCGGCCGCAGTGTGCCGACGGCACGCGGGAGCAGGTCCAGGAACCGGTCCACTTCCCCTTCCGTGTTGAATCGCCCGAGCGTGATCCGCAGCGCCCCGCGCGCCCGCAGCGCGTCGAACCCGAGTGCCGTCAGCACGTACGACGGCTCCGACGCCTTGTGGGCACTGCACGCACTCCCCGTCGACACCGCCACGCCGGCCTCGTCCAGCGCCAGCATGAGCTTGATGCTCTCGCCTTCCTGTCCCGCGAAGCCCAGGCACACGTGCCCCGGCAGCCGGCGATACAGATCGCCGATCACGTACGCGTTCGGCACGCGCGCCCGAATCCCCTCGATCAACCGCTCGCGAAGCTGCACGAGGCGCGCCGCTTCCTCGCCGCGCGTCGCGCTGCACAATCGCGCCGCCTCGCCGAACCCGACGATCGCGGCGACGTTCTCCGTCCCCGAGCGCAGCCCGCGTTCCTGCCCGCCGCCGTGAATCACCGGCGTCAGCGGCACATTGTCACCGCACACGAGTGCCCCGATGCCCTTCGGTCCGTACAGCTTGTGCCCCGACAGCGACAGCAGGTCGATCCCGTCGCGCTGCATGTCCAGCGACAAGCAACTGGCCGCCTGCACCGCATCCGTATGGAACAGCACGCCGCGCGCATGCGCGACCCGCGCCGTCTCGCGCACCGGCTGCAAGGTCCCAACCACGTTGTTGGCGGCCATGATCGACACGAGCCGCGTCTCGGCCCCAATGAGCGCCGCCACTTCGTCCGGATCAACAATCCCATCCGACTTGACTGGCGCGTACGTCACGCTTACGCCCTCGCGCTGCGCCAGCCAAGCGCACGTCTCGCGTACGGCTGGATGCTCGATCGCACTCGTGACGATGTGCACCGGCTGGCCGGCGAAAGCCCGCGCCACGCCGACCAGGGCGAGATTGTCCGCTTCCGTGCCGCTGCCGGTGAAGATCCCGCGGCCCGGCGGCCCGCCGACCAGCGTTGCGACCTGCCGCCGCGCCTGCTCGACCGCGGCCCGCGCCGTGCGCCCCTCGACATGCAGACTCGATGGGTTCCCGAAGCAACCGTCGAGATACGGCGCCATCGCCGCCCGCACGCGCGGGTCCACCGGCGTCGTGGCGGCGTTGTCGAAGTAGATGCGCGGCTCGCCGGCCATGCTTACTCCCCGCGGTAGAACGTCTGGTTCTCCAGCGGACGCACGACGCCGAAGTGCGACTTCCACCCGACCGTCTTCTTGCCCACGCAGATCGTGCACGTCCCGACCGGCGGATTGCCGCGCAGCGTCAACTCGCCGCAGACGTCCGGCGTCGCCCGCATGCGCTCGACGAGCGGGTCGATGCCGATGCCGTGCAGCGCGTTGACCTCGCGCACGCGTATGTCCGGTGCGGCGTCGAGAATGCGGGCGCGGAACACCTCGCGCTCCGCCTGCGAGACGCGGTCGATCTTCGTCACCACCGCGACATCCGCGAGGCTGAGCATCGGCCCGATCTTCCGCGGCAGGTTCATCCCGCTCGTCGCTTCGAGGACGACAATCCCCAGCCCGCCATCGACGTACGGCGAGCAGCGCAGACAGAGTCCTGCCGTCTCGACGAGCAGCACGTCGGCGGCCTCGCGCTCGGCCCATTCCAGCGCCTCACCCAGCACCATGACGTTGCAGTGATCGGGGCACAACTCGCCCGAGTAGACCTTCTTCGTCGGAATGCCGAACTCGCGGGCCAGCTCCTCGTCCTCCTCGGCGTACTGCACGTCGATCTTCAGGAACGCGACCCGGCTGCCGCGTGCCAGCAGCTTGCGGGTCGTATGTCGCAGCACCGAGGTCTTGCCGCACGTGGCCGGCCCCGCACAGATGGCCAGCTTCATGCCACCGCCTCCAGCTCGTCGGCCGAGAACTCCCCGCCGCTGCGGATCCGCTCGCGGAACCCGGCCAGCAGGTCGTCGGCTACTCGGACGCGCTGGGCCAGCCGGCGCTCGGCCTCGCCGCTGCGGATCACCTTGGTCATCGCGCCCGCGGCCATCACCACGCGGAAGTCGGAGAGCAGCGGGATGTAGGGGTCGTGCGTGACGAAGACGAAGATCTTGCGGTACTGCCGCAGCAACTCCAGCGCCTTCATGCGGTGAATGCCCGCGTTCTCGATCTCATCGAGGAGGATGATCGGGGCGTTGCCGATGACCACCGCGTCGGCGATCAGCAAGGCGCGCGTCTGCCCGCCCGACAGCTCGGTCATGCGCAGCGCCGGCAGAACGGGCTCGCCGGTAAGCTGATTCGCGAACGCCAGCGTCTGCGACACGACGGCTTCCGCCACCACGCCGTCGCGGCTGCGCACGCCGGCGTGAATGCGGAGGAAGTCGCCCACCGGCAGGTCGGAGAGGAAACTTGTGTGCTGCGTGATGAGGGCGATCGGGTTCTGCGACGGGTCTTCGCGGTACTCGGCCGGCGGCGTCACGCCGTCAATCAGGACACGTCGCCCGGTCGGCGTTGACCCGTCGGCGAAGAGCTCGAGATCGCTGATCAGCGTCGTCTTGCCTGAGCCGGTCGGGCCGACAATGCTGACGACGTTCCCCATTGCGAAATCGACGCTTGCAACCTGCTCCGCCCGTCCGTCCTTGCCCCGCCCGCCCGTTAGGGTGATCCGTTCGATCATCGTCGTACTCCATGACCGTTGGATTGGGTCCGCCGACGGCCTACAAAGGTCCTGTTGGAACGCGAACACTCTTTATGGAGTCTTGCAACACTCTTGTGGGAGTGTAACTCCCGCCCGGCTGCTGTCAAGGGCCCCGAGGGCGATTTTCTGCCGCGACTGCTGGATCGTTTTGTGTGCCTGACAAAACCCCCCTCCCTCTGAGGGAGGGGCCGGGGGAGGGTCGAAACACCCAGGCTTTGATAAGGGCTCTTAGCAGTCCGCCGCAAAAGGACCTTCGCCGCCGAGGACCGCTCACGAAGGCCGTGTTTTCTCGTATTCTACGTCGGCCACGGGGGGCCGACGCTACTTCTGCGGCGGACTGCTAGTGGGTGCAATGCCGCTGGCCCCCTTCGGAAGGTGAGGAACTCGGGGCGCACCGTCCGGAGCCCGGCCGCGCGCTCCGCCTGGGCACTGATCCGTCAAGCGGGCCGACGAGGCAATGCGCCGCGGAACGCGGCGGGTCGCGTGGGCCGGGCCGCGGGGCCGCGGCGCCTTGGAATCGCTGCCATGCCCGCTATACTGCCCGTTTCGTCCCGGGACGGGGCGAAAACCTTGAACGCCGGACCGGAGGCTCGGGCATGGCTGTATTCGACGTCGAGAAGATCCGCAACGTGGCTTTCGTGGGGCACGCCGCCGCCGGGAAGACCACCCTGGGCGAGGCCATCCTCCACCGCGCGGGCCTGACCACCCGGCTCGGGAACGTGGAGGACGGGAGCAGCCACCTGGATTACGACGACGAGTCCAAGGAGCGCAAGCACAGTGTCGATTCGAGCCTCTTCCATCTGGAGCACGACGGGCACTTGATCAATGCCGTCGTCGCGCCCGGCATGCCGGACTACTGCGGGCTTGCCATCTCGGCCCTGCCGGCCGTCGAGACCGCGGTGATCGTCGTTTCCGCTTTCGGCGGCATCGGCGTCAACACGCGGCGCATGGCGAACCTCGCCAGGGAGCACGGCCTGGCCCGGATAATCGTCATCAGCCGTATCGACGCGGAGAACGTCCAGCTCGCCGAGCTGTTCAACAGCGTCCGCGAGAGCTTCGGGAACGAGTGTCACGCCATCAACCTGCCGACCAGCGGCGGCCAGGCGGTAATTGACTGCCTGGCGAACGACTCCGGGAAGGCCGACATCCTGGACGTGGGCGAATGCCACACCGCGCTCATCGACGCGATCGTCGAGACGGACGATGCGCTGATGGAGCAGTTCATGGAGACCGGCTCGGTCCCGCCCGACAAGCTCGGGCCGGCCATCGGCAAGGCGGTCGCGTCCGGGCACGTCGTGCCGGTGGTGTTCGTCAGTGCCCGCCACGACGTCGGCGTCAAGGAGCTGCTGGATGCGCTCGTGCGCTACGCCCCCGCGCCGGTCGTGGGCAAGCAGCGCAAGCTGATTGTCGGCGAGGGCGAGGCGGCGAAGGAAACGCCGATCGAGCCCAAAGCCGACGGCGATTTTATCGCCCAGGTCTTCAAGATCACGACCGATCCCAAGAGCAACATCAAGTATTCGGTGGCCCGCGTCCACAGCGGGACGCTCACGATCGACGGACAGGTGTTCGTCGCCGGGGACCGCCGCGGGCAACGCCCCGGGCACATGCTCAAGCTCCACGGCGCCGACCACGCCGAGATCGACTGCGCTAGCGCAGGCGATCTGGTCGCGTTCGCGAAGCTCGACTTCAAGATCGGCGACGTGCTCTTCTCCAAGGCCGGCGAGGGACGCATCCCGCGGCTGAAGACCCCCACGCCGATGTTCGCCTTGGCGATCGAGCCGAAGGCCCGCGGCGACGTGGAGAAGATCAGCGGCGCGATGCACCGCTACGCGGAAGAGGACCCGTGTTTCGAGTACCAGCGCGAGCAGGACACCAACGAGCTGGTGATGCGCGGGCTCGGCGACCAGCACCTGACCGTCATCCGCAGCAAGATGAAGCGCTACTTCAAGCTCGAGGTGGACACCAGGCCGCCCAAGATCCCATACCGCGAGACGATTTCGGCGTCCGTGAAGTACGTCAAGTACCGGCACAAGAAGCAGACCGGCGGCGCGGGCCAGTTCGCCGAGGTCGCCATCGACCTGGAGCCGAACGAGCGCGGCAAGGGGTACGAGTTCATCGACAAGATCTTCGGCGGCGTGATCGACCAAGCGTTCCGCCCGAGTGTGGACAAGGGCGTCCAGTCGCAGATGAAGAAGGGCGTCATCGCCAGCTTCCCGGTCGTCGACGTGAAGGTCTCGCTGGTGGACGGCAAGACCCACCCGGTCGACAGCAAGGATATCGCCTTCCAGATCGCCGGCCGGCAGGTATTCAAAGAGGCCTTCGCCCAGTGCAAGCCCATTCTGCTCGAGCCGGTCGTGAACATCGAAGTCACCATCCCGACCGAGTTCATGGGCGACATCACGCGCGACATCGCCGGCAAGCGCGGCCAGATCCTCGGGCAGGACATGCTCCCGGGCAACCAGGTCTGCGTCCGCGCCCAGGTCCCGCTCGCGGAGGTCGCGACCTACGCCTCGCAACTCAAGAGCGTCACCGGCGGCCAGGGCAGCTACATGATGGAGCTGAGCCACTACGACGTGGTCCCGCCGAACGTCCAGCAGCAAATCGTCGCGCAGTACAAGACGAAGGACGTGGAAGAGGAATAGCCGCGCCTGGTTGTCCCCAGCCCGGTCAAACAACCGAGCCGGGCTGTCCTCAGCCCGGACGCAGAACGAAGAGGTTGTCCCCAGTTTGGAGCGCCGGCGTGAGGACACGCCGGCTCAGTTGACAAGGGGGCCTGCCGATGCCCGGGGTTCCGCTTGCCTACCACATCACATTCGGTACTTACGGATCACGTTTGCACGGCGACGGTCGCCCGACTGTGGATCGTCTGCACAACACTCCCGGAGAGCCGTTTCTTCCTGTGGACCCGCGTCGCGCCGCCGCGGAGCGTGCTCGCATGTCTTTTGCGATCGTCGAGCTGACGGTCGAACAGCGCCTGGTGGTCGAGTCGGCGGTACCCCAGGTGTGTGACCGTGGCGGCTGGACCTGTCATGCGGTGGCCGCCGGTCCGGATCACGTGCACGCATTGGTGTCCGCCGACACGGATCCCAAGGTCGTGCGTCGGCTGCTGAAGCGCTGGCTGAGCCAGGCCCTTTCTGAGCGTTGGCCGATGCAGCCTGGCCGGTCGTGGTGGGCCGATGGCGGCAGCACCCAGTGGGTTTGGAAGCCCGAGTACCTCCAGCACGCATGTGAGTAGATCGCGCGCCAAGCGACCGTGAACCTGCGCAGCCCATAGGCGGCGTGCCCGCGCCAACCGAGCCGGGCTGTCCTCAGCCCGGAAGACCGGCGTGAGGACACGCCGGCTCTGCTCCTGCGCGGGGCCTGCCTGCCCTCACCGTGCACCACCCACCCCGCACATCGCGACCCACCGTACGAGCGTTGTGCGCGCCGTGCCAGTGTCCACAGCAACGCGCGCACGCTCCCCTCCATCGGCCCAATCCGCCGCCAATCCCGCGACCCACAGCGCCGCGGCGGCGTTGAAAATGACCATCTCGCGGGCCGGACCGGGTTGACCGTCCAGTACGGCACGGATCATCGCCGCGCTTTCCTGCGGGCTGCGAACATGGAGCGGCGCGAGGCTGCTCGGCGTGGCGCCGATCACGCGGCAATCGACCTCCTCGAATGTCGCGCGCTGCCCGTCCCAGCGTCCCACGCGGCTGGGTCCCGCGATGCTGAGGTCACACAAGCCCTCCAACCCGTGCACGACCATGGCGCGCTCCGCGCCAAGCCGTTGCAGGGCGGTAAGCATGGTCTCGACCAGCTCGGGGCGGTTGACGCCGACCAACTGCCGTCGGACGCCAGCGGGATTCGTCAGCGGCCCGAGCAGGTTGAAGATGGTCCGCGTCCCGAGCGCCCGGCGGACCGGGGCCGCGTGCTTCATCGCGGGATGAAGCCGGACGGCGTAGAGGAATGCGACGCGACATTGCTCCAGGCAACGCTCCAGCGCCGGCACGTCCGCGTCCACGTCCACGCCGAGCGCTGCGAGCACCTCGGCGGACCCGCTGGGGCGCACGTTGCTGCGATTGCCGTGCTTGGCGACGGTGGCGCCGGCCGCGGCTGCGACGATCGCCACGGTCGTGGACACGTTGAAGATCGGCTGGCCGTCGCCGCCGGTCCCGCACGTGTCGATTGCACGCACACCGGGCGGCAGGCGCACGGGGCACGCCCGGCTGCGCAGCGCCTGGGCCGCGGCGACGAGTTCCTCGACGGTCTCGCCCTTAGCAGTCAGCGCCGTGAGAATTGCGCCCAACGTGGGCGCGTCGAGCCGGTTTTCCATGACGGCGTCGAACAGCCCGCGCGCCTCATCGGGCGTCAGGTCCTGTCGCGCACTCAGCTTGGCCAGTAAGGACGCCGGGTCCACGCCGTTATGCTCCCGAAACCTCGATTGCCGCGCCAGGGCCGGGGCGCGTTCGGATGACGTGCGCCGGGCCGTCGCCGGCGGCATCATACTTCTCTCGCACGGCCGCCTCGACCGCCGCGACCCGCCTGTCTGGCACGAGTGCGACGAGGCACCCGCCGAAGCCTCCGCCGGTCATCCTGGCGCCAAGCACGCCGGGCACGGATGCCACGATCTCGACCAGTTGGTCCAACTCGCGGCACGAGACCTGGTAGTCGTCGCGGAGCGAGCGATGCGAGTCATTCATCAGGCGCCCGAACTCCGCCAGGTCGCTGCGCCGCAATGCCGCAGCCGCGGCCAGAGTGCGCTCGTTTTCCGTCGCTACGTGCAGGGCACGGGCCGCGAGCACGCGGTCCATATCGCCGGCCTGCTGGCGCACCATATCGGCGCTCACGTCGCGCAGGGCCTGCACGCGCGGATCGACTCGCCGGAAATATGCGACCGCGTCGCGGCACTGCTGCTGACGCAGGGCGTACTCGCTCGCCGCCAGCGCGTGGTGTACGCCGGAGTTCACGACCAGCACGGTATGTCCGTGCAGGTCGAGCGGGATGTGCTCCCACGTGCGCGTGCGGCAGTCCAGCAGGAGGGCGCAATTCACCTGCGCCAGGACGCTGACGTACTGATCCATGATGCCGCAGGGGACCTGGGCGAACTCGTGCTCCGCGCTGCGGCACAGGTCGGCCAGCTCCGTAGCGCCGAGGACGCGGTCGCCGATTGTGCCCAGGGCGAGCGTGGTCGCCACTTCGAGCGCCGCAGAGCTGGAGAGCCCGCCGCCCACGGGCACTTCGCTGCGGATCAGCACATCCGCACCGTCGAGCCGGGCGCCGCGG
The DNA here is from genome assembly GCA_903914415.1 of uncultured Phycisphaerales bacterium. GTDB lineage: Bacteria > Planctomycetota > Phycisphaerae > UBA1845 > Fen-1342 > Fen-1342. The sequence goes on along the minus strand of CAIWOY010000119.1, from coordinate 1,147 downwards.
CGGCGCAACAGCTCGGCGACGCCCGCGATATAGCGGGTCCACGCCGGGTAGCGCGCTGCGCGCCACTCCTGAATCGACCAGGTCCGTTCATCGTCGAGGTCCGTGGCTACGACCCGGATGCATCCGTCGTCACGTGGCGCGGCGGCGACCCAGGTGCTTTGCTCCAGCGCCATTGGGAGCACGAACCCCTCGTTGTAGTCGGTGTGCTCCCCGATCAGGTTCACGCGGCCCGGAGCCCGGGCCACGACGAAGCACGGACGACCCAGGCGGCGAGCGAACTCGTCACGAGGGTGTGGTGCGGGCGACGGCGGCCGCATGAGGCGCCTTCTGCTGCTGCTCGGCACGCGTACGGAGTACCGGCATCATCTTGGAAATCTCGCCGGCGTACCCGCTGTTCGGGAACTCGTTGATCAGCTCTTCGCCGGCCGTGATCGCCTTGCCAAACTCCTGGTCGGCGACCGCCAGGCTGAACTGCGTGCGAAGCTGCTCCAGCCGCGCCCGAAAGACCCCGCGCGCCGACTGCTTGATCGCCTCCGCCTCTTTGGGCGTGAGGTACTTGTCGAGCGTGAAGAGCAGACCGTGCGCCCGGTCCACGTCCGCGTTGCGCACGGCTTCGTCGTAGTCTGCCAGCAGCTTGTGCTTGTACTCCTGCCGCCGCGCCTCGATTTCGCCCGCCAGCGACGCGATCCGCGGATCGCTGAGGAACAACGTCTTGAGCCGCTCGCACTCGCGGCGCGCCTGCTCCCACTTCTCGTCATCGCACAGCTTGTCGAACCGCGCCAGGGCCGCCGCGACCCGCTCCTCGCTGGTCGCCTTGCGGGCCTGCTCGAGCTGCTCTTGGAAGCGTGCGGCGGCGTCGTGGTAGCCGAAGACCGTGTCGACGTCGCGGATGAGGTGCTCGGCCGCCTCCCAGTCCTGACGGACGATCGCCCCCTGGATGCTGTCGCGGAGAAACTCGAAGTCCTTCTCGCGGTGCACGATGCGTTTGGCCCATTCGGACAGGCTGCTGTTCTCGGCGATCGTGTGGGCGTACTCCCCCTGGCGGCGCAGCACGCCGGCGGCATCGAGGAGCGCGTCGTAGCCCCGATAGGCATAGTTGACGATCTTGTGGATGAGCACGAACTGGCAGTAAAGGAGCAGACCGAAG